>CAMBTR010000008.1 GCA_945870885.1 Chryseobacterium gleum | reverse complement strand
TTGGATTTTTTGATGTTTTCGTAGGCTTGTTGGACCTTGATAAATTTGGATTCGGCGGCTTTTCGTTCTGCATCGTCTAGACTACCGAGACGGTCTGGGTGAAAGCGCATTACCATTTTGCGATAGGCTTTTTTGGCTTCTTCTTCGGTGGCTGAGGTGCTGATCTCTAAAATCTGAAAATCGCTATCGGGGGTGGAAACAAACATCGCCCGAATGGAAAGATAGTCGGGGGTGCTGATTCCAAGTTGCGTGGCGATTTGTTGCAGTAGGTTGATTTCGGGGGCTGAGATATCGCCATCGGCGCGGGAAATTCTAAAAAGTACGTGAAGCAATTCTAATCTAGGGGAATAGCCCATGCGGTTGCGGAGGTTTCGACAGACTTCGGCAAGGTTGTGCGACTGTTTGAGGTAATCGCGAAGTCGGAGCAGTAGCATTCGGGCTTCGTCTTCTCCGTAGGTGCGGATGAGCATCGATTTAACCATATCGAGTTCGCTTCTCAATACAGACCCATCGGCATTCATAGTGGCTGCTATTAAAATAAGCAGCGAGTTTTTGAAATCGGAAGGCGGGTAGCTGTCGCTGTAATAGTCTTGGCTATGGCTTCGCTGTTGGTAGGCGCTACTGGTTTTATTTCGTTCGCTTTCAGGGGTATTTACGAAGTCGATGTACATGCCAACGAGAAAGCCTATGACTGCGCCAGTTGGGCCTGAAGACATGAGGCCAAGGACGGCACCGGCGATGGAAAACTGAAATTTCACTGTATGATTTGTGGATTGGTTGAAGAAATAATTTGCGGGTTTACTTTGGTTGAGAGGGTGACTTTCCGGTTGGCTTTGGGGTTAACGACTGCTGAAATCGCTGAGTTTTTTAAGTCGGTTATGCAAAACGATGTCTTGAATCACCCAAAGCAGGGGATCACCCGATTCTTTGGCCCAGTAAATATTGGTTTCTTTGGTTTTGAGTTTGCCATTTTTCTCTTCCATGCTATAGGTTTCGCCTGCTGTAACGTCCATTGGGTAGATGGTGATGGTTTTGGCGGCTTGAGAGGCGAAGGTATATTCAAAAATCACGACGGGTTGGGATTGGGTGATTAGTTTGACAGCGGCGGTGCTATTGTTAATACCGGCTGGCTCGCCCGCTTCGCGGGCGAGCGTCTTAGACAATTCCAAATATCCAGCGATTAAGCTTTGGTTGGCTGCAATGGGTTGGTTGGAAAGGTTTTTTAATTCGATTCGATCGTGATCTTGGGAAATCATAAATGATTCTTGGGGTTGTGCGGGGTAGGTGATTTTTATCGATTTGATGTCGGTGACGGACGCATCGATCATAAACATCGACCTCCAGAGTTGAATATTGGTATTGAAATAGGGGGTAAGGTAGCCAACAAATCCCGGGACTGTAATTTCGCAAGGTCGTTCTGTCCCCGGGAAATACATATAGGTAGCGTCTTGGGTGGGCGTTGGGAATCCAACGTAAAGGGTATGTACTTCTTTGTTTTCTTGTGAGAAGATGACTTTTGTGCCGTTTAGGGCGATATCTTTGGTTACGGTTTCTTTTGAGGCGTTGGCCACGGGACATTTTACTTGCAATTGTGGCATTGCCCAATAGAGTAATTCATGAATTGCATGGGTATCGGCGGGAAAAGTTTGGGTTTCTGTACGAACGATCCAATGGTCATTTATTTTTTCTATCGAAAGATAAGGCAGTTTTGTATTGTTGGGGGAGAAGATAATTTTGGTAATTTTCTGCGGCGATTTTAGCGCAAATATGTCGTGGGAAATTGCGGTAGTACTATTGATATTTCGCCATAACACAAAGGTAATGAGGATAGCAGAGATCAATAGGGTTAGGGCGATAAGGATGCGTTTTTGCATAGGGCACAAAGGTATAAAAGAAATTGTTGAGGCAAGATTGGTAATTGAGGAAATGGTGTTTTTGGGGGAAGGATGAATTGGACAGTAAAATTAATGTGTAAAAAATGCAATAAGGGTTTGTCAATTCATAAATAAATACTATTTTTGCAGTCCTTTTTGGGATAGTGGCCTCGGTCACACATGTTCTTAACTTTAAAAGCCACCATAGCTCAGCTGGTAGAGCAACTGACTTGTAATCAGTAGGTCGTTGGTTCGATCCCGACTGGTGGCTCAAGATATAAAAGTGCAACCGATCATGGGGGAACCTTGGATTTATTGGGGGCATCGCATAGCGGCAATTGCGGCGGACTGTAAATCCGCTCCTTCGGGTCCAGTGGTTCGAGTCCACTTGCCCCCACTACACTTTTATGTCTAATAATGCGGGAGTAGCTCAGTTGGTAGAGCGACAGCCTTCCAAGCTGTAGGTCGCGAGTTCGAGCCTCGTCTCCCGCTCGCATCGAAACAAGGGGCAACTCTTGTGGGGATAAGCCGATGTAGCTCAGGGGTAGAGCGTTTCCTTGGTAAGGAAAAGGTCAGGGGTTCAATTCCCCTCATTGGCTCAAAAACAAAAACAACACAAAACAAACAACTATGGCAAAAGAAACATTTGACCGTTCCAAGCCGCACTTGAACATTGGTACTATTGGTCACGTAGACCACGGTAAGACCACTTTGACTGCGGCCATCACTACTGTACTGGCCAAGGCTGGTCTTTCTGAAATGCGTTCATTCGAGTCAATCGACTCTGCTCCTGAAGAGAAAGAGCGCGGTATCACAATTAACACGGCTCACGTTGAGTATTCAACGGCCAACCGTCACTACGCTCACGTTGACTGTCCAGGTCACGCCGACTATGTAAAGAACATGGTAACGGGTGCTGCACAGATGGACGGTGCGATTTTGGTGGTTGCGTCTACAGACGGTCCAATGCCACAGACACGCGAACATATCTTGTTGGCTCGTCAGGTTGGTGTTCCTCGTTTGGTTGTATTCATGAACAAAGTCGACATGGTAGACGATCCAGAAATGTTGGATTTAGTTGAAATGGAGATGCGTGAATTGTTGGAATTCTACGAATTCTCATCTGACACTCCAATTATCCGTGGATCTGCTTTGGGTGGATTGAATGGAGACGAGAAGTGGGTAGGCACTATCATGGAATTGATGACTGCTGTAGATGAGTGGATCCCAGTTCCACCACGTTTGGTGGATCAGCCTTTCTTGATGCCTGTAGAAGATGTATTCTCGATCACTGGTCGTGGTACAGTTGCTACTGGTCGTATCGAGCGTGGTGTGATCAACGTTCAAGATTCTGTAGAAATCATCGGATTTGGTTCAACATTGACATCAACTTGTACTGGAGTAGAAATGTTCCGTAAGTTGTTGGATCGTGGTGAAGCAGGTGATAACGCTGGTATCTTGTTGCGTGGTATCGACAAAAATGATATCCGTCGCGGTATGGTTATCTGTGCTCCTAAGTCAGTTACTCCTCACAAGAAGTTCCATGCTGAGGTTTACGTATTGAGCAAAGAAGAGGGTGGACGTCATACTCCATTCTTTAATAAGTACCGTCCACAGTTTTACTTCCGTACTACAGACGTAACTGGTGAAATCAGTTTGCCTGCAGGTACAGAAATGATCATGCCTGGTGATAACGTATCAATTACAGTTGAATTGATTCAGCCTATCGCTATGGAAAAGAACTTGCGTTTCGCTATCCGTGAGGGTGGAAGAACCGTAGGTGCTGGTCAGGTAACTGAGATTATCGAGTAATAGCCGAGCTATTAAGAATATAATGGGGGCATTGCAAGATGCTCTCATTTATACGGGCATAGTTCAATGGTAGAATAGAGGTCTCCAAAACCTTTGATCAGGGTTCGAATCCTTGTGCCCGTGCTAATAAAAGCGCGATGTTTGGAAGAATAAATAACTATTTCCGTGAGACCAGAGACGAGTTGGTTAACAAAGTCAGCTGGCCTACATGGGAAGAATTGAGGGAAAGCACATGGATTGTGCTTGTCGCTTCATTATTATTTGCCCTAGTAATATGGGGGCTTGACAGCGTATTGGGTGTAAGTTTAACCCAATTTTATAAACTATTCAAATAATCATGACAACGGCAGAAGACAGACACAAGTGGTACGTGGTTCGTGCAATTACCGGACAGGAAAAGAAGGTGAAGCACAGTATTACGGTTGAGCTCGAGCGCGATCGTAAGAGCGACTTTGTGCCTGAAATTCTGATCCCTACAGAGAAGGTTTATTTGATTAAGAACGGTAAAAAGGCAATTAAGGAGAGAAATGCATTTCCAGGATACATTTTAGTTCATGCCGATTTATCTGACCCAGAAATCATGCCTTTGATCAAGAGTGTTACAGGAGTAGTTGGGTTCTTAGGATCTAAAGACCAACCTGTTCCATTGCGTCCAAACGAATTAAGTCGTATTTTGGGAACAGCAGATAGCCTTAGCGATTCTGATGCAATGGATGAAGAACACTTCCTAGTAGGTGAGTCGGTGAAAGTGGTAGATGGACCGTTCAATGATTTCGACGGTGTTATCGAAGAAGTAAACGAAGAAAAGCGCAAGCTCAAGGTTATGGTGAAGATTTTCGGTCGCCGTACACCTCTTGAGTTAAATTATAACCAAATACAAAAATTGTAACAGTAACAATGGCAAAAGAAATAACAGGTTTCGTCAAGCTCCAGGTAAAAGGTGGTCAAGCAAACCCTTCGCCTCCAATCGGTCCGGCTTTGGGTTCAAAAGGTTTGAACATCATGGATTTTTGCAAACAATTCAATGCGCGCACGCAGGACAAGATGGGGAAGGTGTTGCCGGTCGTGATTTCCGTTTATTCGGACAAATCATTCGACTTCGTCATCAAAACTCCCCCAGTGGCAATTCAATTGTTGGAAGCTACTAAGCTCCAAAAAGGCTCTACTGAACCCAACCGTAAGAAGGTAGGTTCTGTATCATGGGATGTGGTTCAAACCATCGCTCAGGACAAAATGCCAGATTTGAATTGCTTTACTGTAGAGTCTGCCATGAAATTGGTTGCAGGTACAGCCCGCAGTATGGGTATCACGGTAACAGGGGATGCCCCATTTAATTGATTTGAATTATGAAAGTTGGTAAAAAAAGAAAAGAAGCGGAAGCTAAATACGACAACACCAAGTCGTATACTTTGCTCGAGGCTAGTAACATCCTTAAGCAAATTTCATCCACCAAATTTGACGCATCGGTAGATATCGATGTTCGTTTGGGCGTAGATCCCCGTCAGGCCAATCAAATGGTACGTGGCGTTGCATCTTTGCCACACGGTTTGGGTAAGGTGGTTCGTACGTTGGTACTTTGTACAGCAGATAAAGAACAGGAAGCGCGCGACGCGGGTGCTGATCACGTAGGTTTGGACGATTACATCGAGAAAATCGCTGGTGGTTGGACCGATATCGATATCATCATTGCTGTACCTAGTGTAATGGCAAAGTTGGGTCGTTTGGGCAAAATCTTAGGTCCTCGTAACTTGATGCCAAATCCAAAGAGTGGTACAGTTACATTGGAAGTAGGAAAAGCAGTTGTTGAGGTTAAGGCGGGTAAAATCGACTTTAAGGTTGACAAAACTGGAATCATCCACACTTCAGTTGGAAAGGTATCTTTCGAATCTGACAAATTGAGTGAAAATGCATTGGAATTAGTGCAAGTATTGCAACGATTGAAGCCAAGTGCTGCAAAGGGAACGTATTTCCGCAGTATCTTCATGAGCAGTACCATGAGTCCTAGTGTGAGTATAGACATTAAATCAATCCCAGGATTATAAGCGATGAATAAGGCAGATAAATCAACAGTGGTTGCCGAGTTAACCGAAACCTTTAAGACAAACAGTTTTGTTTATCTTACAGATACAACGGGTCTAACGGCAAACCAAACCAACCAATTGCGTCGTATGTTGTTCGAACGTGGTGTAGAAATGCGTATGGTAAAGAACACTTTGTTGCGTATTGCAATGGAGCAGAGCGGCAAAGATTTTGGTGATTTGAAAGGCATATTGAAAGGAACTACTTGTGTAATGACAGCGGAGTCTCAAAAGGCACCTGCTCAATCTATCAAGGATTTCCGTGCTACATCTCCAAATGTATTGTTGAAGGGTGCTTGGATTGATAATTCAGTATTCATCGGCGACGATCAGTTGATGGCTTTGATCAAATTGAAGTCAAGAGAAGAATTGATCGGCGAAATCATCGGTTTGTTGCAGTCACCCATCAAAAATGTTATTGGTGCATTGCAAGCCAACGGACCACAAAAAATTGGCGGCTTAATTAAGGCGCTTGAACAAAGAAACTAAACAAAAAAAACACTTAAATTAAATAACAATGGTAGATTTAAAAGAATTCGCGAACCAGTTGGTAAACCTTACTGTAAAAGAGGTTAACGAGCTTGCTCAAATTTTGAAAGATGAGCATGGTATTGAGCCTGCAGCTGCTGCTGTGGCTGTTGCTGCGCCTGCTGCAGGTGGTGGCGAAGCCGCTGCTGCTGAGCAAACAGAATTTGATGTAGTCTTGGTTAGCGCAGGCGACGCCAAATTACAGATCGTAAAGATCGTTAAAGACTTAACAGGCTTGGGCTTGAAAGAAGCAAAAGACTTAGTAGACGGTGCTCCTAAGGCAGTAAAAGAGAAGGTTTCTAAATCAGAAGCCGAAGATTTTGCAGCTAAATTGAAAGATGCCGGAGCTACAGTTGAAATTAAGTAAACACTCCCCCATTTAACCCTAAGGCCCCGGATATTCCGCGGGCCTTTTGGGCGTTTTTAGTACCAACACTACTGTCAAACCATTAAAAACAAAAAAATTGAGCACCACACACAACAAAAGGATCTCATTTGGTAAGGTAAAACACGCCATTGAGTACCCTGATTTTCTGGACGTACAACTCCAATCGTTTCAAGAGTTTTTCCAGTTAGATACACCCGCTGACAAGCGCGAAGGAGAGGGATTGTTTGAAGTTTTCCGTGAGAACTTTCCTATCACCGATACCCGCAACATCTTTGTGTTGGAATTCCTTGATTATTTCGTGGATCCCCCAAGATATGTCATCAATGAGTGTATCGAACGCGGTTTAACTTACGCTGTGCCTTTGAAGGCTAAGTTGAAGTTGAGTTGTAACGACCCAGAACATGAAGACTTTCAAACCATTGTTCAAGACGTTTATTTGGGAACTATCCCTTACATGTCGCCCAATGGTACTTTTATCATTAATGGTGCTGAACGCGTAATCGTAAGTCAGTTGCACCGTTCACCAGGCGTATTCTTTGGCCAAAGTGTTCACAGCAACGGAACAAAGTTATATTCAGCTCGTGTAATTCCATTCAAGGGTTCTTGGATTGAATTTGCAACGGATGTGAATGCGGTAATGTACGCATACATCGACCGTAAGAAGAAATTCCCGGTAACAACGTTGTTGCGCGCCATCGGTTTTGAAAGTGACAAGGATATTCTTGATATCTTCGGATTGAGCGAAGAGGTGAAAGTATCAAAAGCTGGCTTGAAGCGTGTGATTGGTAGGAAATTGGCCGCTAGGGTTTTGCGTACGTGGATTGAGGATTTTGTGGATGAAGATACTGGTGAGGTAGTAAGTATCGAACGCAACGAGGTAATCTTGGAGCGTGATACATTATTGGTAGAAGATCATATAGACTTGATTGTTGAGGCGGGCGTTAAGTCAATTATTTTGAATGCTGAAACTGAAAACGGAATCAGCTACGATGTG
Source organism: Chryseobacterium gleum (assembly GCA_945870885.1). GTDB lineage: Bacteria > Bacteroidota > Bacteroidia > NS11-12g > UBA955 > UBA955. The sequence goes on along the minus strand of CAMBTR010000008.1, from coordinate 24,848 downwards.
ATTTATAACACCTTGCAAAAAGATACTTCAAACAACGGAAAAGAAGCGTTGGAAGTAATCTACCGTCAATTGCGGAATGCAGATCCACCGGATGAAGAAACCGCCCGTGGTATTATTGAGCGTTTGTTCTTCTCAGACAAGCGTTATGACTTAGGTGAAGTAGGTCGTTACCGTATTAACAAGAAATTGGAGATTAACACTCCTATGGAAGTACGCGTATTGACAAAAGACGATATTATCAGCATCATCAAGTATTTGATTGAATTGTATAACGGTTCAGAAATATTGGATGATATTGATCACTTGAGTAACCGTCGTGTCCGCACCGTAGGTGAGCAATTGTATGCTCAGTTTGGTGTTGGTTTGGCGCGTATGGCAAGAACCATCCGTGAGAAAATGAATATTCGTGATAACGAAGTATTCACACCTCAGGATTTGGTGAATGCTCGTACATTATCGAGTGTAATTAATTCATTCTTCGGTACCAACCAGCTGAGTCAGTTCTTAGATCAAATCAATCCTTTGGCAGAAATTACGCACAAACGTCGTTTGAGCGCACTTGGTCCGGGTGGTTTGAGTCGTGAACGTGCCGGTTTTGAGGTTCGTGACGTACACTACACGCACTACGGTCGTTTGTGTACTATTGAAACCCCTGAAGGACCAAACATCGGTTTGATTTCTTCTTTATGTGTACACGCAAAGATTAATGGAATGGGCTTCTTGGAAACTCCTTATCGTAAGGTCGTTAACGGGAAAGTTGAAAGTGGCATCGTTTATCTTTCTGCAGAGGAAGAGGATGGTAAAACGATCGCTCAGGCCAATGCCGAGTTGGACGAAAAAGGAAACTTTATGACTACGTTGGTGAAGAGCCGTAAGGAAGGTGACTTCCCATTGGTGAACCCAGCGCAGTTAGAATATATGGACGTAGCTCCTAACCAAATCGTATCGATTGCGGCATCATTGATTCCTTTCTTGGAGCATGATGATGCAAACCGTGCGTTGATGGGGTCTAACATGCAACGTCAGGCCGTACCATTGTTGCGTCCTGAAGCACCGATTGTTGGAACTGGTTTGGAAGAAAAAGTGGCTCGCGACAGTCGCTCCTTAATCAATGCCGAAGGCAATGGTGAAGTGGTGTATGTTGATTCTCGTGAGATTCGCATTCGCTACGACCACAATGATTTTGACGATTTGGTGAGCTTTACTGGAGATACCAAAACTTATCATTTGATCAAATTCCGCAGAACCAACCAAAACTCTTGTATCAACTTGCGTCCGATCGTTAAGAAAGGCGACAGAGTGAGCAAGGGTGAAGTTCTTTGTGAAGGTTATGCAACCCAAGGCGGAGAATTGGCATTGGGTAGAAACTTGCGTGTGGCTTACATGCCTTGGCAGGGTTATAACTTTGAGGATGCGATTGTAATTTCTGAAAAAGTAGTAAAAGACGATTGGTATACAACCGTTTATATCACTGAATACGAATTGGAAGTGCGCGATACAAAGCGTGGTGAAGAAGAGTTAACGAATGACATTCCGAACGTGAGTGAGGAAATGACTCGTAACTTGGACGACAACGGTTTGATTCGTGTTGGAGCTGAAGTAAAGGAAGGCGATATTCTGATTGGTAAAATCACACCAAAAGGTGAGACTGAACCATCTCCAGAAGAAAAGTTGTTGCGTGCCATCTTTGGTGACAAAGCGGGCGACGTAAAAGACGCTTCTTTGAAAGCATCCCCAGGTGCTCAAGGTGTTGTGATTGATAAGAAATTGTTCTCGAAGAGCAAAAAAGATAAGTCGACTCGTACGGGTGATAAATCTCGCTTGTCTAAGATGGATGATGATCATCGCAAGGAATTGGGCATGTTGAAAGACGAATTGGTTAAAAAATTATTCCAATTGGTGGGCGGAAAAACTTCTCAAGGTGTATATAATATGTACAGCGAAGAGTTGATTCCAAAGGGAACCAAGTTCACTCAAAAGAACTTGATGAGCATTGATTACAGCAATGTGAACTACCACAATTGGACGAGTGATGCGGACAAAAACAGTTTTGTTGTTCGTTGTTTAACCAACTTCATCAATGTAAATAACGAAAAGGTTACCAATTACAAGCGCGAGCATTACTCTATCAGTGTGGGTGATGAATTGCCAACCGGTATCCTTCAGTTGGCGAAAGTTTATGTAGCCAATAAGCGTAAATTGAAAGTGGGAGATAAGATGGCAGGTCGTCACGGGAACAAGGGTATTGTTGCTCGTATTGTTCGTGAGGAAGATATGCCATTCTTGAATGATGGAACTCCAATGGACATCGTGTTGAACCCATTGGGTGTACCTTCACGTATGAACTTGGGTCAGATTTATGAAACCGTATTGGCTTGGGCGGGAAAAGAAATGGGTGTGCGTTTTGCGACACCAATCTTTGATGGTGCTACCATGGCTGAGATCGATGAGGTAACTGAAAAAGCAGGTATCCCTAAGAACGGTTTGGTGTATTTGAACGACGGATTGAGTGGTGACAGATTTGATCAACCAACGACAGTAGGTATCACCTATATGTTGAAACTAGGTCACATGGTGGATGATAAGATGCACGCTCGTTCAATCGGTCCATATTCATTGATTACGCAACAGCCATTGGGTGGTAAAGCTCAGTTTGGTGGTCAGCGTTTTGGTGAGATGGAAGTTTGGGCATTGGAAGCATTTGGTGCTGCCAATATCTTGCGTGAAATCTTAACTGTGAAGTCGGATGACATTACGGGTAGGGCGAAAGCGTACGAAGCCATCGTAAAAGGTGATAACATCACTAACATCGGAACCCCAGAGTCATTTAACGTATTGCTGCACGAGCTCCGCGGTTTGGGCTTGGAAGTAACATTTATGGATTAATCTCTAGAAACCAATCATGCAACTTCAAAAGAAAACACAAAAACAAGGGAACAACTTTAGCAAGATCCGTATCTCGCTTGCTTCTCCTGAAAACATATTACGTCGCAGTTTCGGTGAGGTAGTTAAACCCGAAACCATCAACTATCGCAGTTACAAACCCGAAATGGGTGGTTTGTTCTGTGAGCGCATATTTGGTCCTATCAAGGATTACGAATGTCATTGCGGAAAATACAAGCGTATCCGTTACAAGGGTATTGTTTGTGACCGTTGTGGTGTTGAGGTAACTGAAAAGAAAGTACGTAGAGAGCGTATGGGTCACATCAACTTGGTGGTACCTGTTGCGCACATTTGGTACTTCCGTTCATTGCCAAACAAAATTGGTTACTTATTAGGTATCCCTACCAAGAAATTGGACATGGTGATTTACTATGAGCGCTACGTGGTTATTCAAACTGGTGCGGCGAGCAACGTAAATTATTTGGATTTGTTAACAGAGGAAGAATATTTGGACATCGTTGATTCTTTACCAAAAGAAAATCAGATGTTGGAGAATTCTGATCCTAACAAATTTGTAGCCATGATGGGTGCTGAAGCGTTGGAAGAATTGTTGAAGCGTGTAAACTTGGATACGTTGAGTTACGACTTGCGTAACCAGGCTGCCACTGAGACTTCACAACAACGTAAGCAAGAGGCGTTGAAGCGTTTGAAAGTAATCGAAAGCTTCCGCGGTGCTCAGTTAACCGGTGAAAATCGTCCGGAGTGGATGATAATGAAGATGTTGCCAGTGATTCCGCCAGAATTGCGCCCATTGGTGCCATTGGAAGGTGGAAGATTTGCGACTTCAGATTTGAATGATTTGTATCGCCGTGTAATTATCCGTAACAACCGTTTGAAGCGTTTGGTTGAGATCAAAGCCCCTGAGGTGATCTTGCGTAACGAGAAGCGTATGTTGCAGGAAGCGGTTGATTCATTGTTGGATAACACCCGTCGTGCTAGCGCTGTGAAGAGCGAAGGCAATCGTCCTTTGAAATCTTTGAGCGATATGCTTAAGGGTAAGCAAGGTCGTTTCCGTCAGAACTTGTTGGGTAAGCGTGTTGACTATTCTGGTCGTTCTGTAATCGTGGTAGGACCTACACTCAAATTGAACGAGTGTGGATTGCCAAAGAACATGGCTGCGGAATTGTTTAAGCCGTTTATCATTCGTAAATTGATTGAAAGGGGTATCGTAAAAACCGTAAAAACTGCGAAGAAAATCGTAGAGAAAAAAGATCCGGTGATTTGGGATATCTTGGAAAATATATTGAAAGGTCATCCAGTGTTGTTGAACCGTGCTCCTACGCTTCACAGATTGGGTATCCAAGCTTTCCAGCCTAAGTTGGTTGAGGGCAAGGCGATTCAGTTGCACCCATTGGTTTGTTCTGGTTTTAACGCGGATTTTGATGGTGACCAGATGGCGGTTCACGTGCCTTTGGGCAACGCAGCTGTAGCGGAAGCTCAGTTGTTGATGTTGGCATCGCACAACATTTTGAACCCTGCAAATGGTGCACCTATTACCGTTCCTTCTCAGGATATGATCTTGGGATTGTACTACATCACCAAAGAGCGTAAGGCAACCGCTGAACACCCAGTAAAAGGTGAAGGTTTGTCGTTCTATGGCGCTGAAGAAGCCATCATCGCTTACAATGAAGGTCGTGCCGAATTGCATTCAAAAGTGAAATGTAAGGCTACGGTATTGGAGAATGGTGAGTTGGTTGAAAAAATCATTGACACAACCATTGGTCGTATCCTATTTAACCAAGTGGTTCCGAGCGAGGTTGGATACATCAACGAATTGTTGAAGAAGAAGAATTTGCGTGATATCATTACCAACATCATTCGTTTGAGCGGTGTTGCTAAGGCTGCAGATTTCTTGGATAACATCAAGAATTTAGGATTCCACTACGCATTTAAAGGCGGATTGAGCTTTAACTTGAGCTATGTAAAAATCCCTGTTGAGAAAGAACAGTTGGTTAGCAAAGCGATGGAAGAAGTGTTGGAGATCCAGGCGAATGCCGATATGGGATTCATTACAAACAATGAGCGTTACAACCAGGTAATTGATTTGTGGACACGTGTAAACAACCAGTTGGCTCGTGTATTGATCAATGATTTGCAGAACGAAGACCAAGGTTTCAACCCAATTTATATGATGTTGGATTCTGGAGCCCGCGGTTCTAAGGAGCAAATTCGTCAGTTGGGTGGTATGCGTGGTTTGATGGCTAAGCCTCAAAAGAACACAGGTGGTTCTGGTGGTGATACCATTGAAAACCCAATTATTTCGAACTTCAAAGAAGGTTTGAACGTATTGGAATACTTCGTATCTACACACGGTGCTCGTAAAGGTTTGGCCGATACGGCGTTGAAAACTGCGGATGCGGGTTACTTGACCCGTCGTTTGCACGACGTTGCGCAGGATGTAGTAATTACTGAGCCTGATTGTGGTACTCTAAGAGGTATTGCGATGAGTGCATTGATGAATAACGATGAAATCGCGGAGCCATTATACGAACGTATCTTGGGTAGAACTGCGTTGGATCGAGTTTATCATCCAAAAACGGGTGAGTTGATTGTTTCTGGAGGTCAGGAATTGACAGAAGAAATCTCTCATGCCATTGAGGATGCAGGAATTGAAGAGTTGGAAATCCGTTCGGTATTGACTTGCGAAACGTTGACAGGTGTTTGTGCTGCTTGTTATGGTCGTAACTTGTCTACTGGAAGAATGGTTCAAGCGGGTGAGGCCGTGGGCGTAATTGCTGCACAGTCTATTGGTGAACCAGGAACTCAGTTGACGTTGCGTACTTTCCACACGGGTGGTGCGGCGTTGAACATTGCCGCGGAAAACACATTGACAACCAAATATGAAGGTGTGATTAGCTTCGACGGGATGCGTACTGTGACCAAATTTGATACCGATGAAAATGGCGAAGCCAAGAATTCGGAAATCGTATTGGGTCGTTCTGGCGAAGTGAGAGTTTTGGAACCTAAGACCAAGACTGTGATCACAACTTACAATATCCCTTATGGTGCCGTTTTGATGGTAAAAGAAGGACAAAAAGCGAAAAAAGGCGATGTCATGTGCACATGGGATCCTTTTAACACGTTGATCATTTCCGACATTGATGGTAAGGTGACTTACGAAAACATCATTGAAGGTGTGAACATGCGTGAAGAGGGTGATGAGCAAACAGGATTGTCTGAATTGGTGATTGTAGAAAGTCGCGATAAGACGAAGGTGCCTCAGTTCCGTGTAGAAGGTGACGATGAAGTAACCAAAATATTCAACATGCCTATGGGTGCTATCTTGGTTGCCAAGAAGGGTTCTTCCGTTAAGGGTGGTGATGTATTGGCGAAAATTCCTCGTTCGGCTACTAGAACTCGTGATATCACGGGTGGTCTTCCTCGCGTAACGGAATTGTTTGAAGCACGTAACCCGTCTAATCCAGCAGTTGTTGCTGAGATCGATGGTGTTGTAACTTACGGTTTGTCGAAGCGTGGTAACCAGGAAATCATCATTACGTCTAAGGACGATGAAGTGAAACATTACCAAGTGCCATTGTCTAAGCACATTTTGGTTCACGATGGCGACTATGTGAGAGCAGGTCAGCCGTTGAGTGACGGTGCAATTACACCTCAAGATATTCTTCGTATTGAAGGACCAGCATCAGTACAGCGTTATGTATTGAATGGTATTCAGGAAGTATATCGTTTACAGGGTGTAACTATCAACGACAAGCACATTGAAGTAATTGTACGTCAGATGATGCAGAAAATGGAAATCGTTGATCCAGGCGATACTCGTTTCTTGGAAGGTGAAATCGCCGACCGTTGGACGTTGCGTTTGGAGAATGATAACATTTGGGATAAGAAATTTGTAACAGATCCAGGTGATAGCACAAATATGCATGCCGGACAAATTGTGAGTTTGAAAGATTTACGTCAGGAAAACAGCACATTGCGTCGTCAGGACATGAAGTTAGTGCAATATCGCGATGCGGTATCTGCTACAGCTACTCCGGTGTTACAAGGTATCACAAGGGCATCATTGGGAACTCAGAGTTTCATGAGTGCTGCATCGTTCCAGGAAACCACTAAAGTATTGAATGAGGCTGCAATTTCGGGTAAGATCGACGAACTGAGAGGTTTGAAGGAGAACGTAATTGTGGGTCATTTGATTCCTGCGGGTACTGGCTTACGTAGATTCCAGGAAGTGATTACTGGTTCTAAGGAAGAGTACGAGCGTATGATGGCTGCTAAATATGATGAACCTGAAGAGGCTGCTGTAGAGGCGTAATCTTCAATCGTTTAAAAATATGTATTAACAGAGAGGGCGGCCATTGGCCGCCCTCTCTGTTTTATTGGCGAATCGAGGATTTACTCGGCGATTTGTGTTTCGTACAAGTGCGCATAATGTCCGCCAGCTGCCATCAATGTGGCGTGATTGCCGCGCTCTTTGACTTCGCCTTTTTCTAGCACTAGGATTTCATCGGCTTTGGCAATTGTGCTCAAGCGGTGTGCAATTACAATGGCGGTGCGGTTCTCTAATAAGCGGTCGATGGCTTTTTGAATCAGCTGCTCCGTTTCTGTATCTATAGAGCTGGTGGCCTCGTCCAATAAGATGATTCTTGGGTCAAAGGCGAGGGCTCGTATAAAACTAACTAACTGACGTTGGCCTAGGGAGAGGGTCATTCCGCGCTCCATCACATTGTAATCAAATCCGCCAGGAAGTTTTTCGATGAATTCGTAAGCGCCAATCGAGCGGGCCGCATCAATCATTTTCTGAATGTCGATTTCGTCGTTGTGCAATCGGATATTGTCTTTTACGCTGCCGCTGAAAAGGAATACATCCTGCAGAACCAGCGCAATTTGCTGTCGTACAGAAGTGATATTCAACGACTGAATGTTGATATCGTCGAGTAAAATATCGCCTTTTTGTTGCTGATAGAGCTGGTTAACGAGGCTAGCAATGGTGGTCTTACCCGAACCGGTAGCACCCACGATAGCCATTGTTTTCCCTTGGGGCAAATGAAAGCTGACATCACGCAGGACCCATTCTTCGTTCTGATAAGCAAACCAAACATGATCAAATTTTACATCGCCGCTGAATTTTGGTGCCGCTACTTCGGTGGTTTGTTCGATATTGTCGACATCGTCGATGAGTTTAAAAATACGATCTGCCGCTACGATGCCCATTTGAATGTTGTTAAATCGGTCTGCAATGGCGCGAATCGGCCTAAAAAACAAGTTGATGAACATAATAAAGGCGGTTAGTTCACCAAATTCGATGCTTCCGCGAACGAGAGAACCGCTACCATACCAAACGATTAAGGCGAAGCTAACTGCAACGAGGACTTCAACGATTGGGAAGAAGATGGAATAGTAATATACGCTGCGGATGTTGGCATCGCGGTGGGCTTGGTTGATTTGGTCGAACCTGCGTTTTTCTTCCTTTTCGCGGTTAAAGAGCTGCACGATTTGCATCCCTGTGATACGTTCTTGGAGGAAGGCGTTTAGCTTGGCGACTTGATTTCTGACGTCTTGGAAGGTATCGCGGATGCCTTTCCGGAATCGGTTGGCCGCAAAAAGCAGCACGGGAACCACAGTAAGGGTGATGAGCGTGAGTTTTACGTCCATATAGAACATGCAACTCATGATTACGATGATTTGAATGAGGTCGCCGGCAATGGTGATTACGCCGGATGAGAACAAATCGGTGATGGTTTGTACATCGCTAATAGACCTGGTAACGGCTGTCCCTACGGGGGTTTTGTCGTAAAACGACAGTTTTAATCGGGTAAGGTGGTCGTATATATACTGTCGTAATTTGAGTATCACAGATTGGGCGATGGATTCAGAAAGGTAGGAGTTTGCGAATCCCAGCAGGGCTTGTACGATGAGCCAAATGAGTAAAATCAGGGCCCATTTTTCCAGCAGTTGGAACTGTTTTGGGATGATAACTTCATCGATGACAGTTTTGTAGAGGTAGGGTTGAAATGCGGTGATAACGCTCTGAATGATGGTCAAAATAACCGCGATTATCATCCAATGTCGTTGAAATTTGGCCAGCGCCAATATTCTTTTAAACAGTACCCATTGTGAGGCGGTGGCCTCGGTTTTTTTGCTTGGCATGAATTATTTGCAAAATTAGGCCTAAACCCCCGATTTTTAAGGAAAAGTTACAGGAATCATGGTCTAAAATGGATTGTGTAAAACTTTTGTTTTGTAATGATTTGTAAGGGGGTGCAAGACCTTCGTATTATTGCAGTATGGCTAAGCACATTGCGGTTGCAGGTAACATCGGCGCGGGTAAAACCACACTCACCAATTTGCTCTCAAAACATTACGGTTGGGAGGTTCAATTGGAGGATATGGATGACAATCCGTACATCTCTGATTTTTACGAAGACATGCAACGTTGGAGTTTCAACTTGCAGGTGTATTTCCTAACCACGCGTTGGAAGGATATTCAAAAAATCCGTGGCGGTAAGCGAACGGTGATTCAGGACAGGACCATTTATGAGGATGCTTACATTTTTGCGCCCAATTTACATGCGATGGGTTTGATGAGCACCAGAGATTTTGAAAACTACAAGCAATTGTTTGATGCCATTAGCAATCAGATTGAAACGCCGGATTTGTTGATTTACCTACGGGCCGGAATTCCCAAGCTAGTTCATCAGATTCAAATGCGGGGCAGGGATTATGAAGATGCCATCCGTTTGGATTACCTCAAACGTTTAAATGAGCGTTACGAAGCTTGGATTGCAAATTATACAGGTAAACTGTTGATTTTTAATGTTGACGATATAGATTTCCAAGAAAATCCTGAGCATGCCGCTGAAATCATCCAAAAAGTAGAGAGCACACTGAACGGTTTGTTCTAATGCATTTTCAACAGCCAAATATGCTTTGGGGATTGCTTTTGCTGGCAATTCCGCTGTTGATTCACCTTTTTCAATTTCACAGAACCCAAACGATTTACTTTCCGGGTGTTTTTCGCTTAATTCAGCGATTGCAGCACGCAAGGCAGCAAAAGAAGGTTCAGCATTGGATTGTTTTGCTCGCTCGTATGATGGGTATCACCTGTTTGGTGTTTGCCTTTGCGATGCCGAGTTGTAGTTCCTCCACCCGAAATCAAGCCTACAGTCATGTGGTTGTGCTGTTCGATAATTCTTCTTCTATGGGTACCAGAAATGCGGATGGCGTGATCATCGAGCAAGCTAAGTCCCAAGCCAGAACGATGTTGTGGGGTTTGGCACAGGAGACCCAGGTGAGGTTGTTTACCCAAGATCCGTTGACCAACACCGGCTGGATGTCGCCCGCCCAAGCTTTATCCGTGATCGATACGATTCCTCTTTGTCCGCAACAGCGAAAATGGTCTGATTGGACGGCGCAGGTGGACGAGTTGCTTCACGAGGGTGGGATTTCGTCCCTGAAAGTCATGGCCTTTGGGGATGGTCAGCTATCGGCCTTGGCTGCTAAACCCCAATTGTTATCAGCGCCCAACGTAGATTGGGAGTATGTTTTATATCCTTTGGATCCATCACAAGGGGGTGGTAACGTGGCGATAGATACTGTTTGGTACGAGAGTGTTTGGCAAAATGCTGATGCGGGGTCTAATGTGTTGCTAAAGGCCAGGATTCGGAATTATTCGGAATCGTCCAAGGAAACATCGCTAAGAATGGTGGGTGAGAAAAAGACGATGCACGTGAAGTCGGTGAAGTTGGAGGCCCAAGGAATCGCAGAGGTGGAGTTTGCTTTGTCGGCATTGGAAATGACGCAAGCCAGTTCGTTGCAGTTGGATGAGGATGGGTTTGGGTACGACAATCTGAAGTATTTGCATCCTATCAAACAGAATCAGACGTTGGTGGGTGTTTTGGGTAACGACGGTGCGGTTTCTGCGATGTTTGCATCACAGCCATTGCTAAAGAAAGTAGATTTTACAAGGTCCGATTTATTGGCGGGCGATAAAGGGATTTTGAGTTCTGCTCATGCCATTGTTTTGATAAATGATGGGGTTTATTCGGGCCAAGAGTTGGCTGCCTTGAGAGATTTTGTGGCTTCTGGCAAGGCGGTACTGCAGTTTTTCGTTGATCCAATACGTCGGAAGAATTTGAATATAGGCTTTGGGGAATTGCGCGGTGAGTGGTTGGGCGGACAGGTGTCGAAAGGTGGTGTTTTGGGTAAAAGGAGTTCCGGTGCAGGCGGGGATATACAGGTTGATCGGTTGGCGGTAGCGGGGTTTCAGCATCCCATATTTCAGAAGGCGTTTGGTGAAGCGATATCGGAAAAAACGGAGATGCCTTGGGTGGGTGGCCATTTGAAATTGGAATCGTCGTTGGATTTTGAAACGGTATTGCAATTAGAAAGTGGGGATCCGATTTTGCTAAAAAGAGTTCAAGGCGCTGGTAGTTATTGGGTTTGGCTGAGTGATTTGCACAGTGGAAGTCAATCTTTGAAGTCATCGGCGTGGTTTTTGCCCATTTTTACGCAGGTTATTGCTTCTTCTGCGGTGGTGGAGCAGCCGCTGTATGGAGAAATGTTTAGCGGGAATTTGTTGCCATTGCCAAGCGATGTGCAAGTAGATGAGCGCGCAGCTTCGCTGCGCGGCAAATCGGGCAACATCGTCATAGATTTACAACAGAATTCTAGCCAACATACTTCTATGTATGTAGGGTCTCAGCCCCAGTATCCTGGGTATTTCTGGTTGGTTGGCAGCGGTGGGAAGGACAGTGTAGAAATTGCATTGAATTTGGGCCGACAAGAATCAGATTTGCGGAGTTTTGATGATTGGGAGTCGATGTCGGTGACTGGTGGAAATGGTTTAACTCTATCCAAAGGCGACGGAATCGCACCGATTATGCACAATGCCCCATTAAACACCCCTTGGCGCTTGTTTATATGGGGGGCTGCGTTTTTCTTCGCAGTAGAAGTTGTTATCATATTATCAAGAGAAAAAATAATCCCATCTGAATCTGTAAAATCATGAGCCATACCGCATTACTTCAAAACGTCACTTTGTTTTCTCCGGGGCACCCGTTGCACAATCGAAGTGTGGAAATTGTGATTAAGGACGGCGTAATCTCGGCATTGGGTGAAGGACTTGGATTGGCGGCCTCGGAGCTAATCGATGGTCGAGGCGCATATGTTTCTATGGGTTGGATGGATCCCTTTGGCGTTTGTCCCGATCCAGGAGAGCCTTGGAAGGAAACGTTATTATCTTATAGCGAAGCAGCACAGAAAGGTGGATTTACACAAGTGGCCGCTTTGTGTGGTAGCAATCCTAAGCCCGACAACGAATCTGTAATCGCGCAAGTCAATGGCATCGGAAAAGGGTTGCCCGCGGAAATACTTCCATTGGGTTATAGCAGCGTTGGGGGTGAAGGCAAGGAGATGGCGGAAATGTATGAAATGCATTTGTCTGGAGCCTTGGCATTTACCGATGGCATTACAGGCAGTGCCTCTTTGGGTTTACGCACAAAATTGATGCAATATGCCCACTCATTGGGTTTAAATTATATTCATTTTCCTTATCAAAAGGCCTTGGCGCCGGACGGGAAGATTCATGAAGGTTTGGTGAATGCGAGTTTGGGATTCAAGGGAATTCCATCGGTGAGTGAGACGGTTGAGTTATTGGCGGATATCGAGTTGGCGAAATATTTAAAAACGCCTTTAAGGGTAATGGGTGTGAGTTCGGCGGAAAGCGTAGATATCATCCGAAAGGCCAAAGCTGATGGCGTAGAGATTTATGCTGCGGTTCCTGCGTTGAACTTGATATATACCGATGAGGCGATGTTAGATTTTGATGAAAATTTGAAAGTGTTGCCACCGTTGCGCGCCGAATCGGATAGAAAGGCGTTGCTTTTGGGTCTTTTGGACGGGACGCTTTCCGCGGTGATGTCGAATCACCATCCAGAAGATATCGAAAATAAAAAACTCGAATTTGATTATGCCGCTTGGGGTGCCGCCACGTTGATGCAAACTTTTTCACTCATGTGTGAAGCGTTTCAATACGAAAGACCTGAGTTGTGGGTGCCTTTGTTGTTTCAGGGGAATCGACAATTTATGGGTATTGCGGTGGAGGCGATGGGTGAAGGGGCTGAGGCCAATCTTACCCTGTTTACATTGGATGGCGAATACTGTTTGATGAACGAGCGCAATCCTAGCAAGGCTTACAATGTACCTAGGAAAGCGGATTTATTGAAGGGTCGCGTTTTGGGGACCATCCGCAAAGGATGTTATATGAAAAATCATGATTGATAGGATAAAGTTGTTATTGAATCGCGCTTCGGTGTTCCACGGCTTGTTGGCTGGGGTGTTTATTTTTGTCGCCAAAGTCATCGTATATCTAACCCAACATTGGGAATATCGATTCTTGCCCGCTTTTACGGTTCTTTCTTTTTTGATCATTCTTTCTGCCATGATTATGGGTGGTTTGGGCGATCGAAGGCAATTGGAAGGCAGTCATTATCAATACAAACAGGCGCTGAGTAGTTGTTTTCGCGCGGTGTTTTTTGCAGTTCTACTAGGGAGTTTCGCCGATTACGTGCTTTACAGTTTGGTTGATGCGACCTTGGTTGAGCAAACAAAAGGGATCCTGATAGAGCAGCTACAAGACGGTTTGGGGCAAATGAAGTTCATGAGTAACGACGATTTTGATAAGTTGGTGAAGGAAATCAGAGCGGCACAAATGGGCACCCTATGGAGCTATATTTCAGGTCTGCCTGGTTTGGTTTTGGCCAATATGTTTTTTGGATTGATGGTTGCCCGATTCCTACGAGTGAAAAAAGACGCCGATTGGCTGTCTGAGGATAACAGCCACATGGGCTAATCGCTTCCAGAACTATTTTTAAAACCTGTTATTTATGATCAAATCAATTACTTCCGCGCAGAATCAATGGGTGAAAGATGTATTGGAATTGCAGGAAAAGGGCAAGAACCGCAGGACTGCGGGTCAATTTACCGTGGAAGGCATCAATGAGATTCGGCTGGCCATGAAATCCGGGCTCATAGTAAAGCAGTTGGCAATCAATCCCGATAAAATGTCGTGGAAGGAACTGAATGCGCTGTTGAATCTCGGAAAGGACATAGAAGTTTCTTGGATGATTGAAGTCCTCGGCTCGGCTTGGTCTAAGGTGGTTGTTAGGGAAAGCGGACAAAATGCGCTTGCGATATTTGAAATGCCTTCAAAGCCGTTGGAGTGGAAGCCAAAACCGGGCGGACTTTATTTGTTGGTTGAATCGGTTGAAAAGCCAGGTAATTTAGGGGCTTTGCTTCGTTCTGCCGATGCCACTGCGGCAGATGGCGTGGTTATATGCGACGAACGCATCGATGCGTATCATCCACAAGTGATTCGCAATAGCGTTGGGACAGTTTTCACGGTTCCATTGTTCTTAATGTCGGTTCAAAAGGCATGGGACATCATACAGTCCAATGATGTGCGTCTTTACACAACCTTTTTGGAGAATTCAAAAAGTGTTTGGGATATGGATCTTACGCAAACAACAGCAATGCTGGTTGGGACGGAGAGTGAAGGCGTTTCTGATTTTTGGAGAGATAAAGGCGTTAATATTAATATTCCCATGTTTGGGATGGTGGATAGCTTAAATGTTTCTGTGGCAGCGTCTTTGATGTTGTACGAGGCGAAACGACAAAGGGCCAAAAAATAATCATTCGATGAAGCAAATTGGAATACTGGGAGCGGGTAGAAGTGCGGGATATTTGGTGGAATATTTGGGTGAGTATTGCGCACGTGTTGGTAGAGAACTCTATGTTTATGATTTAGATTTCCATCGACTTCAACATTCTTTTACGGTGAACGATAAAACGCATCTTGTAGTTGCGGATTTGTCGGACCCACAAGTGGTATCAGATATTCTTGTGAATTTGGATTTGGTGGTAAGTGTTTTGCCTCCCCCAATGCACTTGCCTGTCGCCAATTTGTGCCTAGAGCATGGATGTCATCTTTTTACCGCCAGTTATACCTCTGAAGGGATGTTGGCCCTAGATGCACAAGCCAAGGTAAAGGGTTTGCTATTTATGAATGAGTTGGGTTTGGATCCCGGAATCGATCATTTGTCGGCGAGTAAGTTATTTGATCACGCCAAGTCGTTGGGTATGGATGTTGTGACGTTTGAAAGTCATTGCGGCGGTCTGGTTGATGAGGCCTGCTGTGAAAATAATCCTTGGAAATACAAGTTTACATGGAATCCCACCAACGTAGTTTTGGCAGGTCAAGGCGGTTCTAGCATTTGGAAAGAGGCGGGCGAAGTGATGCAGTTGGATGGTCATTTCATTTTTGCCAATGCCAGAGAAATAACAGTGCCAGGGATTGGGGTGTTTGATGTTTATGCGAATCGCAATAGTTTGACCTATGAAAAATTGTACGGGTTAACCAAGGCTAGAACATTGTTGCGTGGGACATTGCGACGTAGATATTTCTGTGCGGCTTGGGATGTTTTGGTGGTGCAGGGGTTTACAGAATCTAAAGATGTTTTGTTTGATGACATTGATTTGGTAAATGCTGGGGATTCGGATGCTGCGACTCGAGTGAATGCGACAGGTCAATTATCCATGGCTGAAATGTGGTTTACCAAAGTCACAGGTTGTTTGAATACGGATTTGTGGATTGAATCGCTTTTGGGATCAGGTGTAGATTT
Organism: Chryseobacterium gleum; assembly: GCA_945870885.1. Classification (GTDB taxonomy): domain Bacteria; phylum Bacteroidota; class Bacteroidia; order NS11-12g; family UBA955; genus UBA955. Next base: position 9,267 of record CAMBTR010000008.1, on the reverse strand, counting down.
GACGAATATCGAGGGGCATTTGCGATTTTTGCAACTGGAAGTGGGCTGTGAGAATTTGGTTGTTGTGGGTAAAACATCGGCCCAAATTTTAGAGCAAATATTATTGGATCGATGGGCTTTGGAGGCCAACCACCGCGATGAGGTTGTAATGGTTCATAAGCTAGGGGTGATGAATCAATCGGGCGATGAAAAACACTGGTATTCTGTGTTAAAAGTAATGGGTGAGGGCGGTGATAGAACGGCCATGGCGAAAACAGTGGGATTGCCTTTGGCGATGGGTGTGGAAACATTTTTGGAAGAGGAACACGCCGATCGTGGAGTGTGTTTGCCATTTGATAAATCATGGTATGCGCCGATTTTAGAAAAGCTTGAGAGTCAAGGAATTGTCTTTGATGAACACTTGATTTAAAGCAATTATCCACAACCGCAGTTTGGGGGGTATTTTGGCTTTAGTTTTGGTAGTCAAATCATATGAATATGTCACAGCGCCCTAAATCTTCATTTGTACAATTTAAGTCATTGATATTGGTCGTTTTGTTTGCAGTCGCAACGATTGCATCGAACGTGTTATCTGCCCAAACCAAGCCTTCAACTTTAAAAGCAAAGCCGGCTGCAGCAGCTGAATCAAATGAGAAAGTCGCAGGAAAAGGTACTCCTGATGAATCCGCTAGAGTTGATTCTGCTGTTTTGATGAGCGTTCCGGTAATTTTGGCAACGGATACCGTGTTCTCGGTGCAGGAAAAGTTGATGGGACATACATCTTCGACCGAATCTTTAGTGATTTCGCCTGACGGGAAATGGGTGGCTACGGGCGGTTGGGATCGGAAAATATTGCTGTATTCTATCGATACGCTGGGGATGTTTAAATTGGTAAAAACGTTTACGGGTCATAATGGGGCGGTTACTTGTCTAACATTTGATGCAGCGAGTACTTTATTGGCGTCAGGTTCCAAAGATTTCTCTCTGCGTGTGGTGAATGTTTTGGATGGGTCTTTGGTGTTTCAAACGATGGATCACCGCGATGCAATTACTGCGGTGGAATTTGAAGCAACTGGAAAGTTTGTAATGTCGGCCTCTATGGATGGAACAATCAGATTGTACGATATCGTAAATCCTACAAATAATCAAAAGCCACGTCTTTATACCTATGGAAAGCCGGTGAATGATTTGATTACAGCGCCAAACGGTAAGACATTTTTTGTCGCAAATAATGGTAATAACAACGTAGAATCAATTGATTTTACGGGTAAAGTATATCAAACTTTTGCCGGGGTTCATACAATGCCGGTGAACTGTTTGGGATTGTCGAACAACAAGCGGATGATGGTTACGGGCGGTAACGACAAATCTGTGGTGGTTTGGGATATCGCAACGGAAAAGCCCTTAAAGACGTTGTTGGGACATACTTGGAAGGTTAATTCTGTTGCTTTTACCAAGAACGATCAATATTTGGTTTCTACGGGTAATGATGGAGAGATTCGGGTTTGGGATGTGAATACCGGTGTTTGTGTTTCGGTACAGAAGAACCTGATAAGCACTGCCAAAGAAGCCAGATTTACACCCAATAATAAATTGATGGTAGTTGCCGGTAAAATGTCGGCCCAGGGTGCCACATTTGGAGCGATTGTATATCGTACACCTCCAATTTGGACCAAGGCTAAGCCTGCGCCGGTGAAGCCTGCACCGGTAAAATCGGCAACTCCTGCACGTCCGCGGAAGTGAGGTGTCCAACGGAATGACAGTTTTACAGATGTTGAAATTTGGATTCGTGAAGATTCAATTGTGCGCTTTACATTTGTTTTATGTCTGATCAAAGTATCAATAGCGGAAAAGCGCCGGAGCCAGTGGGCTTGTATCCACATGCCAAGAGGGTAGGCAATTTGTTGTTTTTGAGTGGTGTGGGTCCAAGAGAGCGTGGCACCAAGAAAATTCCCGGGGTGACGTTAAATGAGGCGGGACAGATTGAGAGTTATAATATCGAGGCACAATGCAGAAGTGTATTTCAGAACGTGCGTTGGATTTTAGAGGATGCGGGAAGTTCTTGGGATAATATTGTGGACGTGACGGTCTTTTTGACCAATATGAAGGATGATTTTCCTACTTACAACCGATTGTGGGCTGAATATTTTGGTCAGAATCCGCCATGCAGAACAACGTTAGAAATCAATTGTTTGCCAACTCCGATAGGGATCGAGTTGAAGGTGCTAGCCACCATTGATTGATTTTAATCCTGAATCATGGGCGTCGCTTTTGAATCGTTGCGTAATCAATTTTTAGATTACATCGCCAAGACTAAGCGCATGTCGGTTCATACGGTATCGGCCTATACGGGCGATTTAAAGCAATTTGAAGATTTTTTGGAGACTCAGTATGTGAGTTCGTTGGCTGATTGCAAGGCGATCCATATTCGAGGTTTCATGTCGATGTTGTTGGGTGCCGGCTTGACATCTAGAAGTGTGCATCGCAAAGTGTCTAGTGTGCGGGGGTGGTTTAAGTATTTGCGCAAGCAGGGTTTGATGGTTGGCGATCCGATGAGTAAGATTATTCTGCCGAAGATGCCGAAGATGCTGGTGAAGGACATTCCTGCGTTGGACTTACACAATATGTTTGCGAATTTTCCTTGGAATGAGGTGGAGCATGGGGAGCGGGATCGACTGCTTTTGTTGCTGTTTTATACCACTGGGATGCGTTTGAGTGAGTTGATTGGATTGAAGGCCGGTGATATCGATTTTCATCGGGGGAGTTTGCGGGTTTTGGGTAAGCGGAACAAGGAGAGGATTATTCCGATGCATCCGGAGGTGGTGGATTGGTTGAAGGAGTATATGGGCAGTCACGGCGGTGTTTATTTGTTTGAGACGGAGAAGGGTGATCCATTTTATCCTATGTTGGTTTATCGGATGGTGAATCGGTATTTGAAATTATTTTCACATGCGGCCAAGACGAGTCCACACGTGCTACGTCATAGCTTTGCGACGCATATGTTGAATAATGGGGCAAATTTGTTGGCGATTAAGGATATTTTGGGTCACGCAAATTTGTCGGCCACCCAGGTATATACCAAGAATTCATTTGAGAAGTTAAAGCAGGTTCATGCTTTGCATCCGAGGAAGTGATTGGTATCCGGGAAACGAAAAAAGCCACCCGCAGGGTGGCTTTTTAAAAAGTCTATAGTTTATACGATTGGACGTGCAAATGCTAGCTAGGTAGCAACTTATGCTTCTACGTCGGCCATTTGCATTTTCTGCTTGTAGGCGGCGCGAATTTTCTGCATACGCTTGGTAATACAGGGCTTTTCGAATGCCTGACGAGCACGAAGTGCTTTCACAACACCAGTTTTTTCAAACTTCTTCTTGAACTTCTTCAGTGCCTTCTCCAGCGAATCGTTTTCTTTTACGTTAATTATAAGCATGTTAAATTTTTATTTGGGTCACAAAAATAGATGTTTTTATCGATAAAGGCAAGTTCTTTTAATCTTTCAAAATGTTTCTTGAGATGACGAGTTTTTGAATCTCGCTTGTGCCTTCTCCGATGGTGCAAAGTTTACAATCTCTGTAGAATTTTTCTACGGGGAAATCTTTCGTATATCCATAACCACCAAATATTTGCACGGCTTCGTTGGCGCAATATACGCTTACTTCAGACGCATAGTATTTTGCCATCGCACCTTCTTTCGTCATATTGAGTCCTTTGTTTTTTCTATCGGCCGCCTCTTGTGTCAACAATTCTGCCGCCTCAATTCTTGTCGCCATGTCCGCCAATTTGAACGCAATCGCTTGGAAACTTGAAATAGGCTGACCAAATTGTTCTCTTTCTTTGGAGTATTTCAAAGCTGCTTCATAGGCCCCTTTTGCGATACCCAACGACAATGCGGCGATTGAAATTCTACCGCCATCAAGGATTTTCATGGCTTGAATAAATCCATCGCCGATATTTCCAAGGATATTGGTTTCTGGAACTCTGCAATCTTCGAAAATCATTTCGGCCGTTTCGCTGGCGCGCATACCCAATTTATTTTCTTTTTTACCACCTCTGAACCCTGGAGTGCCTCTTTCTATAACAAATGCAGTAATACCTCTGGAGTCGAGTAGTTCGCCAGTTCTCGCCAAAACCACCGCAACATCGCCGGTGATGCCATGGGTAATCCAATTCTTTGAACCATTAAGTACCCAGTGGTCGCCATCTTTTTTGGCCACGCATTGCATACGCAAAGCATCTGAACCTGTGTTGGCTTCTGTTAATCCCCATGCACCGATCCATTCAGCCGTAGCCAATTTGGGTAGCCATCTTTGTTTTTGTTCCTCGTTCGCAAAGGCCAAAATATGACCAGTGCAAAGACTATTGTGGGCTGCCATAGATAAACCAACACTACCACAAACTTTGGCCAATTCTTCAATGGCAGCAGCATATTCAAAATAACTCAATCCGGAACCGTTATATTTTTCGGGTACCAAAACACCCATCAAACCCAATTCGCCGAGGGCTTTAAAAATGTGAATGGGGAAGGTTTGAGACTCATCCCAATCCATCAAGTGCGGACGTATGTTTTTGTCTGCAAAATCGCGCACGGTTTGTCTAACCATCAATACGCTTTCACTTTCTTGGAAATTCATCATATTTATTATTTACAAAGATATTAAACGTGGGCCTTACCTGTTAATCGCATTGTCTAATTCTTTCAAGAAATTTGTGGGTTGTTCGATGTGTTGCATAGAGTGATAATAGCCTTATTCGATAAATCGTAAATACGGCTCGATTTTAGATTTTTCCTCCATGCTGAGACCCTGCATATCAAGCCAAATGCGTTTTGTTAATTGTGGATGCTGCGTGAAAAAAGGGCCCAGAATTTTGGCTCTGTTGGGTCCAACATATGGATGCTTATAAAGCTGTTTGAAATCCACTTTTTCGTTGAGCGGAATGAGTTTTGATTTGTCGATGGTGATTCTGGCCGACATTACCTCCGCGAGCGTGGTGTCGATTTTAGGAATTTCGATCAATTGTGAAGCCGAATAAAATCCACCAAGTTTTTCTCTGAATCTCAGTATTCTCCTTGCGATTGAAGGTCCAATTCCGGGTAGTTCGTCGAGACTTGCACTATCAATATTATTAATGTTGATGTTGGCGGGAAATGGATTTTTGCGATCAAGTATTTTAGTGAGCTCAGGTTGTAAATATTGCAAATGATTTTTTACTTCTTGCGATTTTCGCAATTCCATCAAAAGGGCGAAGGCCATTTTATTTGATAATGGTTTTGGATATTTTGAATTTGTATTCCACTGCTCGGGGCTGTATTTCCCGTGTTGCGATTTCCAATTGTTGCTATATTTAGACCTATCGTATTTATTTCGATAATCCTTCGATAATTCCGGAAGTCGCTTTGGGGCTTGGAGTTCAGTTAAAGTCTTTGTCCTTTGGGCCTGGGAATGACATCGAACAATGCCCATAATAGAAAGGGTCGTTATGGCGAACCAGAACGACCCTTGAGTAATATTTTTTCGTAATCCTAACACCGCTAACCTGTCCAAAAGACAGTAGCAAAATTAGGCGAAGACAGCCAAGTTTTCTTTGCGATATTCGCCAGAGTCCAATTTGTTTTTGATAGATTTAAAAGCGTCGATTGTTTCTTGAACATCCTCTAGAGAGTGAACAGCGGTAGGAATCAAGCGCAAAATAATCATACCTTTTGGCACAACCGGATATACCACGATACTACAGAAAATATTAAAATTTTCGCGCAAATCTTGGATGAGGTGTGTTGCTTCGGGAATCGTTCCATTCAATACAACTGGGGTTACTGGCGTTGTAGTGATTCCAATGTTAAAACCAGCCTCTTTTAGGCCGTTTTGTAGGGCATTGGTGATGGTCCACAATTTATCCCTTAACTCGGGTTGTGTGCGAATCATTTCTAAACGTTTGATTGATCCTATTACCAGTGGCATCGGCAATGCCTTTGCATAGATTTGAGAACGCATATTATATCGCAAGAATTTAATGACATGGGGTTCAGAAGCGATAAATGCCCCAATACCAGCCATCGATTTGGCAAACGTAGAGAAGTAAATGTCCACGCCTTCGATGCAGTCTTGCTCTTCTGTAGTTCCAGCACCCGTTTTACCCATCGTTCCGAAGCCATGGGCATCGTCTACCAATAGGCGGAAATTGAATTTGCTTTTTAGCTCAACGATTTCCTTCAATTTTCCTTGAGATCCTGTCATTCCGAAAACACCTTCGGTAATAACCAATATAGCACCACCAGTGGCTTCAACCACTTTGGTAGCACGTCTGAGTTGTTGCTCTAAACTTTCGATGTTGTTGTGGTTGTAGACAAAACGTTTGCCCATGTGAAGACGGACTCCATCGATGATACAAGCATGCGCTTCTGCATCATAAACGATCACATCGTGGCGATCAACCAAAGCATCAATGGCGCTCAAAACACCTTGATAACCATAATTCAATAGAATACAATCGGGTTTTTGCACGAAGCTCGCTAAATCGCGCTCCAACTGCTCATGATAATTGCTATTTCCGCTCATCATTCGCGCTCCCATAGGATAGGCCATTCCAAATTGTGCGGCGGCATCGGTATCTGCTTTCATCACATCGGGGTGATTTGCCAATCCCAAATAATTATTTAAACTCCAGTTGAGGCGTTCTTTTCCGCGGAAAATCATGCGTGGGCCTATCGGGCCTTCCAATTTGGGGAAAGCGAAATAACCGTGTGCATCGTCGGCATATTGGCCCAAAGGACCCATGCGCTCATGCAGTTTGTCGAATATGTCTCTCATGTTAATTGACTACAAATAGATAAACACAAATGTAACAGTGTAATTATAATATTTGTTTAGAAGTTGTTCTCTGTTTGTGAATAAGGTGGAAATATTGATTTGATGGATATATTCATAGTATTGGATGAATTATCGACCCACAATAAACACGCAAGGGCTTTTGCCTAGGGTTTCCACCTTTCGTTTCCAAGCGCTAATGGGTTGGGTTGAAATATGTTCTGCTGGTCCTTGTAAGTCTTTGGCAATGCAAAGCAGCATGTCTTGGGGAAGATTTTTGCAGAAAAATTGTAGCAACCTGTCTGTGCGATACGGGGTCTCGATAAACAAATGACTGTGTTTGTCGGTGGCCTTGTTGTTTAATAAAACTGTGAGTTGTTTGAGTTCGTTTTCGTTGATGGGCGGATAGCCGTGAAAGGTGAAGGTCTGACCGCTGAGTCCACTTCCTGCTAAGGCCAGCATCAAACTATTGGGTCCCATAATTGGTTTGATATCCCATCCGCGTTGATGTCCGATTTTCACCAACATCGCCCCTGGATCGGCAATACATGGCATGCCTGCTTCGGACGCCATTCCTATCAATTTGGTATTTTGGATGTCTTTTAGAAACGCTTCCAATTCCTTCTGCGGCGTTCTGGTATTGAGTTCAAAAATGTCGAGATCGTTCAATGGAATGCCCACTTTTAGGCTGGAAAGAAATCGACGTAAAGTTCTTGCATCTTCAGCAACCCAATGTCGGATCGGGGTGATTGAATCAATGTATTGAGGCGTATTCATCCAAAGCCAACTATTTTCGCCAATGGGCAGCGGTACTAAAATAAGTTGTGTGTTATTGCTTTCTGTTTTCCCCTCGGCGTATTCCTGCTGCAGTGGAGTTAATTCAGAGTTCTCTAGATTTGAATCGTTGATGTTTATGTCATCCATTGCTGCAAATTTCACCTTTATCGACGGAAGTCTGCAATTTATCTTTTGTCCATGGAAAATTGTCATTTAAAGGTCAGTAGAATTAATTCGCTCGGGTTTATCAAGTAACTTTGCGAGGTGAGTTTTATAAATCGACTTAAAACGCGGTGGAACGTGCAGAAAGCATGGATGGTTTGGGTGATCTTGTTGGTATTTGCCTTAACGGGATTCACGGTGATGTATTTAAAGAAGTTCGTTAAGCCTTATTTGGGTGAGGATTGGTGGGTTGATATGGTTTACTACGTATTGATATTGCCTTTTTATAATCTCTTGTTGTTGTTTTACGGGTTCATTTTTGGACAATTCCAATACTTTTGGGCGTTTGAGCAGCGATTTTTTAAACGTATGTTTGGCAGAGGAAAATGATCACGCGCGAATCGGTTCTCAAAGCCCTGTCTCATGTAGACGATCCGGATCTCAAAAAAGATTTGGTGACCTTGGGTATGATTGAGGATTTGGTGATTGGCGATAAAATTTCTTTTACGATAGTTTTAACCACCCCCGCTTGTCCGATGAAAGACATGATGATGAATGCTTGTAAAACTGCCATTCGGATGATGGTTGATTCGGAAATCGTTGTGGATGTGTCAACTACAAGTAGAGTTAGAGGAAGTATTCCAATGTCGGAGACTTTGCCCGGTGTAAAGCATGTGATTGCTGTGGCATCAGGTAAAGGCGGTGTGGGGAAGAGTACTTTGTCGGCTAGCTTGGCCTTGTCCCTCAGCGGCATGGGTGCCAAAGTGGGATTGTTGGATGCGGATATTTATGGACCGAGTGTTCCTACGATGTTTGGTGTTTCGGCATCGCCCGAAATGTACATGAAGGGCGACAAGCAGATCATGATTCCGTTGGAAGCGAAGGGTGTAAAATTGATGAGTATTGGTCTGATGACAGCCCGCGGACAAGCAATTGTTTGGCGAGGACCGATGGTTTCTTCGGCTTTTAGGCAGTTTGTGCAGGATACGGATTGGGGTGATTTGGATTATTTAATCATCGATTTGCCGCCAGGAACAGGTGATGTCCAGCTCAGTTTGGTGCAGAATGTGCCGCTAACGGGTGTGGTAATCGTGACAACGCCCCAAGAGATGGCTTTGACCGATGCGCGCAGGGCGATGGGTATGTTTTCGATGGAGGCTGTGAATAAGAAAATCCTTGGGGTGGTAGAGAATATGAGCTACTTCACGCCAGAGGATGCCCCCGATAAAAAATATAAATTGTTTGGCGAGGGTGGCGGAAAGGCCCTAAGTGAAGAGTATAATGTCCCATTTCTGGGCGAATTGCCATTGAATCCAGCGTTGATGAAATTGATTGATGAAGGCAATTTGACCTCGGACGCCATCGAATTAAAACCCTACTATCAGGTGGCGGGTGCGTTGGCTCAGCAAGTGAGTATGTTGCAAATCACAAAATAATATTACTTTTGCTCACCATGAGTGAAATCAATCAGCAAGTAGAACAGGTTTTGGAGACCATGCGTCCGTATTTGCATGCTGATGGCGGAGATGTGGAATTGGTGGAAGTG
>CAMBTR010000007.1 GCA_945870885.1 Chryseobacterium gleum | reverse complement strand
GTTAGATCGTTAATAGCAACTACCTCCACACCTGGAGTGTTGAATAAAAATTTAAAGGCGTGACGGCCGATACGACCAAATCCATTAATGGCTACTTTCATGTTATGTTAATTATTCGTTTTGTTTTGCAAATTTAGTTGTTTTTTGTGGAGTGCTTGGTAAGAAAATCCTCATAGGCCAATGATATACCTTCCTTCAAGTGTGTTTTTGGCTGCCATCCCGTAGCAAACAACCTGCCTGAATCCATCAATTTTTTGGGCGTTCCGTTGGGCTTATAGGCATCAAAAACGATTTCGCCTTTAAATCCAACGATTTCGCCTATCATTTTAGCTAAATCTCCAATCGTTATATCGCTGCCATAACCCACGTTCACAAATTCTTTTTCGTCGTAATTGAGCATCAAATAAACCAATGCATTTGCCAAATCATCGGCATATAAAAACTCACGCATCGGTGTGCCATCGCCCCAAACTACTACTTCAGGGCTATTATTCTCTGCCGCTTCATGGAACTTACGAATCAATGCGGGTAAAACGTGACTATTTTCTGGATGATAATTATCGTTCGGACCATACATGTTTGTAGGCATCGCCGAAATAAAATTGCACCCATATTGATCGCGATAGGCCTCACACATTTTGATTCCCGTAATTTTTGCAATGGCATAGGGCTCATTGGTAGGCTCCAAATATCCGCTGAGCAAATACTCTTCTTTCAGGGGTTGTGGCGCCAATTTTGGATAGATACAAGAACTCCCTAAAAACAACAGTTTTTTCACGCCAACAACATGTGCATTATGAATCAAATTATTTTGAATGCAAAGGTTATCGTACAGAAATTCAGCACGATACGTATTGTTCGCCAATATACCACCCACTTTAGCGGCAGCAACAAAGACATAGTCTGGCTTTTCCTGTTGATAGAACATTTCAACCGCTGATTGATTTCTCAAATCCAACTCGGCACTTGTCCTTACTATCACGTTAAAGTAGCCCAAACGATTCAGTTCACGAACGATGGCTGAGCCAACCATACCTCGGTGCCCCGCAACGTAAATCTTCGCTAGTTTTTCCATTATTCGAAATAGTTCTTCGTTTGGAAACCACCTTCTTTCAAATAGGTTTCTTTTTGCATCACTTTGATATCGCTTTGCATCATATCGGTAACCAAATCTTGCAATTTATATTTGGGTGTCCATCCTAGTTTGGTTCTAGCCTTTGTAGCATCTCCAATCAACAATTCCACTTCTGTTGGTCGGAAATATTTAGGATCCACGAATACTACTTCTTGGCCAATCGACAATTGATTCTTTTGACCTGTTGCGGCCTCAAAAATTGCATCATCCACTCCTGCCACATAACCGATTTCATCGATGCCCTCACCTTTGAAAGACATGTCGATACCCACATGCTTAAAACTCATGCGAACAAACTCTCTGATTTCGGTAGTTACGCCCGTAGCAATTACAAAGTCTTCGGCTTTTTCTTGTTGCAGAATCAACCACATCGCCTCGATATAATCTTTGGCATGACCCCAATCGCGCTTAGAATTTAGATTTCCTAGGTACAATTTATGTTGAAGGCCCAAAGCGATGCGCGCAGTGGCGCGAGTAATTTTGCGTGTTACAAAAGTTTCTCCGCGAATAGGACTTTCGTGGTTGAACAAAATACCGCTACAAGCAAAAATATCATACGCTTCACGGTAATTAACTGTTATCCAAAAACCATACATTTTGGCTACCGCATAAGGACTGCGCGGATAAAATGGCGTGGTTTCCTTTTGAGGAATTTCTTGTACCAACCCATACAATTCGGAGGTTGATGCCTGATATATCCTTGTTTTCTTGGTAAGTCCAAGGATTCGAATGGCCTCCAACAAACGCAACGTGCCAATTGCATCACAGTTGGCGGTATATTCTGGGGTTTCAAAACTCACATGCACGTGACTCATCGCACCCAAATTATAAATTTCATCGGGCTGTACTTCTTGAATGATGCGTATCAAGTTGGTAGAATCTGTTAAATCCCCGTAGTGCATTTTAAATCTATTGCCCTCAATATGTGGATCTTCGTAAATATGATCTACCCTATCCGTATTAAACAAAGAGCTACGACGTTTGATGCCGTGCACCATGTAACCCTTTTTCAAAAGAAATTCAGCCAAATAGGCTCCGTCTTGTCCGGTTATACCGGTGATTAATGCAACCTTCATTATTTTGCACAAAATTAAGGAAAACATTTATGGTGTTATTGTTTACCCACCAAAATTCGCAACGAGTTCACTACATTTTTAATGAAGTGATAGGCGCACGCTTGGGAGAAACTTTCCAAATTACAACGGATTGGTCTTTTTTTAAGCATTCAAACAACGAAATAAAAATCGCATATACTGATATTCAGCCACTTGACAGCGAATTGACGGATTGTATCTGGATTTATAACGAGGGCCTGTTACATGAAAATTTCATCCGGGATTGGTCGATGCCGATTACCCAAAAGCTTATTGAATTTCATCACCAACCGGAAGCAGACGTATTGTTTTCTCTCCCTTTTTATCAATTTGAAGCGCTATTTATCTCCCCAATCCTCATAAATAACACCCAACACTCTACTTCCAACGCTGTTTTTTCCAAAAAATCCATCCCTTTTGATGCATTTTCAGAAATATTTTGGTGCCTATCGAGATATGAAGAATATCAATGGGAAAATGAAATCAATAACCCATCGGCTACTTTCAATAACAACCAAGGTGATTCTAATGAAATGGATATACAACAATTGTATTCGCCAGATTCCCACGGAAGATATCCGGCCAAACAGAGTATATTATTTCAATGCGGTTGGTTGGACACTCCAATCGTAGATAAACTGATTTGGCTCTTGGGCTATTGCATCGACAAAAAACCTTTGGATCAATTCGAAATTATTGCCACCGCTGATATTGATATGGCATTGCGTTTTGGCGGAAGACCATTTTTTGTTAAAACTGGCAGTTTGATCCAGGATGTTTTGTTTAGGCCCACATTGCTAATCGACAGGGTAAAGGCTATGCTGAGTAAAAAGGATTCCTACCAGATGGAAATTGCCACTTTGCCCATTCTAACAACTACAGAAAATTTTAAAGTCTTTGTTCTAAATCATCGCAAAAGAACTGATAAAAACAAACAGATACATTCAGAGGCTTTGGCATTAGAACTTAAACGTAGCAAGGAAATTTTTGGTGCCAATACAGAAAACTGGGGCATGCATCCTTCTTGGCAAAACGAATCAAACGCTAAGGCCACCCAAAACGAATGGCAGTGGGAAAAAACCGAATTAGAGAACAATTTGGAAATACCGGTAAAACACTCTCGGTTACATTATATCCATTTGAGGCTGCCAAATAGTTATCAAATTCTGCAGCAAATTGGTATTACCAATGATTGGAGTATGGGATATCCTGAAGCTACCGGTTTTAGAGCTGGAACTTCAAAACCCTATGTTTGGTATGATCTAATCGACGAAAAATCTATGGGTTTAAAGATTCATCCGTTTTCCATTATGGATGTCACTTGTAAAAATTATTTAAATCTATCACATACTATATCAATTGAAAAAGGAAATAAAATTAAACAAAAACTAGAAGTTATTGGGGGTACATTTTGTTTCATTTTCCATAACGAATCCGTTTCAAACGCATTTCCTTGGAAGAATTGGAAAAACACCATTGTCAATTGGTCAGAAAAGCCAATATCACAAACAAACCTTTGATCAAATAAGTTATGAGTATTCAATATGTCGACCACCATCAGATAGACCCCACCAAATGGGATGCTGCCATTTTGCGAAGTCCACAGCCGTTGGTTTATGGCCTGTTCGAATACCTTAACGCAGTCTGCAGTTCGCAATGGGACGCATTGATATATAAAGATTATGAAGCGGTTTTTCCTTTGCCTTTCAAGAAAAAATTCGGTATCAAATATCTCGTACAGCCTGTGTTCTGTCAACAATTGGGTGCTTTCGGTTCAAACGCTAACGTAAGTACTCACAATTTTTTATCTGCCATTCCAAAACGTTTCTTTCGGGTTCGACTTCAGTTAAACCCATATTTCGATCAAAACAATGAAGTAGAATCGATTCAAATAAAACCCTCGGGAAAGGGGGCATCAAGCGGAAAATTGACAACTAAAACCAACATGACAATCCAGCTGTCGCAACCTCTTGATTATAATAAAGATTGCAAGAAAAACTTACATCGACTTGCGGAACTACCCATAGAATACAAAATCAATGCGGTTTCAATTAGGGATGCAATTGACACGTATCGAAATGCTTGGGGCAAACAAAACCCAGAAATTCGAGACGAACACTATCAACTTTTTGCAAATGCCTGCTCGGAAAAATTATCGTTTACAGTAACCGCACATCACCGAACAGAAGGCACTCTCTTGGGGGCTGCAATTTTTTTAATTACGCCGGAAAACGCCAATCGCAGTTTACATTATGTTTGTGCGGGACCCACAGAACCTGGCAAATCCATTGGGGTAATGCATGGGATTGTTGATTTTGTTTTGGAACGGTATCAAGGTGGAAATATGCTTTTTGATTTCGAGGGCAGCAGTATTGCTTCCGTTGCATCGTTTTATAAAAAATTCGGTGCCAATGAAGAGCCTTTTTTCTGTTTCAATCGCGGCTTCTGAACTTTGATTCTCATGGCAGTGATTATCTTCGCGTAATGAATCCCTGGATACAAGCGGCTCGTTTGCGAACTCTTCCTCTGGCCTTGTCTGGTATCCTATTGGGCGCTGCATTATCGCACATGTGCGTTTCGGCAGCAATTCTATCGGACGGCCAACTTACCCAGACTTTATCAAATTCAGGCAATCCTATCGGACCTGGGGGTTTAATTTTGGGATTTCACGCTTCACCGTTTGTAATTACACTGTTGGCCATTCTAACAGCCACAGCATTACAAGTATTAAGCAATTTTGCCAATGATTATGGCGATTTTAGCAAAGGCACCGACACCAAAGCGAATCGAAGTGATCGAATGTTAGCATCTGGCAAAATATCTGAAAAATCCATGAAGCGAGCCATTTGGTTCATGAGCCTCATCACTTTAATATTGGGAATTTCATTAATTTATGTCTCAGGATTATTTGAAACCAGGGGTGGATTCTATTTGCTGGCCATTGGTTTGTTGGCATTGTTTGCCGCCATCACTTATACCGTGGGTAAGAACGCTTACGGATATTTAGGATTGGGCGATTTGTTTGTTTTGATGTTTTTTGGCTTTGTCCCCGTTTTGGGAATGGGCTTATTAAATGGATTGTTTGTTAATGAAGCAACCTGCCAGTACTTAGATGTTTTTCTTTTGGCAGGATTGGGTTTGGGTTTGTTAAGCACTGGCGTATTAAACGTAAATAATTACCGAGATATTCCAACAGACAAAGAGCAAAACAAGCAAACACTGGCGGTAAGACTAGGCGCACAAAAAACCATCGTATACCACAGACTACTTTTGCTTTTGGGTGGAGCGTTGATACCAATGTCGTTTCTTACATTTGAAAAACGATATTTCGAATGGCCCGAGATCTTAGACCTTCAATCTGTTTTCCTTATTGGGATTTTTTCACCCATTTTCTTATTGCTTTCTAGTCACTATCAGGCGGTTAAAGCGGCAGAACCTGGCGATCGTGAAGCACTAAATCCGCAATTAAAAAAACTGTCTCTAACGGTTCTAGCTATGGTATTATTGTACGTGTTTTTGGCGCTTTTCATTCTTAATTTTTTCGGTCATTAATCAATACCGCTATACGTCTACAAGTCATATCGAGCCAGGCTAACTTTAAATATTCAAATATAAAAACCATGCGTTTCGAGATCACTCCACACACCATGGAATTTATTAAGTCCGCCAAGACAAGTAGAGGTGAATACCATCAAAAAACAAGTCATCTCATTCGATTGGGTGATGGCATTTTTGAGGGCGTGGGCGAGGCGGCTCCCCTGGCAGATCTCAGCATCGACGGCAATGTGGATTTTTATAATAAAACCGCATCGCTTTTAGATAGTCACCTAGAAAAATCGGATATCGAATCACTCCTAGAACATTGGGAACCAGGAACTTCCGAGTCGTTGCCAGCCTTGCGATTTGCACTTCATTGCGCTTGGCAACATTTGCAATTTTTACAAACTCAACCCAGCATTGCCCACCACCCTACTAAGCCCACCTATTGGATACAAAACGATTTTACTTCTGGTAAATCAGGTATTCCTATAAACGGGTTGGTGTGGATGAGTGATATTGAAGCCATGTATGAAGAGGCGCTTTTGAAAATCGATGCGGGCTTTGATTGCATAAAATTCAAAGTGGGCGCTTTAGATTTTGACGAAGAATGCAAATTGATAGAAAAAATAAGAAAGAAATACGATGCGTTTAAGCTAGAAATTCGTCTCGATGCCAACGGTGGTTTTGGGTCGGATACAGCGCTTGAACAGATTCAAGAATTGCATCGTTTTGAGATACACTCGCTGGAACAGCCCATAAAATCAGGCTTCCACGAACTAGATCGCATTTGTCGTTTTAGCAAAATTGACATCGCTTTAGACGAAGAATTAATTGGCATACACCCTAACAAAATGGGAAACAATTCAACTACTGGCAAGGCTTTATTGACTTGGGCCAAACCGAAATACATCATTTTAAAGCCAACACTATTAGGTGGTTTAGACATGGCCGATCGATGGATAAATTTGGCATCGGCGTTAGATATTGGATGGTGGAGCACGAGTGCCTTGGAGGGAAATATAGGTTTGGCGGCAATCGCCCAATGGGTATCAAAATACAATCCCAACATGCCGCAGGGCCTAGGAACTGGCTCGCTATTTAAAGAAAATTATAATTCTCGAACCCGTGTGATTCAAAACAAAATCTGGTATTTACCCCAAGAATAATGCTTAAGTTACCTCAAGATTTTATTGATTCTGTTAACCGCGCACTGCCCAGCAATGAGGTAGATGATTTGATTTTGGCAATACAAGAATCGCCTAAAGTTAGCATTCGATTAAACGCATCAAAAGGAATCACATCCAACCATTTTTTAGACGATACCTTGGGCCCTCCTATCGCTCATTGTCCTGATGGATATTTGCTAAACACGAGGCCATTGTTTACCGCCGATCCCGCATTTCATGCTGGTGCTTATTACGTACAAGAAGCCAATAGCATGGTGATTGGGGAATTGGTGAAGCGGATCATCAACAATTACGATGAGGGGGCCGTTGTATTGGATCTATGTGCGTCTCCAGGAGGAAAAAGTACGCATGTTGCGACAAATTTAAGGCCGGGAGATTTACTTGTTGCAAACGAAGTGATTTCGGGTAGATGCAATACACTGATAGAAAACCTTTGCAAATGGGGCCAGGGAAATCACGTCGTTACTTCTGCCGATGCAAAGCAACTTGGAGAACTTCAGGGCCTTTTCCAAATCATCGTGGCGGATATGCCATGCAGCGGAGAGGGTATGTTTCGTAAAACACCGGATGCCATCGGCGAGTGGAGTTTAAGTAACGTGGATTTATGTACGGATCGACAAAAACGTATTACGCACGACATATGGCCAAGTTTGGCTGAGGGGGGGGTAATGATTTACAGCACTTGCACATACAATCGTTGTGAAAACGAAGACAATGTCAGTTATATCGCCATAGAGCTAGGTGCAAATATTGTTGAATTTGATTTTCCTGAATCTCTCGGAATAATTGAAGTAGAGCCTGGCAAATACCGGATGTTGCCAAGTCATACGCAGGGCGAAGGTTTCTTTTTTGCGATACTGCAGAAAACATCAAAAACCCGTTTGAGATTACCGAAGGTGGGAAGAATCAAACCGAGTAAAAACCTACCCGACTTTTTGCGTGGTGAATTCTTTGGTTATGATTTACAGGAGGGTTTAATGATTGTCAAAAATGGGAAATGGAATGACTATTACTTTAATCTTCCAGCCTTGTTACCGGGCATCAAACAAACAGGCGTGAATGCTGGACAATTGATAAAAAATCAATGGAAAACGCATCCAGAATATGATTTATTGGCAGACAAAACTGTGAATTACCCTCTCTATGATTTAACAAAAGACGAGGCATTGCAGTATTACAAGCGAGCGTTTCTATCGATACAATCGGTCCAAAAAGGAATCTCTGGTTTGCGTTGGAACTCTATTGCACTAGGAACAGCAAACGCTGTGAACAATGGGTTTAACAATTTATGGCCGATGAATTGGCGCATCATTCAATCCAAAATTCAAGCAAACAGTTTGCTTATTGAAAGACCTATTAAGCCTTGATTGCTTTGGGTTTGGTTCGCTTCAACCGATCAACGTAGTTCATTTCTTTTTCGGTTAAAAATCTCCATTTCCCTCGGCCCAATTTCACTTTGTCAAATTCACCCAACAATACGCGGTCCAAGGCGGTTACCTCATATCCGAAATGTTCAAACATTCGCCTTACGATGCGATTTCGACCACTTTTGATTTCTATACCCAACACATTTTCTTTGCCCTCTTCCACAAATCCGCACTGTTCAAAAGCCATCATGCCATCCTCAAGTTCAATACCTTCAACGAGTTGAAGCATGTGGTCCTTGCTGGGTTTTTTATCCAACGTTGCCCTATACACCTTTTTGATTTCAAAGCTCGGGTGCATCAATTTTTGCGACATTTCACCGTCGTTTGTTAATAGCAAAACACCTGTGGTATTTCGGTCTAAACGGCCAATGGGATAAATGCGTTCTTTTCCTGGCAAATCAATCAATTCCATCACCGTTTTTCTACCCTCTGGATCATCTGTTGTTGTGATGTATCCCTTGGGTTTGTTCATGATGATATATACTGGTTTTTCGGGGATCACTTTACGATCCTCCACTTTTACATTGTCCGATGGGCGAATTTTGGTGCCCAATTCTTTTACTACGTCGCCGTTCACTTTTACCAATCCCTGAGTAATCAAGTCATCGGCTTCTCTACGCGAACAAATTCCACTATTTGCAATATATCGATTAAGTCTAATCTCTTCACTTTTCGCGTGATTTGCACTCTTCTCTAGGTTGTTTACAACGCGATTAAATTCTCTTTTGCTACCTTTAAATGCAACGGGAGTATCTGCCTTGTCTGCTTTCGGAATGCCAAAGGTTTTTGGTTTTTCGTCGTCAGAATATTGCGTTCTTTTTTGTTCTGTTGATTCGTTGTATTCTCGCTTAGGTGCTGCTGGCTCAGATCCAATAGGCTTAAATTTAGACAGACCTGCTCCGGGTGCTGCTTTGGGCTTATTGAATTTTTCGGCAGACTCAAATGTGTCGTTGCGCTCAGTGCGAGGCTTGTCGAATTGTCGTTCTTCCCTCTCAAATTTTGGTTTACCAGTTCCGCGATCACCACCAAACTTTGGACGATCCGATCCACGATCAGCACCTCCAAATTTTGGACGATCACCACCGCGGTCTAGGCCTCCGAATTTAGGACGGTCTGTTCCACGATCTCTTGGTCCAAATGACGGCTTGTCGCCACCAAATCTCGGGCGGTCAACGCCTTTGTTATCTGCGCCAAATCTTGGCCTATCGCCTCTATCTCCACCTTTGTTATCTCCAAATTTTGGAGCATCGTTTCCTTTGTATGCTGTTGAAGGCCTTGGTTTGTCAAATCCCCCTTCTCTATTAAACGCGGGGCGGTCACCACTCCTAGGTGCAGGGCTATTTTCTGATCCACCAAATTTTGGTCGATCACTTCTATCACCTGCAAATCTAGGGTTGCCATTGCGGTCGCCACCGGTAAATCCTTCACCTGGTTTTTTGAACGACCCTCTTGGGCTACCACCAAAGGGTGCACGGTTTTTGTCTGGAAAACTCCTTGATGTATTTCCAAATTTGGGTCTGTCATTGCTGTTTCCAGTGCTTCCAAATTTGGGTCTATCTCCCCCTCTACTATCTGCGCCAAACCTCGGTTTATCACCCCTATCTCCAAATTTATTATCGCCGCCAAACCTAGGACGCTCTGTTCCACGATCTGTACCGCCGAATTTGGGTCGTTCCGTTCCACGGTCTCTTGCACCAAATGAAGGCCTATCACCACCAAATCTTGGTTTTTCACTTCTATCACCGCCCCTATTGTCGCCACCAAATCTTGGCCTATCGGTTCTATCTCCACCCCTGTTATCACCACCAAATCTCGGTCTATCACCACCCCTATTGTCGGTTCCAAATTTGGGCTTGTCTGATCTATTTTCACCTGATGAAAAACGAGGTCTTTCATTTACATCACCACCCCTAGATTCAAATCTAGGCTTATCTACGCCAGAAGCGCCGGGTTTTGAATCAGTATAAAATTTTGTCTTCTTCGGTTCTGGTTTATCCGCATCCACTTTTCGGTTGCGTTTTTCCCCTGGAAGTCGGTTTTGAAACTTTTTACCATTACCCTGTTCTTTCTTTGGAGACTTTGCCATAATTCAATGTTAAATTAAAGTGCAAAGGTAGTGTAAAATCGGGGGATGAACTTGTTTACAAATACGTTCCTGGGTATTTAGCAATGTGGACCTCGCCATTAGTACCAGGATAGTATCCAAAATCATAACAATATCTATACGATTGGCCCTTATTTGAATCAATCAAATGGGTATAAAAGTTAAAAACAAACCCTTTATTTTCTAATTTTATTATTGGAACGGTGTTGTGTTCAGACTGCTCAAAACAATCTTTTAAAATTCTGCGATTCTTGCTTAAGAGATTGTTTATTGTTTTCTGTGGGTTGCTCACCACCTTGTTTTTCTTGTTGTGGTGTGCACTTCTACAGGCATCATTGCAAAATTTCTTGTCTGATCGCCCCTTTATTTTATCGCCACATTCAAGGCAAACGGGTTTGTCGTAGTTGCTGTTATCCATAACTTTTTTGCCTAAAACAAAATTTCTGGCGCCATCCCCCAAAAGTGCCACTGGTGTTTAAACGTTTAAAAACGAATAGAGTCGATTAATGGACGATTGACTGCTTTTTGCCTTTGTATTTTTGAATTGTGATTTAAATAAATCGCCGAAGGCCAAGGTGATTGTTTGTTTCGCAATAGTTTTAAAGAATGTATAAAGTAATTGACGAGAAAAGAGTTATGAAAAATTTATTGAATTCCGTAAGGTTAATTGGAAACGTGGGTGGAAACCCTGAAGTAAGAGAGTTTGAAGGCGGGAAAAAGCTCGCAAAGCTAAATTTGGCTACCAATGAGAAGGTTACATTGGGTACAGGAACGGTAGTCGAAAACACTCAGTGGCACCGACTGGTGGCCTGGGGAGGCGTTGCGACTTTGATGGAAAAAATGGTGAAAAAAGGCTGCAAACTCATGATTGAAGGGCGTTTACAACATCGATCTTATTTGGGTGCAGACGGTACTAAGAGAGAGAAGTCGGAGGTTGTTGTGAAAAACATCCTTTTGATAGAAGCGAAAGGAAAAACCGTTTTGTTCACAGAAACAGAATCGGCAGAACAAAACCCGGTTTTAGATTAGCCCACACTGTACAGTGTAACGCCTTGTTGGTAATCACCAACAAGGCGTTTTTTATCAGCCCTGCAAATGGAATAAATTTGTGGTGTGTATTCATACAATCAATTTGTTTTAAATAACGGCCTCCGAGTAATTCATTTAGAAGACAAGACTCGAACCACTATCGTTTTAAACACCCTTTACAACGTTGGTGCAAGGGATGAAAGTGCTGAGAGAACTGGATTTGCTCACCTATTTGAACATCTAATGTTTTCGGGTTCAGAAAATGTACCCGTTTTTGACAAAGAAGTTGAAGAGGCGGCGGGGCAAAACAATGCTTTCACAAACAATGAAATTACCAATTATTATTTGGTAATGCCAAATGAAAATGTGGAAACTGCATTTTGGCTAGAAAGTGATCGAATGCTAGCGCTAAATATCAATGAAAAATCTCTTTCTATTCAGCAGGGTGTTGTTGTAGAGGAGTTTAAACAGCGTTGCTTTAATGCTCCTTTTGGGTTATTGTGGCACCATGTTAGATCGTTGGTATATAAAACCAGCCCCTATCAGTGGCCCACAATAGGCTTGAATTTCCACCACGTGGAAGAGGCCAAAATCGAAGATGTTAGGTCGTTTTATGATATGTTTTATTGTCCGCAAAACGCCATCATTTCCGTGGTTGGTGATATCACCCTTGACGAAACAAAATCCTTGGCTGATAAATGGTTTGGGGGAATTGTAAAAAGTGCCCTACCAAACAAAAACATATATATCCAAGAGCCTGATCAAACTGAAAGACGTTTTTTAGAAACCGAGGATTTAAGTCCTAATCCGGCTGTTTTTCTGGTTTGGCGGGGGCCTGTTTTTAATGATCCCAAATCTCTGCACCTAGAAATGTTCTCTGAGGTTCTGGGTGGTTCAGATGTATCGCCCCTCCAAATGGAACTCGTTAAAAAACAACAACTCTTTAATTCATCTGAGTGCTTCTATTTGCGTGGTCTCGGCGAGGGTTTATTTGTTTTGTATGGAATCTTAAACCCCGATATTTCTCATGCCGACGGAGAAAAGGCACTTTATGATATCGTTCAACAGGTAACCGCTGGGGGTGAGGATATTTCATCTGCCTATGAGGGTGTGAAAAACCGACATGTCACCAACTTGCTTTTTGAAGCAACGCAACCAATGCAATTGGCACAGAAACTCTGTTACTATGCAAATGCGGGGGATATCGAACAAATTAATCATGAACCAGGAATAATTGAAGGTCTTTCGTTGGCTGATGTAATGTCAACCGCAACGGCAACATTCAAAGAAAATAACGTGTCTGTGATTTATTACCACCCAAAAAAATGACGACTTCATTCAGAGCTACTAGACCCCAAGCGAAAACGATTGAATCGTTAGCGTTGAAAAACCTAACCATTGAAAACCTAAGAACAGGGCACCCCGTTTTTCTCGGTGAGCCAAGTTCGATTGGCGTTGTTCGGGTAGAGTTATTTTGGCCCGCGGGAACAAAACAACAGACAACACCATATCAAGCCTCTTTGGCGGTAGACCTCTTACTTTCAGGTGATGAATTTCATTCGGAATATGATGTGATTAGATATTTAGACCATCTTGGCGCCACCCACAGCACCGAAACAAACTTGTTGGGCTCTTCTTTGGTATTTCGATGTGCTAAAAAACACGTCAACGATGTCGCAAATTGGGTTTTTAAACATGTTCACGCGGCTAGTTATCCTATCACAGAGTTTGAAAACGCCGTAATGATTAGGCGCGGATCGCTAGAACGTCAGCAACAAACGCCAAAATACTGGTCGAGCTGCATCTCACTGGAATCCCTTTACGGCAAATCACACGTTCTTGGAGCACATGGAAATTTGTCTGATTACCAAACCATTGAGCGTGGCCATTTGATGGATTTCAAGAAACAACATCTTGCTCTAAACGGAATCATGTTGCTGGTTTCCGGTGATTACGACCAAGAAACCGTGGAACACCTAGAAGAGATGCTGAATGAATTTCCTTCCAGTGGCTTTAAAATAAATTTTGACCCTAATGATTCTAATCCCTCAATAGAAAGTCAACAAGGAAATAATCAAACCCCATTGATTGTTCATCACCCAATGGAAAACACGAGTCAAACTAGTTTACAAATGGTTTCACATATTGTACCGAAAAACCAAAATGAACGACATCGACTCACCCTATTAAATTTGGTTCTCGGTGGTTATTTTGGGTCACGGTTGATGCAAATTCTGCGAGAAGACCGGGGGTTAACCTATGGTGTCGGATCATATTTCAGACCCGCATTTCAAAATTACACCTGGACCATATCTGGTGAACTAAACAGCACGCACATTAAAGAATCAATAGAGTGCATCGGTGAGATTTTCCAATCATTGAAACAAAATAAAATCAACGATGAAGAGCTCTATAAAATCAAACAATATTATGCCGGACAGTTTCGAAGTGGTTTTGACGGGCCTTTTGCGATGAATTCCAAGGTGCAACATTTAATCTACCGCGGCTTACCCAAAGACTATTACAATGCTATTCTACCTAGTGTCTGGGCAATAACCGCAGAGGAAATAATGGAGACGGCCAACAATTATTTACATACAACTTCGTTTATAACAGTACTTTCCGGTGACACAACAGCGTAAAAACTAAAATTATTGAAAACCCCATTTAAACATATTATTTTCTTCTGGCTTAGCATCCTAGCCACGATGAATACATATGGGGTAACGGGTCCTGCGATTTTGCGCCGTGCTTGCCAAGATCGGATCACGGCTGAACTAACATTGACACTAACGCCACCAGCCGACGCATGCGGAAGTTTTGTTTACCACAGATTATATGGAAGAGAAGACGCCTCCTCCAGTTGGAGGCTATTAAAACAGGTCAACACGCTGAATACCAGCATCATAAATACAACACTAAGCAGCAAAAAAAAGTGGGAGGTATACATAGTCACTTCTTTTGCGTGTAACGGAAAAGACACTTTCAGTTCTAATCATTTATTCATAGATGATATTGCACCCAAACAGTTCGAACCAGATAGTGTAAGCATTGATTTTGGTACTCAACGCGTAATTGCGGGTTGGACCAGGCCCAACGAGCCCGATATTTTAGGCTACAGTCTGTTTAAGTTTCAAGGTGGTGGCAACGCCCTTTTGGTGGACACATTTTCAACCCAATACATATTTAACAAATCACAATTCGACCCAACTGTTGCGAATAACCAGTTTGCTTTAGCCGCATTTGATAGTTGTCTAAATGGTGGTTTAATAAGTAATTATCATTCTCCTATTAAACTAGATGTTCAAGTTGATCCTAAGTTTTGGTGTTCAAAAAAAACCACCCTGTCATGGCGAATTTATCAAGGCTGGTTGGTCAAACAATATGATGTTTTTCGTTTCGATGTCACATCGAACACATGGGCATTTTTGGGTAGCAAAACAACCGATCTGACAAACAACCCTGGGTCATACCAATTTAAGGACTCAACCTACATTTTAAACCATGATTATTTGTATTTCGTCAGAGCCCATAGGATGGCATCATCAACGACCTCAACATCCAACACTGTATCTATTGCATATGTACATTCTACCCTAGCACCCCCACTATCTGTCTTACATGGAGTGAGTGTGTTGTCTGATAATCAACTAGTTATAGATGGACAATGGCAAAAAGACGGCACTTCGTCGTCGCTGCAAATACAAAAAAGAGTGGGCGCTTCTTGGCAAACCATCCAAACATCGTCAACGACTGGCGTATTCAATTTCAGCGACAACTCGGTGAGTGCTGCGAACACAAAATACACGTATCGAACCTTGCGCAAAAACGACTGTGGCTATGTCGACGACAGTTGCTGCTTACACCAAAACATGCTCCTTGCCCCTTCTTTACCAGGGACTCTAAAATGGAATAGCTATCTTGGTTGGATGTGCCCTTTCACAACGAGCATCTTCGACTACACGGTCGAAATAAAAGAGGGTTCCACGTGGAAACAACACCAAATTACGACCGACACACTCTATGCTATTCCAAACAACCTTTACGGAAAACAGCTGTTTCGAATAAGCATTTTTAGCAAAAATGGCGTTTTCTCTCCTAGTTATATCCTTTATTCTAATGAAATCACATTGGATTTAGGAATCGACACGAGTCGTTTCGATACACTATTGATACCTAACGCGATTACCTCAAAGGGAGAAATACGGGAAAACAAGGTTTTTAAGATCAGCAACCCAGCCATATCGCTTGGTCAGTCAACCCTAACTATCATAAACCGTTGGGGTGAAATAGTTGCAAAGGTGGATGCGTTGGTTGGTTGGGATGGTATCGACCCTTCGGGCAACCGCTATCCTGGAGGTGTTTATGTTTATTTGTTTGATGCATCATACAACAACAAACGAATTAGCAAGTCTGGTACTTTTTTAATAATTGACTAATGGAGACTATCCAGTTCACGGGAAAACATCGGTTTTTGAATTTGGCCGAACGAAAACAAATTCGGTCGTTACTCGGCACAACAGCCAAAAAACACTCGAAAACAATACAATCTCTTCAATATGTTTTTGTTAGCGACGGCGATTTACATAAAATCAATTTAGAGTTTTTAAATCACGACACGCTCACAGACATTATCACTTTTGACCTCGGCACAACAGAGACCGCAATAGACGGGGAGATTTACATTTCCCTAGATCGAGTAAAAGAAAATAGTACCCTGCTGAATACACCCTATTTTGAAGAACTAATTCGTGTGGTTTCTCATGGTTTGTTGCACCTAATTGGCTTCAAAGACAAAACATCAAAAGATGCAGCCATTATGAGAAGCAAAGAAGAGGAGTGCTTATCTTTGTGGAGATCGATTCAGTAGGTTTCACGTGAAACCCCGAATTTTTATGGAATCAAAATACGACGTCATTGTAGTTGGTGCCGGCCACGCTGGTTGTGAAGCTGCCCATTCGGCGGCAACCATGGGTTGTAGCGTTTTGCTTATCACAATGAACCTTGAAACCATAGCCAAAATGAGTTGTAATCCCGCCATGGGCGGTGTTGCTAAGGGCCAGATTGTTAGAGAAATAGACGCATTGGGTGGCATGTCTGGAATCATCACAGACAACACGATGATTCAATTCCGGATGCTTAATCGAAGCAAAGGGGTCGCTATGTGGAGTCCGCGAGCTCAAAGCGATCGGTGGCGTTTCTCAGAAGCGTGGCGATTGGCCCTCGAATCGAACCCGTTAATTGACTTTTTTCAAGACGGGGTGTCCTCTTTACTGTTTGATGGTCAACGAGTTAGCGGAGTTGTCACAAACATGGGCATGTCGTTCAAGTCAAAATCTGTCGTACTAACAACAGGAACTTTTCTGAATGGTTTAATTCATATCGGTAGACAAAACTTCGGTGGTGGCAGAATGGGAGAACAAGCATCGATGGGCATTACGGAACAGTTGTCAGAAAAAGGATTCACCACGGGTAGAATGAAAACGGGCACACCACCACGGGTAGATGGTAGATCGTTGGATTACAGCAAAATGGAAGAACAGGCTGGCGACGTGGAACCTGCAAAATTCAGCTTTTCAACAACAACTAAACCACTTGTAACGCAGCGACCGTGCCACATCACCTATACAAACGAGGCTGTTCACGACGTGTTGAGAACAGGGTTTGAAGACAGCCCGATGTATAACGGAAGCATTCAGGGGTTAGGGCCGCGTTACTGCCCGAGCATCGAAGATAAAATCAACAGATTCGCCGAGAGAGACCGGCATCAAATATTCGTAGAGCCTGAAGGTTGGAACACCGTAGAGGTATATGTCAACGGTTTCAGCACTTCTCTACCCGAAAGCGTGCAAACAAAGGCCCTGCGCTTAATTCCCGGATTTGAAAAAGCTAAAATCTTTAGGCCTGGATATGCCATCGAGTATGATTATTTCCAACCCACCCAACTTAAAAACACCCTAGAAACGAAGGTTGTGGATGGGCTCTACTTTGCTGGACAAATCAACGGAACCACAGGCTACGAAGAGGCCGCATGTCAGGGTTTAATGGCTGGAATAAATGCTGCATTGTTGGTACAAGAAAAAGAACCACTCATCTTACAACGAAACGAAGCTTATATCGGTGTTTTGATCGATGATTTGATAAATAAAGGGACCGACGAACCCTATAGAATGTTTACCTCTCGGGCCGAATATCGCATCAGTTTGAGACAAGACAATGCCGACGAAAGGCTCACGCCCAGGGGATATAACATCGGATTGGCGAAGGGTGATCGGATGACAGAGTTGGACAAGATCAACCAAGATGCTCACAAAATCAAAGAAATACTCGGCTCCACGAACGTCACACCAGAAGAACTAAAAACCTTCTTGCCTATCGATGTTGCGGAAATATCAGAAAAACAGCGGGCCAACAAGCTGCTGCTAAGGCCCCAAATCGAGTTACACAACTTAGAAGAAATTCCGTCTATCGGGGAATCAATCGGAGCTTATAGTCAGGAATCGAAAGAAAGAGCATCGATAAAGATAAAGTACCAATCATATATCGATAAAGAAATAGAGCTAGCCAGTAAGGTTCAACGGTTAGAGCACACCCCTATTCCAAGAGATTACAACTATCACTTGATTACGAGCCTCAGCCACGAGTCGCGCGAAAAACTCGGCAAGACCAAACCTCAAACACTTGGTCAAGCCACCAGAATTAGCGGAGTAAGTCCAGCTGATATACAAGTATTGCTCATTCACCTAGGGCGTTAAAACCATTGCTTCAAGAGAACGCGTTGTATAAATACAAAAACATATCGCTGTTGATTGGGGGCGCAATCGTAGCTGTTGTCGTCATGACGTGCGCTTATTGCGCTAACCCTATTCCACCCTTGGGTGGCGACAAGGACACCTTGAAACCGACCTTAATTAGTGTAACCAACAGGCCTAAAGAGAATCAACAAAACATTAGGCTTGAATTCAGTGAAAACATACAAACCAAAAACGCATTGGTTGTGTCGCCTATCGTTAATTCATCGAAAGAACAAACAACGACGACTATTGAGAGGCAAAAAATTCAAATAAGCACACCAAAAATTACGAGCGCTATTTATTTAAATGGTTTTGTCTTTGACCTAAACGAAAACAACGCGATTGACCAACCCACAGTTTTATTAAAAAACGATACCGGAGAATTGATCATTTCGACATCACTGGACGATGCGAATTCTTTACCCGGTTCTAATGATAAAGCCAAAACAAAAAAACGGGTATTTATTAGAGACGCCAATAGATATCAGTTACAAGAAAAACAAACTGATTCATCGCCAATATACCTACCATTTACATCAGACAATATAACGTATCACTTTCATGGCCTTACCGATAGCTTGCACGTGGTATATGTAGTATATGAAGATAACGATTATATTATTTCTGATTACGAAAAAGCGACTTGTTTTTATTTAACAAACAATTACAGAGATACATTTAAAAGTACGAATGCATATAAAACAAAGAGTTATAAATCCGCTTTTAATTACCATGATAGTCTATACATCATTACTGAACCCACGCTAGACATTGATTGGTTTAACAAAAACATCGTTCATCAATTCAACAAAGACACATTAATTGTATTAAACAAACATATCAAACAAATTAAAAATGCGTTGATGTTGGACAGTTTTACTAAAATAAAAAAACTAAACTATTCTATCAGTAATCCAATCAATTCATATACTATCAATAATTCATCCGATACAATACCCGTGAAACTTTTTTATCACTACCCACTAACAATAAATTCTGAATCAGATACAGCAAATTATCCAGGCATCATCAAACCTCGTTCCAAAGCTGGTAGGATTAACATCACCAACCCAAATACATTTACTATTCATATTACAATCAATATTGGAAGTTCTAGGCTTTATATACCTATAACCGCCCATCAGGCTGAAAATTTTTATTTACCTGAGGGAGCATATGGTTATACCTGTTGGATACCGGGTGATTCATCCATTAAATCATTATCACCACGTACAATTGACTATCAAAACCAAATACCACTTCTTGACACAGATTACATATACAAGCCATTAAAACAAATAGTTGTGAGTTCTAAGTTGGAAAATACGTTAATATTACCAGATATCTCAGCGTTTAATACAGGGACAATATCTAAATAACATCCGTTTCACGTGAAACCGTTTCCGCGACACGTTTACTCAAATTCAATTTCGTTTATAACAGCCACTAAAGGACACAAACAACCAAAACCAAAAGTGTATAACACATGGACATAATCTTACCAATATTGACATCAATAGTAATCTATTTTTCCTTTTAACTCATTGTATATCAATATATATATTAATACAACCGTGAACGAAATATAAAATTCACACCAAGTTATCACGATATCCACACAGCTATACTATATACTACGTAATACCTTTTCTTTAAATTAATAATTCTTATTATTACTATAGCTAAGAACGAAATCGTGGATTGTTGGAAATTAGAAATGATGACAGATAGAATAAAACAAACAGCAATCTTTAGATTTGTAGAATGATTAACAGAATAGCGGAGATACTGAAACAAGTAAATGATGTTGTTTTTGAAAAGGAGAACAATGCGGAATCTTTCCGTTTGCTGTATTTGTCAAAAAAGGGAATCATCACTCAATTGTTTGATGAATTCAAAACAATACCAAACGATCAAAAGAAATTGGTCGGTGCTCAATTGAATGTATTAAAACAAAGAGCGGAGGAAATACATCAACAACAAAAAGAATTGGAAGACAATTCAAATCAAGCAAATTTAAAAAGGGAGGATTCGTCGTTACCGGTTTATCAAGAGGGTCCAGGTTCATATCATCCATTAAGAATTGTGGAAGATCGGTTACTGGAGATTTTCTTTTCTTTGGGTTTTGATTTGGCGGAAGGGCCAGAAATTGAAGATGATAAACACAATTTTGCGTCGTTAAACTTTGCGGAAGATCATCCAGCCCGCGACATGCAAGACACATTTTTTATTGCTGAATACATTTTAAGGACACACACTAGTTCGGTACAAATTAGAGAAATGGAAAAAGGCAAACTTCCTTTACGATTGGTTATGCCGGGAAGGGTTTATCGAAATGAAGCGGTGAGTGCTAGAAGCAATTGCTTTTTTCATCAAATTGAAGGGTTATATATTGACAAAGGCGTGAGTTTTGCGGACCTAAAACAAACACTTTATTACTTTGTCCAACAGTTTTTTGGTGAAGGAACTAAAGTTAGATTTAGGTCGAGCTATTTTCCTTTCACCGAACCCAGTGCGGAGATGGATATTTGGGCGGGATTAGAAACGGAAGAAAACAGACGTTTAACCAAAGGAACGGGTTGGTTAGAGGTTTTAGGTTGTGGAATGGTGCATCCAAATGTTTTAGATGCTTGTCACATCGATTCTTCAGAATATACAGGCTTTGCTTTTGGGATGGGTATCGACAGAATTACCATGTTAAAATATGGTATTAATGATATTAGGGACTTGTTTGTAAACGATAAACGTTTATTATCTCAATTTTCAGGAGTGTAAACCACAATCGATTGACAGTAGAAAAAAAAATATATTTTGCCAGCGATTTCCACCTTGGAATGCCGGACTTGGAGCGATCTTTAGAAAGGGAAAAATCAATAGTTTCTTGGTTAAACGCCATTGCGAACGATGCATCTGCAATTTATTTGTTGGGCGATGTATTTGATTTTTGGTTTGAGTATAAAACCGTTGTACCAAAAGGATTTGTAAGATTTTTGGGAGCAATTAGCCGGCTTACTGATGCTGGCATCCCGGTTTATTTATTTCCAGGCAACCATGATTTGTGGGTTGGTAAATATCTAGAAGCGGAATGTGGGGTAGTTGTGATTAAAGATGCAATAACGATAGAACTCGGCAACGACATTTGCTATTTACACCATGGGGATGGTTTGGGTCCCGGTGATGCGGGATATAAATGGTTAAAAAAGGTTTTTCTATCAAAAATTGCTCAAAAAGCGTTTGCGATGATCCACCCTGGAATTGGGGTTTCGTTTGCTCAAAAACTAAGTAAAAAAAGTCGTTTGGCACAAAATCCAAAAGAAGACAATTACCTCGGGGACTCAAAAGAACATCTAACACAATTTTGCAAACAGTATTTATTGAATTGCAAGACCCCAAAGCCAAAATATTTTATTTTTGGGCACAGGCACCTGGTTTTGGACATTGATCTAGGTGAGGGTGTCCGATATATTAATCTAGGAGAGTGGTTACACGGGAGTCAATACGCGGAATACGACGGCGTGGAGTTGCGCCTTAAAGCCTGGGTTTCATAATTCTGATTTTGTTTAGCAGAGTACAAGTTGAAAGGATTGAATTAAAATGTTAGAAAAACTAGAAGCGGTATATGCACATTTCAAAGAAATAGAATTGCTTTTGAGTAGTCCTGAAATTTCTAGTGATATTCAGCGATTTACTAAGCTTAATAAGGAATACAGAGACCTTGAGGAAATCGTAGAGTCATATTTTGAATACAAAAACCTATTTCATCGCATCGTTGAGGCCAAAGACATATTAAAAAACGAAAAGGACAGGGAGTTGCGGGACATGGCCAAGGAAGAGTTGGAAGAGCTCGAGCCCAAGTTGGAACCATTGGAAGAGGTGATAAGAATTCAACTTTTGCCAAAAGACCCTGAGGACGCGAAGCCGGCGGTAGTAGAAATTCGTGCTGGAAGCGGTGGTGACGAGGCGGGTATTTTTGCTGGAGATCTCTTTCGGATGTATCAGCGATATTGTGAAAACCAAGGCTGGAAAATTAATGTTGTCGATGAAACTGAGGGCACCGCGGGTGGATATAGCAAGGTGATTTTTGAAGTACCCAACGTGGGTACATACGGCATTTTGAAATATGAAAGTGGAGTACATCGCGTTCAGCGTGTTCCTGCGACAGAAAGCCAAGGCAGGATTCACACATCGGCTGTCAGTGTGGTTGTAATGCCTGAGGCGGATGAGGTAGACGCTAAGCTAAATCCGGCAGACGTTAAAATGGAAACGAGCAGATCTGGTGGCGCCGGGGGACAGAATGTAAATAAGGTGGAAACCAAAGTTCAACTGACACACCTTCCCACTGGTTTGGTTGTTATTTGTCAGACCGAAAGAAATCAGTTGGGAAACAGAGAAAAGGCGATGAAAATGTTGGCGACCAAATTGTATGAGATTGAATACGCCAAGCACGTCGAAGCAATATCGTCTAGAAGAAAAACATTGGTAAGTACTGGAGATCGGAGCGCAAAGGTTAGAACCTACAATTACCCACAGGGTCGGGTTACTGACCACCGCATTGGGTTAACACTCTATAATTTATCGGCGATAGTAAATGGGGATATTCAAGAAATATTAAATGCTCTTCAGGTGGCGGAAAATGCGGAGCGGCTGAAAGAAACTCAAATTTAAACGCCGGCGGCACTTTGTGAAGCCCCACGGTCTGTGTGTTGTCTAGGAATAATCTTACGAATTGGTAATCCTTTGCCGTGGTGTTTGGTTGCTGTCTTCATGGTCTGCCGATTAGATAAGTGCTAATACACCATAGACGCGAACGACCCCCAAAATGTTGTAATAAAAACGAAAACAAAGACCAATTGCTCGGAATATCCGATAAACAGAAGAGGTCGTGAAATATCCAAGCAGCGATTGTTGGAACCGGTTTGGAAGAAAAGGTGGCCGTGCCGGACGGAAATGTTACGCCGTATTAGGCAACTACGCTAGCGCCGAGAATAAAGCTATCAAACACCAGCTTACCGTCCGTGTTTAAGAGGTAGTCTGTTGCACAACGTTCTGGGTGGGGCATCATGCCAAACACGTTTTTACCTGCGTTACAGATACCGGCAATATTGTTTATTGATCCATTGGGGTTGGATTCGTTCGTAACGTTCCCGTTTTCGTCGCAGTAGCGAAAAAACACCTGACCATTGTCTTCTATGGATTTAAGTGTCACGGTATCGCAGTAAAAACGACCTTCACCATGTGCGATAGGTACGCACAAAACTTGGTTTTCTTCGATGTTTTGGGTGGCGACCAAATCTGTATTTCCGGGAGTAAGAAAAACGTTTTTGCAATTGAATTTCATGTTGGTGTTTCGCAACAGGGCTCCGGGCAACAAACCACTTTCACACAAAATTTGAAAGCCGTTACAAACCCCCAAAACAAACCCTCCGTTTGCGGCGTGTTGAGCAACGCTTTGCATCATTGGAGAAAGTTTGGCAATCGCCCCACTTCTGAGATAATCCCCATAGGAGAATCCACCGGGAATAAAGATATGTGTACAGTCTTCTGTGTTGGTGTCCTTGTGCCAGAGTTTAAGCACGGGATGTGTTGTGTACGTTTGTAAAACCTTAATTAGGTCGTTATCACAGTTTGATCCAGGAAAAATTACAACGCCAAATTTCATTGTTTGCAAAGGTATTAATTGTTTTGATTGATTAAGTCTTTATGTAGAAGCCCAAGTGCCAAAAGGGCATAATAATTTACGGCGCGAATGGGTGTGTATTGAAATCCATCCAAAAGGTGTTGGTTGATGCTTTGGTAAACGCTCATCTTGGACGATGTAATGATATTGTCGGAGGGAATAGGAAAAGGTATTTTCAAAAATTCCGCAGTACGCGCTAACCGATACACCAGCCAAAGCACACCACCATCCAGGGCGATGCGAGGTGGTTTTTGTCCCATGGCTTCGCAAAGTTGAAAGAATAATTTTTTGTATTCAATTGTTTCGGCAACGCATAAAAACCGTTTACCCCAATGGTTGTTCTCGAACAAAAAAAGCATCATTTTGGCAACATCTTCTACACCTACAAAACCATTGCTTCCAACAGGGTAGACGGGCTGTCCTTTTTGAATCATATGATAGATTTCGTTTGACCCCGAACTACCATCGCCAAAACCTAAAATAATGCCGGGGTTTACCATTGTTATTTGAAGGCCTTCTTCCTGCCCTCGCCAAACTTCTTGCTCTGCCAAGTATTTGCTGATGGCATAGCGGCTATTGTATTTGCTTTCTACCCAAACCGAGTTTTCGGTAATGGGATCATCGTCGCCGGTGGCTCTTCCCAAAGCGGCAACAGAGCTAGCATAAACAAACTGTTTCACACCCGTTTTCAAACAGGCGTTCACCACATTACGGGTTCCCACCACATTGTTTTCCATGAGTCGCTGTTTGTCTTTTTTGGCAAACGAAACCAATGCGGCGCAATGAAATACAACGGAAACACCATCAAGGGCGGGGATGATATCGTCCACAGTTAGAATATCGCCGGTAATCCACGTGGGTTGGTAGCTTGATGGCAATTGATAAAATTCGTGAACCCGTTTAAAAAGACCCTCCGAGTTGGGATTTCTTCTCAGCGCCACAACACGATAGCCTTGTTTCAATAGCAGGCAACTGAGGTGTGAACCCAAAAAGCCGGTTGCGCCCGTAATTAAGACCAAAGGTTTATTCATTGTTTCTGTTGCAAAAATCTTGAATAAAAAGTGAAGTCGTTGAAAAACTTTTCCCGTGCTACCTTTGTGTTATGGTGCAAATAGAAATCATCAATGGGCCCAATCTAAATTTGTTGGGTACACGAGAGCCGGCCGTATATGGAGATCAAACTTTTGAGGATTTTTTGGTTGGGCTGCGCGCTCGTTACACTGGGGTTGAAATTGGCTATAATCAAAGCAACGTTGAGGGGGAGATTGTCAATATGATTCAGGCCGCGGGACAATCGGAGTCTTGCACCGGTATCGTTCTAAACGCGGCGGCATATTCACACACCAGCATTGCCATCGCCGATGCGATAAAATCGATAAGTAAACCGGTCGTATTGGTTCATATTAGCAACATTTATTCCCGCGAGGTGGAGCGCCACACCGATTTGTTGGCGGGTTCGGCCAAGGGAATGATTTCGGGTTTGGGCCTCGGAGGGTATGAGCTTGCGGTGCGCGCGCTTTTGATGTAATATGGGTTGTATCTTTGCGATATGGGATTGAGACAGGAGAAATTCGGAAAACAGGTTCAACGTGATTTGAGCGAATTGTTCAACATCAAAAAGAACGATTGGCTTGGTGGTGCCTTTGTCACGATTAGTAATGTGTTGGTAAGCCCCGATTTGGGCCACGTAAAAGTATATTTGAGTCTTTATAACAACCCAAACAGGGCTGCGATCATGGCTCAGTTGGATGCGTGTAACAAAGAAATCCGACATGCGTTGGCGCAGCGATTGCGTAACAGTGTGAAGAAAATGCCGGAGGTACACTTCTATGAGGACGATACATTGGATTATGTAACCAAAATGGAAGAGTTGCTTAAAACGTTGAATACACCCAAAACCGACAACGAATAGATTTTTGATGGATATTTGTTGTGAATAAAATCAAGCAATAGCATCAAACTATCGTTTCACATATCGCGCAGATATTTTTTCTCCAAATCCAACCCAACCGTTGTCAACATAATTACGGGTATCTCCTTGTTGGGTTACTCTGTAGGCGCTTTGGCTTTGGTGGTTTTGATGAGCGCGTTGAATGGCTTTGAGTCGTCCATTTTTTCATCGTATCAAAAGTCGGATCCTGATTTTAAAATCACGGCGGTCAAGGGAAAGTCGATAGAGGTTTCAGATCAAACACTCTTAAAAATGAGAAAAACGCCTGGTATTGAGGTGGTTTCGAGAACATTAGAGGGGAAGTCGATTTTGCAATACGGCGACCAGCAAACGGTTTGTAGGGTGGTTGGGGTTGATGAGTATTTTTTTAAGCGCATTCAAATGGATTCTTTGA
This sequence comes from Chryseobacterium gleum, assembly GCA_945870885.1. GTDB lineage: Bacteria > Bacteroidota > Bacteroidia > NS11-12g > UBA955 > UBA955. Next base: position 7,769 of record CAMBTR010000007.1, on the reverse strand, counting down.
TTACCGCGGGAAAACCGATGTTATACGATGCACAACGTGATTCTTTGGGCGGTGTTTCGTCGATGGCGATTTTGTCGGAGGGCCTGGTATATCGGCTAGGGGTGGGAAAAATAGACGAGCCGATATCATTGTTGGTGGTGGACAAAGCGTCGGGTATTCACCGTGCGGATGCATTAAAAACGCAAATCTTTATTCCGTCGGCCATTGTTCAGTTGCCGGAAGAAGAGAACGACCATACGGTTTTTATTTCGGCCAAGGACGCGGGTTATCTTTACGATTTGGACCCCGAGAAAGAGGCGACAGCGTTGGAGGTTAGGGTTAAGGCGGAAATAAGGGGGCGAAATGGTAAAATGTTGGATTTGCAGAAGCAACTTCAAGATTTGGTTGGTAGCAAGCTTGCGGTTTTCAATCAGCAGCAGCAGCACCCGATAATGTATAAAATGTTTAATACGGAAAAGTGGATTTCGTTTGCGATACTGACTTTTGTTTTGATGCTAATTTCCTTCAATTTGGTGGGGGCGCTCACGTTGATGGTATTGGACAAGCGGAATGATTTTATTTTATTTCGAAATTTGGGAATGCAAGAATCGATGGTGGGATGGATTGTTTTTTGGGAGGGGGTTTGGGTTAGTATTTGTGGCAGTTTGATAGGAATTGGATTGGGCGTGTTGTTGGTTGTTATTCAGCAAAAAACAGGGATTATTCAAACGCAGGGAACTTTTAATATGTCGTACCCGGTTGAGTTGCGTTCCGCGGATATAGTGTTAATTTTGATTCTAAATGTCGCACTTGGAGCCGTTAGTGCAATTATTCCGGCACGACGTGCTACGGTATTGAGCAATCAAACGAGGGTTATCGCCCAAAAATAATCAGAGAGAAACCATGAAATATTTAATCATAGGGTTGGGAAACATCGGTGAGGATTACGAACACACGCGTCACAACATTGGATTTGACGTGGTAGACCAATTGGCCAAAAAGTTTGACGGAAGTTGGAATGTGGTAAAGCACGGTTGGATTTGCGAGGTATCGCACAAGGGGAGAAAACTCATTTTGTTGAAGCCCAATACCTATATGAATTTAAGTGGCAAGGCGGTTTCCTACTGGATGCAGGTGGAGAAGATCAAATTGGAAAATATTTTGGTTGTTACGGATGATTTGGCGTTGCCACTGGCGAAATTAAGGCTCAAAACCAAGGGCAGTGATGGCGGGCACAATGGATTAAAAAGTGTTCAGGCGAGTCTAAGTACGCAGAATTACTCTAGGCTGAGATTCGGAATCGGCAGTGATTTTAGGACAGGCGAACAGGTGAACTTTGTATTGGGTACCTGGAAAGAAGAAGAAATGGCAGCATTGGGTTTAACAGTTCCGCGGGCCGTGGAGGGCATACTTCAGTATTGCACTTTGGGGGCGGGTTTTGCGATGAATTACACAAACACATGAAGAATGTTTATACGATTTTAACACCCGAATTATTTTCACTGTATGCCGATGCGGTAGTGCAAAAGCAGGTAGTTGTAATTGACGTCCTTCGGGCTACAACGAGCATGGTTGTTATGTTGGAGAATGGTGCCAAACGGGTGATTCCGGTTGCAAGTCTTGACGAGGCAAGGGCGTGGGGCGAAAAAGGTTGTTTGATGGCTGGCGAGAGAAATGGCTTTAAGGTAGAGGGTTTTGATTTTGGTAACTCGCCCCAAGAATTTACGATAGACAAAGTGAGTGGCAAGTCGGTTGTTATGACAACTACCAATGGCACGCATGCCTTAAGTTTATGTCAAATGGCCAAAACTGTTTGCGTTGGGGCCTTTTTAAATTCCGCTGTTACTTGTGATGCGTTGATGAATGATGAGGGTGATATTTACTTGCTTTGTTCTGGGTGGAAGGGCTTTTTTAATTTAGAAGACACTTTGTTAGCCGGTGCGATGGCGGCGAGTTTGTTGCAAATGGGCGCTAAGGTGGCCGACGATGCTACTAGGGCTGCGATTCACTTGTGGAATCAAGCCAAAACGGATGTCGCTGGTTTTCTGTCTGATGCGAATCATGTTCAGCGTTTTCAGAGCATGCATGCAGAATCGGACCTTGATGTTTGTCTAAAAATCGACACGAGTAAAAAGGTGGTTTATTATGTGGGTGGAGAATTGGTGACAGAACGGCCGTGAATATGTATTTTTGTTGTATCAAAAACCATGGGTAATAAATTAAACAGACCAATTAGGGTGTTGATTGCAAAGGTTGGCTTAGACGGTCACGATCGTGGTGCAAAGGTGATTGCAACGGCATTGCGGGATGCGGGGATGGAGGTGATTTATACGGGGTTGCGACAGACCCCAGAAATGGTGGTTCAAACCGCGCTTCAAGAGGATGTTGATGCCATTGGTGTTAGCATTTTATCGGGGGCACACAACACGGTATTTCCAAGAATATTGGATTTGATAAAGGACAAGGGCATGGACGATGTTTTGCTAACGGGTGGAGGCATCATTCCTGATGCTGACGTTGAGGCGTTGAATGGCATTGGTGTTGCGAAGTTGTTTCCTCCGGGAACGAGTATGGGAGAAATCGCATCGTACATAGAAAATTGGGCATCAGAAAACCGCAATTAAGAATAGAAACATGGCGTATAATAATATTTTAACTTCTCTTGAGGATCATATTTTAATCATTCGGATTAACCGCGAAAGCAAATTGAACGCGCTTACTTTGGAGACTTTAAACGAAATCAAGCAGGTGGTTGACGAGGCTCAGGGCGATTCGGAGGTCCACGGGATGATTTTGACGGGGATGGGCGAGAAAGCTTTTGCGGCGGGCGCTGATATTTCGGAGTTTGTTCATTTCAATATTGAGCAGGCGACCAGAATGAGTGCGGATGGACACGATGTGATGAATGCCATCGAAAACGGAATTAAGGTTGTTTTGGCAGCGGTGAATGGCTTTGCTTTGGGTGGTGGTTGCGAATTGGCGATGGCTTGTCATTTGAGAATCGCGAGTAGCAACGCAAAGTTTGGTCAGCCCGAGGTTAATTTGGGCGTCCCTCCGGGTTATGGCGGAACTCAGCGTTTGGTTCAGCTGGTTGGGAAAGGAAAGGCGTTGGAGTTATTGTTGACCGGCGACGCTATCGATGCCCAGACGGCGTTGAGCTTGGGTTTGGTAAACAAGGTGGTAGACCAAGCCGAACTCATAGAAGAAAGCAAGAAGATGATGTCGAAAATCATCGGGAAAAGCCCAAGTGCGGTGAACAAGGTGATAAAATGCGTGAATGATTATTTCCGCCCCAATGTGAACGGGATGCAGCGTGAAATCTACGAATTTGGAGAGGCATTTGAAACCGCAGACTTTAAGGAGGGAACGGATGCATTTTTAAACAAAAGGAAACCCAGTTTTAGAGATTAACTATCAAGTTGTTACTTTTGAAAATGCGTAAATTATTTTTATCTATAGCGGTGGTTTCGTTGGCTTTGTTTTCTTGCGGTCAAAGCGAATTCGAGACGGAAGATATCGAGAATAATACTGCCACTGCGGATCAACCCAAAAACACACATAAGGGTCCATTGGGCGATGTCCGATTTAAGGACACGTCATTTATGTTCGGCGATGTGAAGGATGGCGAAATGGTACAGCATACGTATGTTTTTACGAATGTTGGTCAGGCACCGCTAAGTATTTCAAACGTTACGGCTCAATGTGGATGTACTACGCCGGAATACACACACGAGGTGATTGCTCCGGGAAAAACAGGAAACGTTACGGCCACTTTTAATAGTTCTTCTCGTGGCGGACCGGCAGGTATCTTAAACGAAAAGAGCATCACGGTTCAGTTCGAAAATAGCAAAACCACAGAGGTGGTATTAAAGTTTAAAGCCAACGTAATTGCACCCGCAGGCTCTGTTTCTGAAGAGGAATTGAATGGCGGTAGCGATGAACATGCACATTAAAAAAATCAATATGAATATACTACAAGCACAATCAGGTGGCGGATCGCAAATGGTAATGATGTTACTCATCATGGCCGTATTTTTTGTTTTTATGATTTGGCCACAAATGCGCAAGCAAAAGAAAGCCAAAACGTATATGGAGAGCTTAAAAAAGGGTGACCGCATCGTAACTACGGGTGGTGTCCATGGTAAGATTGGCGTGATTGCGGATACACATTTTGTGATCGACATGGAAGAGGGCAAAGCAAAAATCGAAAAATCTGCCATTAGCATGGAATATACTCAATCGGCATACCCACAAACCACGTCGGACGACGTAAAATAATCTTGCTTTTGCTGGCCATTGGTGTCACCGGAAACATTGGCAGTGGCAAAACCACTGTTTGTAAAATCTTTGAGGGGTTGGGGTTAGATATCTATTATGCCGATGCCATGGCTAAACGATTGTATCAAACGGATTCTGAACTAAAGGAAGGTGTATTAAATCTCTTTGGCGATGCTTCTTATGACAGCGACGGTGAATTGGTGCGACAGGTTTTATCTGATGCGATTTATCGCGACCCCAAATTGCGCGAGGCTTTAAATGAACTGGTGCATCCACGCGTATTCGCCGATTTCAAGGAATGGTGCGACCAAAAAAGGGTAATGGGAAAACCGTATGTGATTAAGGAGGCGGCGATTTTATTTGAATCGGGGGCCGACAAAACGGTGGATTTGGTGATAGGCGTAGTGGCTCCATTGCCGTTGCGATTGGCCAGGGTAATGGGTCGTGACGGAGGAAACGAGGAAGCTGTGATGCTGAGAGTTCAGTCTCAAACGCCACAAGAGCAATGGATGGATCGATGTGATTATATCATTAACAATGATGGCCAACTGCCATTGGAAGCGCAGGCATTAACGATTCACGAGGCTTTGTTGGCCAGGGCGAAAGCCTAAGATTGTGGGATTATTTATCGCGTAGCCCGCGGCCACTCTTTTGAATGAGCCCTTGAGATTCCATTACAATTCGCAGTTTGTCGAGTACGCCATTTACAAATCGAGAGCTATTTGGTGTGCTATAATTTTTGGTGATTTCCAAATATTCGTTGATGGTTACTTTTACTGGAATTGTGGGGCAATGAAGAAACTCGGTCAATGTAAGCTTGATAATGAGCAGGTCCATGATCGCAATCCTTGATGGGTCCCAGTTGTCGGAAATTTCAGCGACTTGCGATTCGTAGACTTTACTATTTTTACAAGTGGTGGTAAAAAGCTGATTAGCCATTTCCATTTCCTCTGAACTGTGAGTGGGTTTTTCGGGAATTGGAACAACACCATTCTCTTTGGCGCCTTGAATCATTTTTTCAATTTCTCGAGTAGTATAAAGTTCGTCGTCTGACCAACCGGAATAATAATCGTTTAAATTGTCGAAAAACAACTCTTTGGTTTCAAACAAATTTGCGTAAAACTCTTCCAAAAATGCTTGTTGTTGTTGGAACGATGGGGCATCAAATATGCTAATGTCACGAACGAATTCCCAGGCTTGCATCCATTCATAATATTGATCGAACTGACCTACGAGTTCGCTCCAATCGAAAGAAAAATGTTTGCTTTTATTGTCTTCTACTGCGCGATGTAAGTATTTGACTAGCGGCATTCTGTCTAGAATTGACAGGTCGCGAATTTTTTGTTGATCGGGGTAAAATTTAGACTTTTCAATGGTTTGTTTTTCCAACAAATAGGTTGAAAGTTGAAACGGCAAATCGAGAAGGAAAAGGAAAAAATCGTAACTCTGATTGATGCTATCGTTTAGATTAGCCAGGGTGTTTTGATAATGTTCTTGTTGCGTGGGGGTGAGATTCTGCAACGAAACGTTGTCCGTATTTCCTCCTTGTTGATAGGAGTAAAGTGCCTGAAGGGCTTTGATGCGCACCAATCTTCTTGATATCATAGAACGAGGGTGCAAAGATACAAAAATTGGTCGTACTATTTCCAAAAATTGGTGAAGCAATGCGGTTGCGAAGTATTAATTTTGCATTTCATATGGCCAAGATTACATTTCAATTTGAAGAGAAAAATCGTGCATCGATGGAGGTGAAAATGTTTGAGGGCGAATCTATCTTAGATGTGGCGCTTGATCATGAGATTCACCTAAATCACAATTGTGGAGGTGTTTGTGGTTGCAGTACTTGTCATGTTTATGTTGAGCAAGGTGAGGAATTTTTACCGGAGATGAGTGACCGCGAGGAAGAGTATGTGGACCGGGCAAGGGACCCCAAATATAACAGCCGATTGGCCTGTCAATGTAGATTATCTGGTGGTGGCGACTTGGTTGTCGTTGTACCAGATCAAAGCGGAATCATAGGACACTAATAAGAAAGAGAATGTACGAACCACCGATTCAATGGACAGATTACGAGGACATTGCCATGAAGCTTTATGAGCGATTTGGCGATGATTTTAACGAGGCTAAAATTTACAGGATTCGTTTTACGGACTTGTTAGAATGGGTTTTGGAGACGCCGAATTTTGCTGGGACTCGAGAAGATAGCAATGAAGGCCATTTAGAGATGATCCAGGCCCAATGGGTTTACGAATGGCGAGACAACAAGTAAAGGGTTTAATTTTGTAATTATAAATAAAAAAAATATGATGGATTTTGAATTAAGCGAGGAGCATTTGGCAGTTCAGCAGGCGGCGCGTGATTTTGCACAAACAGAATTATTGCCGGGCGTAATTGAGCGTGATAACGAGCAAAGATTCCCCAATGAGCAAATTAAAAAAATGGGCGAATTGGGCTTTATGGGCATGATGGTTGACCCCAAATATGGTGGTGGCGGAATGGATGCAATTTCATATGTTTTGGCGATGGAAGAGATCTCAAAAATTGATGCTTCTGCGAGTGTTTGTATGAGTGTAAACAACTCATTGGTGTGTTGGGGTTTAGAGGAGTACGGAACCGAAGAGCAAAAAATAAAATATTTGGTTGAATTGGCGAGCGGTCAGAAAATCGGAGCATTTTTGTTGAGTGAGCCAGAGGCCGGTAGCGATGCTACAAGTCAGCGCACAACTGCGGTTGATATGGGGGATTATTACTTAATGAATGGTACAAAAAATTGGATCACCAATGGAAATTCGGCGAGTTATTATTTGGTAATGGCTCAAACGGATGTCGAAAAAAAGCACAAGGGAATCAACGCATTTATCGTAGAGAAAGCTTGGGACGGCGTAACTGTTGGAAAGAAGGAAGACAAATTAGGTATTCGCGGTAGCGATACGCATAGTATTATGTTTCAAGATGTTAAGGTTCCAAAGGCAAATCGCATCGGCGAGGATGGTTTTGGATTCAGGTTTGCGATGAAGGTATTGAGTGGGGGCAGAATTGGAATTGCCGCACAAGCATTAGGTATCGCTAGTGGAGCCTATGAGTTGTCGTTGAAGTATTCAAAAGAGCGCAAGGCTTTTGGTACGGAAATCAAAAACCACCAAGCAATTGCATTTAAATTGGCTGATATGGCTACTGAGATTGAGGCAGCGCGTTTGTTGTGTTTTAAGGCGGCCTGGATGAAAGATCAAAACATGAATTACGATCGTGCGAGTTCAATGGCAAAATTATTTGCTTCTGAGGTGGCGATGAAGACGGCGGTTGAGGCTGTTCAGATTCATGGTGGTTATGGCTATGTGAAAGAATATCACGTAGAACGAATGATGCGTGATGCCAAGATTACACAGATTTATGAGGGAACCAGCGAAGTTCAGCGCGTGGTTATTTCTCGTGATATTTTGAAGTAATATTTCTGAATTTATAGGGTTGTGCCCGAAACGGATATAAACGTTTATATCCGTTTCGGGCACAAC
>CAMBTR010000006.1 GCA_945870885.1 Chryseobacterium gleum | reverse complement strand
GCAATCACCTCGTCGATGGCGAAAAATCCCGGTGTATTCATTCCAAACTGACCGTTATCAGAACTCATCAACTCAAATACAAAGCTGTCGCGCGGACCCACTTCCTTTTGAGGCATCGACAAATCAACGATTGCCCAACTATCTAAAATATAATCTTTTGCATTATTCGCAAAACGAAAATCCGCCAAAATCACTCGCTTGCTGAACAAAAACTGACCCCTATGAAAGGCCGAAATTTTCAAAACAAAACTATCCGCATCGTTCCCCGAAGCCCCACCAAACTTCTTGGCAAAGGCATCTCCCGATTTCATGCTATTGTAAGCAAAAGTGGTATTGGCGATTTTAAATCCCAAAATTCCACTTCCAGGACCCGCCTCAGAAACAAAAAAGGAACCGTTCATCCCAATGGCAAACGCTTTGCCATCGTATTTGCCAGCCATATTTTTCTCAGAACCATAGCCCGGCTTGGCACAATATAAGTGTTTTGCAAAATCCGATGCTCCACCCGAACCATCTAACTTCCGAGAAACCGCCCATCCCGCAGCCCAATAGCCACCGAAGGAAGTATCCCACAAAACAGGCATGTGTGAAACAAAAGGGCCTTTGGGATGCAATATAATATCGCGTTCTCCACGACTTCCATTCAATACAGTTCCAGAATCCATAGGCATCGTTTCGAAACCCTCTGTGATAGTCTGACCGCTAACGGTCGAGGCACCCATAAGTGCAACGACAAGTGACAAAACACGCATTTTCATATATTTTTTCATTTTGATTGATTCGATTTAATTACCAAAGTCATTCTGACAGCCCTTCCCGGCATCGGCCGACCTGGCATATTCACATATTCTTGGTTTAACACATTCAACAACTCTAACTTCCCCTGCAACATCATCCCCATAGGCAATACAACCTTTCTCAAACCAAATTGCAGATTCACCAACGCAAAAGGATTTAACGATTCCAAATTGTCTGTCTGAATAAACCTTCGTCCCGTATAATCCATTCCGATTCCCGTCTCAAAGCGCAAATTCTCAAACCCCAAATACGCATTCCCATTCCAATCAGGAACAAAAATCTGTTGATACGCCATCGACTCCGGTGTCTGTTTCACTCTGCTGCTCACCCTGTCCACATTCGATTTTAGTATCACCGAGCCTTTGTCTCCCATTTGATATTTTAGCGAAGCACTCAATTGCCCACCGACATAAATACCGCCACCCGATAAATTCGTAGCAAACCAATACGTACCCTTGGGCACCCACAAAATAGGCTGATCCACTGTCCGATAATAAAACGTCAGCTCCGATTGCCCCACCCATCGATTTTCATCCACCCGATTTTGTTTCCACAACACATTCGGCAACCACTTCAACAAATAACCCACCTCAGCACCCTTGCCCTTTTCTGGCTTTAATCCCTGCGCCATACCACCGGTTACCCAAAATAAATCATTCAACGTAGGACGACGGAAACTGCTGTGCACATTGGCTTTGATCGAACCTTGTTTTGATGCTTGATATACAAACGACAATCCCATGGTAGGCACTTTTTCATGCCATTCATAACGACCGTTGAAACCGTAAGATGTTTTCCCTTTTGATGCACTCAATCCAATCAAAGAGGCGGGCAATACCCGTGAAGACCATCCCAAGTAATACTCAGAATGAGCTTGCTGAAATTGTATGTCATTCCCCAAAAATGCTTTCCAAATTCCCCAAATCCGATAAAACTCACTTTGAAAATGCACCGTCTTCCCAATGCTCAAACTGCCTTTATTATCGCTCGGCGATGAAAAATAATTGATTTGATCCTTCACATACCCCAGTCGATGCGTAGCCGAAAACCCTCGATTTGGCTGATAAATGTATTCCAACACCGATCGCATGTTATTGTCGTCTTGTCGGCCCAAGGCCTGAAACGAACCCAATGCCAAACCCAACTGTCGTTGCATTGTGGCAAATTCCGTCACCGCCTTCAAATAATGTGCGCCCTTATTATATGCCATCACCGAGCGAAGCATCGACTGCTCCCGATGGGCATTTTCCATCAAACGACTTGGAATATCTAACCCTAAATCAGAAAAGTGAAACGCATTATTGGATTCAAATCGCAAAGCCGAAACCTGAACCATCAAATTACGATTGTGCACAGAAACATCGGCAGCAACATTGCGCTCGCCAAAACTTCCTATGGTACTAAGCAACTTGGATTTTTGTTCAAATGCCTTGGAAGATCCAAAAGCGACCCCATTTCTCAAAAACAGCGTCCCGCCCATACTTCCACTACCCACACTGGCCGAATTCCCACCCTCAACAAGAAACATTTCCGTATTTCCCCAATTCAACAGCGTATTGAAATCCGTCATCCCGAGCATGGCATTATTTACCGGCAAGCCATTCCAATTCACCTGAGTTTGATTTGCATCGGCGCCACGACGAGAAATCGTACTAGAACCAGCAACACCGTATTGCTTAAAAAATACCCCCGCACCGCCCAAAGCCGATGTCAACGAACGATCATCGTTCCCCGCCTGATAATCTCTCACCACCCTGCCCAAAGTGGCAAAATCGATGCGTTGTACATGAACAAACACTGTATCTACAGGCTTTATCAACTCCAACTTGCGAGAAACAGAATCTGTCTTCGGAGTAATTTCCGAAACCACAGATAGGAGCGATATGGCGCACAAGGCAAACATAGATTGCGTTGGCACAAAAACGAGAAAAGTGAGAGAAGATACGGGAACGCAAAGCACGCCCGATTCCTCGCTGCGCCTTTATCCCGAAAGCGTGCAATAGTGTTATCAGGCAGGTCTTCTGACTTCTCCATCTTGGGCGCCTTCCCGTTGTTACACAGTGGCGTTAGATGCCCAAAATATAAATCAAACAATGTTTGATCTGGAGTTACAGCTGCGGGTACAGTCTCGGTTTTTCACCGAAGTTCCCTTTTCATCGATGTGAATTAGCCATCCACAATCGAACCTAGCAACACCACAAAAATAATGTTTTGTGTAAGAAACCTACCCTATAGGTTGGTATTTTGTGTAAAAGTTATTTCTTCTTTTTTAGTCGATCCCCATCATTCAAGGTCTTGGCAATCGCCATGCTTGGACCCGAAACCACCTCATCGCCCACTTTTAGACCCGAAATCACTTCGTAATAGTCCAAATCCTGAAGTCCCGTTTTTACCTCAACCGCCTTCGCTTTGCCGCCGTTATATAAGAACACCCAAGTTTGGACCCCTGAAGTTGGCGTCTTAGCCGCAGCATTCACCACACCACCCTTCGCCGAAGCATCAATGACTGGATTTCTTGTCGTTACCGCCGCAATAGGAACCGCAATCACTCCCGCTTTTGTATTCGTTTTCACATCCACGCTGGCCGTCATCCCCGGCAAAAATGGAAACTCCCCTTTCTTAATCAAATCGGGATAACTGCTCGGCGCCAAACGAATTTTCACCACAAAATTGGTTACCTGGTCGCTCATATTTTGCGCGGAATTGAACACCGCTGAATTCGCAATTTCCGTCACCACGCCCTTAAAAACTCGATTGTCGTATGCATCCACCTTCACATCCGCACTGTCGCCACGATGAATCTTCACAATATCGTTCTCATTCACATTCACCTGCACTTCCATCACATTCATATTCGATATTCGCATGATTTCAGTACCCGCCATCTGAGCCGTACCAACCACCCTTTCACCCTTTTCAGATGTCAAATGCGTCACCGTACCCGAAGCCGGCGCATAAATACTGGTCCTTCCTAAATTTCTTCTACCCTCTTCCAATCTCGCCGCTACACTTTGAACATTGTAACGCGACCCCAATACCGATTTTCCTGCCGATTCAAAATCCGCCTTCGCAAATTCATACTGCGATTGTGCTGTTTCCCATTCTTGTTCCGATATCACTTTTTGCTCGTGCAAAGTCTTCTGCCTCTTAAATGTAAGCCCCGCTTGGTCATAGGCCGCCTTCGCTTTGATCAACTGCGCTTCAGACCCAGCCAAGGCCGCTTTTGTATTGTCGAGGTTGGCTTTCAACTGCGACATCGCCGTTTCATACAATTCAGGGTTGATGCGCAACAACAGTTGTCCTTTGGTGACACTATCGCCCTCATGAACCATCATATCGATAATCTCCCCACTCACATCCGCACTGATTTTCACTTCGCTTTCAGGCTGAATTTTGCCCGTCACACTCACAATTTCCGTGATTGTGCGATTCTCCACCTTTACCGATTCAACTTCTAAATCTTTTTTACCGCCTTTCATCACCATGGCAACAACGACCAAGACAACGAGTGAAATTATGGAAATCCAAAGAATGCGTTTTTTCTTCATGTTATTTTTGGGTAGGGATGATTGATGTTTGATATTGATCAGGTGACAAATAGAACTCTAGTACCAACCTACGGAATGTTAGTTCGTATTTGGCAGAGATATAATTTTGATGCGCCGCAGAACTTGTCGACAAGGCCAATTGGTATTCAAAGTAAGAGGCCGCGCCCGCATCGTATCGCTGTTTCACATATTGCTGATTTTGGGTCTGCAAGTTTTTATTCTCTAAGTTTGATGCGTATCGTTTTTCTGCATTTTGATAATTATTAAACGCGGAAAGCACTTCATTTTGTACGTTTTGCTGAATTCTATCCATATTCAACTGCGCCCGTAAGACCGCCAAGTTTGCCGTTTTCACTTGATTCTGACGTGAAAGTCCGGAGTAAATGGGAATATTCAAATTCACACCCAATGATTTACCGAAGTTATCTTGGATCTGATCGCCAAACCCTTTGGTTTTCATTGTATATGCAAATTCTGGAGCCTCTACGATCGCATTGGTGCCTTGCACCCTTCCAACAGGAGAAAATCCCGTAATACTTACATTTTCAACCGTTTTCGCGTTATCAGAATAGACCGTATTTAAATTGCCACCCACACTCAACGTAGGCATCGTTGCGCCTTTGGCCGATTTTAATCCAAATTCAGCCGCCGCCACACGATACGCAGCTGCTTGATAATCTGGGCGCTTGAATAAAATCGTATCTACCAACTGACTGGCAGTGTATCCAAAAGGCTCAGAGATAATTCCCAAATCTTCGTTCACCGGACGAAAGGGTTTATGGTATTCCAGACGAATGAGCTGCTTCAAATTCTGCAGCGCAGTTGCCTTCACATTTTCTGCATTGGTTACACTTGCGGCATCGTTGGCAACTTGGGCTTTTAACGACAGCAATGCACCTTGCGTACTTCCACCTGCATCGAATATTTTTTGACCCCGATCCAATTGTAACTTACTCGACTCTAGCACTTGTGCCGCCGCAACGAGAGATTCATGGGCTTGCAAACATTGAATATACGCAGACGACACTTGCAACGTAACCGTCAACTGCATCGCCTTTAAATCCATGCCCGAGGCCAACCAATTTTCTTTGGCCTGCTTGTAATTGTTTTGATTTTGTAGTCCGCCAAAAAGGAGCAAAGACCCCTGCAATTGAAAATTGTTACTCCCGATGGTTGATTGCACAAACTGGTTTGTAAAGCGGTCGATACTTCTTCCCGATTGATAAAACTGCCCGGCCCCGCCCGACAAATCAGGGCCGAAATTTAGCATCGATTGATCCAAGGTCATTTCGGATTGTGTTTGGGACAGCATCGACAGTTGGACATCGATGTTTTGATTGAGGGCTTGTGCGATACAGGCCTCCAATGTGTATTCGCCGGTGTTCACAGCCCTTTCCAAGGCCGAGTTGATGGCAGATGAATTGGACAAAACAACGACTTGAGATTTAAGCCCAGAGGTTGACAATGCCGCGGCAAACACGACAAGGAAATACAATGTCGAGGAAATTCGATTCCACATAAATACAAAGATAAGGAAAGAGAAGCGGCCCTGCGGGCCGCTTCGACATACTATCATATCAAAACGACAAATTAGAATCGATTACATCTTTTCGCAATCCGGCTTCTTCTTGTCCAACCGGTCAATCTGATCCCGCATCATCTGAATAAACCTCGAGTTTTTTGACCCCGCAAATCGATAGACGGTGAAGCCCATATAGATATCCGCATCCCGCATATTTCGAGTATACAGCAAATTAAAAACACTGTTGCTGCCGATATAAAAACATCCCGCCCTAAAGGAAAGTCCCGCCCGCAAACTGCGATAATCGTATTCGAGCAAAACCGGCAACGACACTTCCCATTTCTCTCTTTCATATCGTGGGGCAATCGTCGCATAGCTCTGATAACGAGCGCTCTGGGTGTAACGACCTCTCAAACTTTGCATCACCTGGGTTTGAATAAAAACATATTTACTGTATTGGTAATCTATGCTCGCCACAAATCGCGTTGGCAAGCCAATAATCACATCTTGTTTACCCGTGGTATAACCCGAAACCCCTTTAAAAACATTATTCAATGGCGCCAATGAAACATCCACCTGCGACGCTGTTAAGTCATTCTTGAAATTGGAAGCATCCCAACTGGTAGTAGTAGAATTTTCAATTGCCGTCACCGAAGCATCTCGATATCGAACAGAACCAATATCCATTATACTCAAGCCAAATTTGTACTTGTACATTTTATGTCGCTTCAGATAATCCCCGTTGCGCTTGTAATCGGCCAAATGAAACGCGTAACTCCAGCCCAAGTCCACGCCCGTACCCTTTCCTTGACCTTGGTACAAAGCATAACGAATGTTGGTTTTATCAAATTGTAACTGAAATGGATTCCCACGATGCACTTGCATATTATCGTACTGAAAATAACTACCGCCCAAACCCCAAATCTTCTTCACGGTGGCCCCAAACATCATTTGCTGCTTCCACATCATCGGCATATTGTAAGCGATATTAATCCCCGAACTCACATAAGCATTGGCCGAAACTGTGGTTCGATTCAAATTGTAGTTGCCGTTTTTATCCAGAATGAAATATTTGAAAGCCTTGCGATTGTTGCTCAAATCGGTAAGTAATGCATGTGCCATCGGCTCATCGAGTCCGGAAACATTGGCAAGCACAACGACATCATTTATCAATCCGATCTGAATTTTCTTGTATTTCATCGTAAACGATGGCAAATAGGCGATGGCACCCACCCCAGCAAATTTTCGTTTGCGATTGAAGTCTTCCACCAAAAACGACGAATCGAATCTGGGATTTCCGTTGATGGTTTGATACTGAACAGGGACTTTATTGAATGCCGCACGATATGCAGAATACGGCAACTTGAGATTTACGTAATTGTTATTGACGTTGCCCCAGACCCCGACAATATTGACATGCCATTGGTAAGGAGTGTAGGCTGTGAGCGAAGGATTGATTTTGGCCGCATGAACCCCAGCGTATTTCCCCACGGCGATGGGCGCAAAGTTTTGGGCGTTGATTCCCAAACACATGCATATTGATAATAACCAACAAAGTATTCGCATACGCTTTAGAACGCACAAAGTTACTCCCATGTTGCCTCGTTTGCTGTAAATAATTGACTATATTGTTGGCAATAAATTGTCATTATTTTTATCAAATTGATTTAATCACCCGATGATTTTCCACTTCCACTCTCATTTCAGCATGCGTTACGGGTTGATTTCGCCGGAAGAGATCGTGCAACGCTGCGAATCCGAGGCCATTTCTATGGGGTTTCGTGTACCGGTATTATTGGCCGACATCAACACGGTAACGGGGGTGAGTAATTTTTTAAGGGCTGCCAGAGACACAAAACACATTATGCCTTTGGTGGGGGTCGACATTCGCAATGGGGATGAACCGCTATATATTCTAATAAGCACCTCGCAGAGCAGCTTTGCCGAAATCAACGCTTTTTTATCGGATCACCTGATGAACCACAAACCCTTCCCTACCTATCCACCCACGTTTTTGTCGGTCAAGGTGGTTTATACCTACAAAAAAGAAGGACCAGGGAACGCAATCGCAATCCATGCCGAGGTGCTGCCTCAATTGCGACTGGCGAAGAATCGGAATTTTTCCTTGCCGATGATTGCTTGGCACACGGTGACATTTCGGGACGAGATTGATTTTGAGACGCACAAATTATTGCGGTGCATTGATCACAATTGTTTGGTAACGAAGTTGCCCATTTCTGCCACGGCTGCGCCGTGGCAGAAATGGGCGCCCCTGCGGCAAATTTTTTCAAAATTTGCCGCAACCCCTTCCCTCATCTCCCAGGCGCAGGCCTTCTGCGAAGGCTGCGCCTGGGACCTCCAATGGAATACCCCTCAAAATAAAAAAACCTTCTCCGGAAACCTAAACCAAGACTTCCGAATGCTGAGAGAACTTGCCACCCAAGGCCTCCACTACCGATACCCCAACTATACCTTCCAAACCACACAACGACTGGAAAAGGAAATGCAAATGATCTACGAACTAGGATTTACCCCCTACTTCCTTATCAATTGGGACATCTGTAGATTCGCTAGAGAAAACAACTACTTCTACGTCGGCCGTGGCTCCGGCGCTAACTCCGTGGTTGCCTACTGCCTTAGAATTACGGATGTGGATCCCATACACCTCGACCTCTACTTCGAACGATTTATCAACCCGCATCGGAGCAGTCCGCCCGACTTCGACCTCGACTTTTCGTGGCAAGACAGAGACCACGTTACCGCCTACATCCTCAACAAATACAAAGACCATGGCGCTGCACTCCTGGCTACCTATAGCACCTTTCAAAGCAATGCCGTTATTCGCGAACTCGGTAAAGTATTTGGCCTGCCCAAAGCCGAAATCGATGCGCTACTCAACAAACACTCCACCGAGAAAAACGCAACCCTACTCAAACACGCCCATCGCATCCACAACCTCCCCAACCACCTCAGTATCCACGTGGGCGGCATCCTCATCCCCGAAATACACATTCACCACTATAGCGCCACCTTCCTGCCACCCAAAGGATTTCCCGTGGTACAGTTTAGCATGCTCGAAGCCGAAGACCTCGGCATCGCCAAGTTCGATATCCTATCCCAACGCGGACTTGGACACATCAAAGATGCCATTATCTACGTTAAGCAAAACCGCGGAATCGACATCGACATTCACCAAATTCAAGCGTTTAAGGACGATCCCATCATCCGGAGATTGATCGAAAGCGGACATACCACGGGGTGCTTTTACGTTGAAAGTCCGGCGATGCGACAGCTACTGAGAAAACTCAAATGCAACGACTACCTAACATTGGTCGCTGCCAGCAGCGTCATCCGCCCGGGCGTAGCCCGGAGCGGAATGATGCGCACGTTCATTGAACGACATATACAGCCCGAAAAACGAAAAGAAGCTCACCCCGTCCTTTGGGACCTGATGCCCGAAACCTATGGTATCATGGTCTACCAAGAAGACGTGATTAAAGTCGCCCACCACTTCGCCGGCCTTGGATTGGGCGAAAGCGATGTGCTACGACGTGGCATGAGTGGAAAATTTCGCAGCAGAGAGGAGTTTCAAAAAGTGCAAGATAAATTCTTCGAATCGGCCGCACAAAAAGGACATAAACCCGAGCTCATCGCCGAGGTTTGGCATCAAATCGAAAGTTTCGCCGGCTATAGCTTCGCCAAAGGACATAGCGCCAGTTACGCAGTAGAAAGTTACCAAAGCCTCTATCTCAAAGCCTACTACCCCTTGGAATTCTATACCGCCGTAATCAACAACTTCGGAGGCTTCTATCGAACAGAATTCTACGTGCACGCAGCAAGAAAGAGCGGAGCCAACATCCAAGCTCCATGCATCAATCACAGCGAAGCCCTCACCCGAATCCAAGAAAAAACGCTTTGGCTAGGACTTGGCCTCATCGATAGCATGGAGCAGAGTTGCATACAACGCCTTTTGCAAGCCCGCAACGCCGATGGCCTATTTACAAACCTCAGCGAATTCAAACAACGCGTTGAACCCGGCCTAGAACAACTCAAAATCCTCATCCAAATTGGCGCCTGTAGGTGCTGGAAAAAAAGCAGAAAAGCCCTCATGTGGGAAGCCCACGCCCTCTACGGAAACAACAAAAAACCCGTCGCCCAAACCCAAAAACTTTTCCTAGAAGCGCCCAAAGAATACCAACTGCCAAGCCTAGAAGATTCTTGGCTAGAAATTGCACACGACGAACGGAATCTTCTGGGATTTTCTCTCTGCAACCCTTTCCATTTGATGCAAGGCGCGCCCTTTCCACACGATGAAACCCTGCCCCACCTATCCAAAATCCGGGGAAAACACTTCGCCAATATGTTAAAGAAATTCGTAATTATGGAAGGCTACCTCGTCACCGTAAAACCCACCAGAACCGTAGGCGGCAAAGAGATGAATTTTGGCACTTGGCTAGATGCAGAAGGAAATTATTTTGATAGCATACACTTCCCGCCCACCGTGCAAGCATATCCCTTCCACGGAAGAGGCATCTACAGACTCTGGGGCCAAATCACCGAAGACTTTGGCGTTTTTAATATCGACGTCAGTCGGATGAAAAAAATCCCATACCAAACCGATCCGCGCTACGCAGAAGAAACAAAATAAATGAAAGCCCTAGGGCAAACGATTAGTGGTGATGACCGCCTTCGCCATGAACATGGCCGTGCTCCAACTCTTCTTCAGTGGCTTCGCGAACCGAAAGAATTTCACCCTTAAAATGCAAATCCTCACCCGCCAAAGGATGATTCAAATCCACCTTAACAAAATCCTCACCGATTTCAACAACGCGACCGTCCAAAGGATTGCCTTCTGAATCTTGCAATGGCAACACAGCATCGATCTCCAAAACATCCTCAGGAATATCCTCCCCTTCAAAAATTGATTTTGGCAAATCAACCACCAACTTAGGATCAAGTTCACCATACCCATTGGCAGCGTCCAACCCAAAATCAAAAGTATCGCCCACTTTCAAGCCATTCAATTTATCATCAAATGCTTCAATTGTCTGGCCAATGCCGTGAATAAATAATAAAGGAGAAGCTACGTCAGCAAAGTCAACGACTTCGCCATCGGCAACTGTAAGAGTGTAAGCGATGCCTACAACGTGATTGGGGGAAATGGCCAAAGTCGACATAATTTTTAATTGATGCCGCAAGTAACCACAAATCCGTGGGAGCAAAAAATTTCACCCAAAATATTCATTAAATTGTGAATAACTCTTGCCCAATTCATTGGGCTGCACGCCTCAACCCATCGTAATTTGGTCGTTGCGTTTCAATTCATGCAAATCCACGAAATCCAAGCCAAAATCCAAGCGCTCACCGCCGAACTCAAAGACCACAATTACCGGTACTATGTATTGGCAGAGCCGGTGATTTCAGACCAGCAATTTGATTTAAAACTCAAAGAACTCGAAGCGCTCGAAAAAGAAAATCCAACCCTTGCATTGGCCGACAGCCCAACACGCATCGTAGGTGGTGGACTCATCGAAGATTTCAAAACCGTCCCTCACAAACGCCGCATGATGTCGCTCGGAAACACGTATTCCGAAGAAGAACTCAGAGAATTTGATGAGCGCGTAAAGAAATCACTCGGACTCGACAGCGTTGAATACGTCTGCGAACTCAAAATCGATGGGCTAGCCATTTCGCTCTTTTACGAAGAAGGTCAATTGGTGCAGGCCGTTACGCGAGGCGATGGCTTTCAAGGCGACGATGTAACTGAAAATGTTAAAACCATCAGAAGCGTAAAACAGCAACTGCATGGCAATTTCCCCAAATCATTCGAAATCCGAGGTGAAATCTTCATGCATCGAAAAGGATTCGAAAAACTCAATGCCCTCCGCAGAAGTCAAGGCGAAGCCGAATACGCCAACCCCAGAAACGTCGCCTCTGGATCTCTCAAAATCAAAGACCCGAACGAAGTCGCCAAGCGTCCGCTCGACATTACCCTATACCATTTCCTGTCCGATACCAACCCTTTCCAAACCCACAGCGATTCGCTTCAAAATGCGCATCAATGGGGAATAAAAACGGCAGAAAACAGCAAAAACTGCCGAAATATAGAAGAGGTTTTTAGCTATTTGACGCATTGGGATGAGGCCCGACATGATTTGGGTTACGATACCGACGGCGTAGTTATCAAAGTGAATTCTTTTCGATACCAAGAAGAATTGGGATTCACCGCCAAAGTGCCTCGTTGGGCCATCGCCTATAAATTTCAAACCGAAACCGCAAGCTCCACCCTTTTGGGAATTACATATCAGGTAGGCCGCACCGGAGCCATCACCCCCGTTGCCGAACTCCAACCCGTTCAACTCCTTGGCACCACAGTGAAACGAGCCAGTTTGCACAATGCCAACGAAATCGAACGACTTGATGTACGTGTGGGCGATTCGATTTTTGTAGAAAAAGGGGGCGAAATCATACCCAAAATTGTAGGGGTCGATTTTTCGCGCCGATCAGAACAATCCCCACCCCACATCTATATCACCCATTGCCCAGAATGCAACACGGAGCTGGTTCGTAAGGAAGGAGAAGCACACCATTACTGTCCAAACGTAGACGAATGTCCGCCCCAAGCCATCGGAAAAATCGAACATTTCGTAGGCCGTAAAGCGATGGACATTCAAAGCATCGGCAGTGAGATGGCAGAGACCTTGTATAACGCGGGTTTGGTGAGAGACCTGGCCGACTTATACGATTTAACTTTTGAACAGATATTGGCCTTGGATCGTGTGGGTGAAAAAACCGCCAACAACCTCATTGAAGGCATTGAGCAAAGCAAATCACAACCCTTCGAACGCGTCTTGTTTGGCTTGGGAATTCGCTATGTGGGTGAAACGGTAGCAAAAAAATTGGCATCGGCGATGGGCAACATCGATAATTTAATGTCGGCCCCGGAAGAAACACTCATCACAGTAGATGAAATCGGGGAACGCATCGCGGAATCCGTGGTTCAGTATTTTGCCGAACCCAATCACCGAGAAGGAATCGAACGCATGAAAGCCTCGGGATTACAGTTCATAGCAGCTGAGAAAGTGAGCCTAGGAAGCAACCTTAACGGCAAAACGATGGTCATTTCTGGGGTATTTGCAAAACACAGTCGCGATGAAATCAAAGTGATGATTGAAGCCCATGGCGGCAAAGTAGGCAGTGGCGTGACGGGAAAAACCGATTATTTGGTGGCTGGAGATGGCATCGGACCTTCAAAATTGGAGAAGGCGACACAGCTGGGAGTCCAAATCATTGACGAGGATACTTTTCTTGATTTAATATCAAACCAATAGAAAAAACAGACATGAGCAACAACGACGGATTGGTTTCAAGGGTTATCGCAAAATTGCATCAGCACAAGGCCAAGGAATTTGGCAAATTGAAATATGCGCCCAATTTCAACAAAGCGACCCGTTTTATTTTGGTTTGGGACAGCAGTTGTTCGCCCGCAGAGACGAAAGCCATCAAAGAATACATCGAATATTTAAAAAATGCCGGTAAACAAGTCATTCGCATTGTGTATTTCAATGTAAAAACTACCGAAGAAACCCCATTGGTGCCGGAAGTCAATACGTATCACGTGGGCAAATGGGACTTTGATCGCACCGGATTTCCTAAGGCGGAAGACCTCAAAAATGTGCTGTTGCAGGAAACAGATTTTTTCATATCGCTCGACCTAAACGGGAATTGGCAATTTTTGGGAATGGCATCGGTTTGTAAAGCAGCATGCAAAGTGGGGCCCTACAATGCAAAACACCTTGGAAACTACGACGTATTAATCAAACCTACTGAGAAGAACAGCATGAATCAGTACCTTTGTGATTTAAAGGAACACTTGAATAAATTGGCATGAAAGAACTCATTGGAACAGGCACGGCATTGATCACGCCATTCAACAACGATTACAGCATTGATTTTGATGCTTTAAGCAGAATCATTGAGCAACAGATTGCTGGCGGAACCAACTACTTTGTCATGTTGGGCACTACCGGTGAAAGCGCTACGCTATCGAACGAAGAAAAGAGCGCCGTTGTTTCACACATCAAAAAAGCAAACGCAGGTCGATTGCCTTTGGTTTTGGGCGTGGGTGGCAACAACACTTCTGATGTGGTAGAACAGCTTAAGTCGTTGGATACCGATGGTTTAACCGCCATTTTAAGCGTATCACCCTATTATAACAAGCCCAATCAACAGGGAATTATTTACCACTATACCGAGGTGGCTAATGCTTCTCCCTTGCCAGTGATTTTATACAATGTACCAGGAAGAACGGGCAGCAACATGACCGCCTCAACCCAATTGGAGTTGGCGAGACATCCGAACATCGTTGCTACAAAAGAGGCCAGCGGGAACATGGAGCAGGTAATGACAATTCTCAAAGACAAACCAGCGGATTTTTTGGTTATCAGTGGAGACGATGGGCTTACTTTCCCTATCCTAGCTTGCGGCGGAAGTGGCGTAATCTCTGTGATCAACCATATATTCCCAAAAATGTTCTCAGGCATGGTGAAATCCGCATTACAAGGTGATTTTACTGCAGCAAGAGCAGCGCATGAAAGGGTATTGGAATCATCCATTGCGATATTCGCCGATGGAAGTCCAGGCGGGATCAAAACCATGTTAAACGAAAAACAACTCTGCGGAACGGCCGTAAGACCCCCATTGTGGCAAGTCAACGACCAAGTTGATCAGAATTTGAGAAAATTGGCCCATATTGCCGATTAAATAAAGCACATATCCTTTCAGAACACCCAATCCCACGAAAATGAATCCCAATTTAGATGCAAACGCAGAAAACATGAGCAATTCCGACAAGGACATTGAAAAGGTTTTGCGTCCGGCTGACTTTGGCGATTTCACCGGTCAGCCCAAAATCATTGAGAACCTCAAAATTTTCGTCGAGGCGGCCAAAATGCGTGGGGAAGCCTTGGACCACATCCTACTTCATGGCCCTCCAGGTTTGGGAAAAACTACCTTGAGTTTTATTGTTGCCAACGAAATGGGCAGCAGCATGAAAATTACCTCAGGGCCCGTTTTAGAAAAGCCAGGCGACTTGGCGGGATTGCTTACCAATTTACAAGAAGGCGATGTGCTGTTCATTGATGAAATACATCGTTTGAGTCCGGTGGTGGAAGAGTATTTGTATTCTGCGATGGAAGATTATCGGATCGATATCATGATCGATACCGGCCCAAATGCCAGGAGTGTACAAATCGCTTTGCAGCCATTTACTTTGGTGGGTGCTACTACGCGAAGCGGCTTATTGACATCTCCTTTGCGCGCTCGTTTTGGCATCAATTGTCGTTTAGAATACTACGATGCCGCTACGCTTACCAACATCGTAGGCCGAAGTGCTCACATTCTGCAAACGCCCATCGTAGAGGAAGCAGCATTTGAAATTGCACGTAGAAGTCGTGGTACACCGCGTATAGCCAATGCATTACTCAGAAGAACCCGTGATTTCGCCCAAATCAAAGGCGATGGAACCATCACTTTAGATATCGCAAAATTTGCGTTGAAAGCATTAAATGTGGATGCCAATGGCTTAGACGAGATGGATAACAAGATTTTGAGCACCATCATTGAGAAATTCAAAGGCGGTCCGGTTGGACTAAACACCATTGCAACCGCTGTTGGGGAAGATGCTGGCACGATTGAAGAAGTATACGAACCATTCTTGATCCAAGAAGGCTATTTGCAGCGAACTGCAAGAGGCAGAGAAGCCACAGCATTGGCATTCCGTCATTTGGGCAAATTGGACCCCAGATACCCCGGCGGCAATACGTTGTTGTAATGCCCCTATTTTTGTGGCAGTGCAAAACACTTTAGACCAAAAGGAATTCATATCGGCCCTGGCTGAAAAACATGGTTTTTTGGCCAGTGGATTTGCGCGCGCGGAGAAACTGCACGAAACCGAGTCACAACTTACAGATTGGCTAGAAAAAGGATTTCATGGAAAGATGGCTTACATGGAAAATCATTTCCAGAAGCGACTCAACCCATCGTTGCTCGTAGAAGGTGCAAAAACGGTCATTTGCTTTGCCTACAACTACTTCCCAAAACAACTAAAAACGGATGTAGACATCAGCGCACCCAAAATCGCAAGATATGCTTGGGGCGATGATTATCACCACGTCATCAAAGAGAAGTTGTTTGTTTTGATGGGGGAAATTCAAGCCCGGATCCCAGATTTCGAAGGCAGGGCATTTGTAGATAGTGCACCGGTAATGGAACGACAGTGGGCTGAGCGAGCGGGACTTGGATGGATTGGGAAAAATAGCCTCCTTCTGAGAAAGGGCGTGGGTAGTTTTTTCTTTTTGGCGGAGATTATTTGCAACCTGGAACTTGAGCCCGACCAACAACAAACCGACCACTGCGGTGAATGTACTGCTTGTATAGATGCTTGTCCAACACAGGCCATCGTCCAACCCCAAGTGATAGATTCCAATCGATGTATTTCCTACCTCACCATCGAGGATAAAACATGGCCCAGCGTTGATTTGGCAACTACCACTCAGGACGAATCGCTCGTCACAAATACAGGCCAGTGGGCCTATGGCTGCGATATTTGTCAGGATGTATGCCCTTGGAACAAATTCTCCCAACCCAATCAAGAGCCTCGATTTGAACCCCGTGAAATGATCAGCTGGAACAATTCGCAATGGAAAGAAGCCTTGACTGAGCCAGCGCGAATCAAATCCCAACTCAAGAAATCAGCCATGCAACGCGCCGGCCTCAAAAAACTCATCGCACAAATAGATTTGGCCCTCAAATACCGGCCCGAATAAGACACCCTAGTCGACCTGAACTACAGGCAACTCTATCGTAAATGTAGTACCCTCACCCACCTTGGTCTGGTAAGCTATGCTTCCACCCAACTGCTCCACAATCTTCTTAGAAATCGCAAGACCCAACCCCATCCCAGAATTTTTCGTAGAAAAATTTGGTGAGAAAATCTTATCCCGCAACGATTCAGGAATTCCCTTCCCGTTATCCCGAAACTCAACCACTACCCTTTTGTCCTTCAACTTCAACTCAGCAGCAATCTCACCCGTCCTTCCCTCCGGAATCGACTGAATGGCATTCTTTAGAATATTCGTAAACACCCTACCCAACTGCAATGGATCCGCTTGCACATGCACATCGTCGCTGGCAAACTTCCACTCAATTGGCATATCACTTTCCTTGCCCAACAACAACACCGCATCCGACACCACCTGCACCAAATTCACCCGCTCCAACTTGGGCTCAGGCATCTTAGCAAACGAACTAAATTCCTCCGCCATCTGACTCAAAGAATCAATCTGACGTATCAATAACTCACTCGTTTTCTGAATCTTATCCTTCAAATTCTCATCGTTGCGCTGCAATGAAAACTGCAAATGCTGCAACGACAATCGCATCGGCGTTAATGGATTTTTTATCTCGTGCGCCACCTGTTTTGCCATCTCCCTCCATGCACCCTGACGTTCACTTTCGGCCAACAAATTCAAACTGTTCTCTAACTCCACAATCATCTTGTTATACTCCTTCACCAACAACCCAATCTCATCGTTCTTGTCCCAATCCAAAGGCTGATTCCTCTCCCCAATCTTAATCGATGCCAACTGCTTGCGAATCAAATTCAATGGCAAGGCAATGCGCTGGGCCACCAAATATGCAATCACAATCATGATCGCAAAAACCAAAGCAAACAAATTGATAATCGTAACCGCATACTCAGAAATGTCGCGATACAAATCCTTACGATTCGAGAAATACGGCAAATTCAAATACCCCTTCACCTTCAAATCCTTGTTTAACAATGCTGTATACGAAGAGATATAGTCCAAATCGCCTAAACTCTCATTGATGAGCGAGGTAGACGAACCCAAATTCGACATTTTGCGATACACAGACGGATTCATCAACCGACCGCGAACGCTTTCTTCAATCAAACGATCATTGGTCGATACTAACAAAGTCCCATCCGCGCGATACAAATTGATATCCGTATTGTAATACTCCGCCAAATCATACACCAGCCCTGTTTGATATTTGTCGTACACCGCATCAATGTTTACTTTACTGCTCAACTTCGATGCGATTTCGTTCGCCTTCTGCCTCAAACCGTCTTTCTGCGTCTCAGAATAATTCCTTACGAAATAATTCACCGTTACAAACAGCACCACCAAAAACGTCGCAAACACCATCCACGTCACATAAAGCTGCAAACGATTGGCGATGAACAATTCTCCCTGATTTCCCATCGGCATCCTGCTACGCAAATTCTTCAGCAACTTTAACTTTTTGCCCGTAATATCGCCCATTACGATGATGTGCTGCCGAAGCCACAGCACAAAATAATAAAGCAGTACCAGCAAAATTCCTCCGAGTCCAAGCACCGTAAAACCCGTAATCGAACCAATAAAGTCGATCTGACTTCGAGACAACACCACCGTATTATTTAAGCCATCCGTAAGCACAAAATGACTTACGCCCTCGGCCAACAAGAAACCCTTGCCACCACCGTCATTGGCCGCCATTGAATCATTGTACTTCCCATGCCAGCGATTGTCCAACGGATAATCTACCGATCCATAAGAATAATTCAATCGATTGTTATTGTAAATGGCAAAACTGTATTGATTGTCGGCGTACAAAGGCTCCAACACATTCCGATTGAATAAATCACTCAATCGGCCTTCCATGGACGACAATCGAGGGGATAAGATCACAAAGAAAACGCCGTGATAGCCCACTGCGGAGCTGACATCAAAACGACCGATAAAACTGCCTTTGAGTTTGTAATTATTAACCTTTACGAAATTGGTGGTTACCGGAACGCAATCTTCGCCCCTAACCAACTGACTTATTGCCGGATAATCGTAGGAATTTTCTTGTCGGTACGATTTACCCAACGAATTGAAATCCAAAAAATTGACCTCGAAATCGGCCAAATAAGGACCAAAATAGAGCTCTCTCAATCGCTTTTCGAACTCGGCTTTGGTTTCATCGGTACAGGTATAATAGTCCACGATGCCTTTGTCAACTAGCAACATCGATTCCGTTTTTTTCAGGCGTTCAGCTGTTTCGATATCAGTCCCTTGCAAGAGATTTTCGGCCAAATAGCGCCTCGTTCTTTTTTCTTTGATGGCGGATTCCTTAGCAAACAAACTACTAATTAAAATCCCCGCAAAAACTACACGAAGCACCACGCGCATCCAATCTTTTCGGTCCTTCATCCACCACTCAAATCCAATCCAAGCAGCAATGAAACCCATCCAATAAGGGAAAATATCTGTTAAATCTGGTGTGATGTAAACAAAGACCAACGGCGGCATGGCCTGAGCCACAGAAATCAATCGAACAATCCATGTAGACTGTACCTGCAAAACGCTCCAGGCAAAACCATTTAAGCGGTAGAACGCAACCCATTGCACGGCCAACGTAGCAACGGCAATAAATGAAAATAATGTGAGCCGGTGAAATTGTTGAAAATCTAGATTGATCCGACCTAAATGGACCAAGTTCACACCATTCAACAACAGCCAAACCAACATCCACAAACTCGCCTGCATCGCCAGATTACTTAAAACAAAACCAGCCAAGGGTTGGCCTGATTTCTGAATCCATTGCTCAAGCCATCGCACCAAACTGCTGACCACAAACAAGCCCAAGACCGTAATAAATATCAATTCTCCAAGCGACCCACCGCTCTGGGAAGCAAAGAACAGTTCATGAGAAAATAAGGGTGTTGAGCGCAGTGTTTCGAGTGTATATCCATGTGAAAACAGCCAATACACGCCAAGCCAGGTTGCGAATAAACCACCCACCGCCAACAAATGAAACTTGCTCGACTTTGTGATTCCGAACACCGCCGCACTAATCATCAAAGCACCCAATAAAAACAGAATATCAAACCAATAAGGATGCTGATAATTGGAAACCACCAAATAGAATAGTTCCATATCTGGAACTATTACTGGCGTAGAATTCTCAACCGGATTTCTGCTTATGGAATATTCCACCACATTCGAATTCTGAAAAACACTACTCTGGGTATACGAAATCTCCTTGGCCTCTATCAACGGAAGCACATAGGCAAAGGATTTCCCATCTCGTTGCCTGTGATAAACTGCCACAAACATATTTCCCTGCTTTTGCAACTCGATGGGTTTTTCAAAATTTGGGGAGATCTGAAAATTCTGGGTCGACCAAAATACAGGCTGCCCAAATTCATACACAAAAAAATCAACGCCTTGGGTCTGCAAAGTCTGAGAAAGTCGCTCATAACCCGCCCAATCCAAATGCGTGGATTTGACCAACAGTTGCTCTTTCTTATCGATAGAATCATCAACTTGTAAAATCAACGCTTGCGCATTAATCATAGACTCCTCGATGCGGTTCGACAAGTTCATCAGGCCTTTCTCAGCGCCCAAATTCTGTTCGCGAATCATAAATACCTGTCCAACGGCAACCAACATGGCGCCTAAAATCAGAAGCAGTGTATTTCTTTGAAAGCGATTCATTATCAAATATATAGCTTCAAATTAAACCTTCAATTGTTATAAATATTGTCCAGAAATCAAATAATTCTTCACGTAATCATCCACCGCAATCTCTAACGGCGTAAACGGCAATTTATATCCCGCCGCCACCAAACGATCCATATTGGCTTGGGTGTGATATTGATATTTATCGCGAATATCCAATGGCATATCCACGAAATGAATTTCCGGCGCCAAATACATGGCCGCAAAAACCGCATTCGCCAGATCCTCAAACGTCCTACAGGTTCCTGTCCCCAAATTATACAATCCGCTGTTCTTGCGATGAACCAAAAAATGCATCATCACGGAAAGGACATCTTTTACATAGATAAAATCGCGTTCCTGAGCGCCATTGGCGAAATCCTTGTTATGACTTCTAAAAAGCGATACCTCCCCGGTTTCTTTGATCTGATTATAGGCATGGAATACTACTGAAGCCATTCTATCTTTATGATATTCATTGGGACCAAAGACATTAAAGAACTTGAATCCAGCCCAAAACGGTGGCGTCTTTTTCTGCTCCATCACCCATAAATCAAAACGATGTTTGCTATTTCCATAGGGATTCAGAGGGCTCAATGAATCCAACGATGCGGGCTCATCAGAAAAACCTTGGGTACCATCGCCATAGGTGGCGGCAGAGGATGCATAGATCAAGGGAATATTATTATCTGCGCAGGCTTGCCACATTTTTTGCGAATATTCCACATTCAAATGTTGCAAAACAGCTTCATCAAATTCATCGGTACGGGTGCGTGCCCCTATGTGAAAAATGAATTGTATGCGTTTGGAATTGTGAGATAGCCAATCGAAGAAATCGCTGCGCTCCACGAACTGCGTAATTCGCTTGTTTTGATAATTGGCCGACTTTGCCTGAACGGAAAAATCATCCACAGCAATCAAATCGCCATAGCCCATTCTCTGTAGTTCTCCCAACAAGGCAGACCCTATAAATCCTGCGGCTCCGGTTACAACAATCATTACAACAAACCTACAACGATTTTTTGACCTTTGAAACCCCAACCCCCGTTTCCTTTCTACCCTTCCCTGATGTATACTTGCAGTAACCATGAGTCAACAAAAACAAAACCTTACTTGGTACATCATCGCAGCCATGATTTTGGGTGCGATTACCGGCCAACTCATCCATATTTACTTCCCTGAAACCATTCAAATTAAAGATGCTTCTGGCGCGTTAAAAGATATCGTTCGGTCTGAACATATTGGTCAGTATTTCAAAATCCTTACCGGCGTTTTCTTGCGATTGGTGCAAATGATTATTGCGCCTCTGGTTATTACTACGTTGATTGTAGGTATCGCAAAAATGGGTAACCTAAAGGCCGTTGGTCGCGTTGGCGGTCGCTCTATGATTTGGTTTTTCAGCGCGTCCCTAGCCTCCTTGCTATTGGGATTGATGCTTGTCAATTATTTCAAACCCGGAGAATCCCTTCACCTGAATATCAATGCCTTAGATACTTCTGCCGCGGCCGATGTAATTGGGAAGACACAAAGCTTTTCCATACAACATTTCATCGAACACCTTTTCCCAAAAAGCATATTTGAAGCTTTGGCTACCAACGAAATACTTCAAATTGTTGTATTTTCGATATTCTTCGGAATTGCACTTACCCAATACGGCGAAAAAGGCGAAAGCATCGTTAAGTTCCTAGATAACTTGAGCAAAGTAATCCTAATCCTGGTGGGCTATGTAATGTGGTTTGCACCGCTCGGTGTGTTTGGTGGAATTACGGCAATCATCGCCACAAAAGGACTCGGGATACTCAAGGTTTACGGCTATTACATGGCATCGTTCTATGTCGGCCTCACCCTGCTCTGGATCCTATTACTCGCCGTTGGATACTTAATACTCCGCAAGCAATTAGGCACCCTCCTAAACCACCTCAAAACCCCGTTGATGGTGGCATTCAGCACGACATCGAGCGAAGCTGTTTTCCCAAAACTCACCGAAGAATTGGAAAAATTCGGGTGTCGTAAAAAGATCGTTAGTTTCATCCTTCCCCTTGGCTACTCCTTTAACCTCGATGGTTCGATGATGTACATGACCTTCGCCTCGATTTTCATCGCCCAAGCCTATGGAATTCCACTCGATTTGGGTACGCAACTCACGATGCTTTTGGTTTTGATGCTTACGTCAAAAGGCATTGCCGGTGTTCCACGCGCTTCCCTGGTTGTGGTGGCCGCTACTTGCGCTATGTTCGACATTCCAGCGGAAGGCATCGCCCTAATTTTACCCATCGACCATTTTTGCGATATGGGAAGATCCATGACAAACGTCTTGGGCAATGGTCTAGCAACTGCGGCCGTTGACAAATGGGAAAAGGACTGATGAACGAGATCACCAACAGCTGGAAAGCGGATTTGCCCGCCTCGGAGAGTCAAGAATTACTCATGGCCGTAAAAGATCAAATTGAAAAAGATTTTGGTTTGATGGGATTCACCTTTGGACAAGATCTGTATCCCACACTCGAATCGATGATTCCCGAACTACTGGCTTGCATCGAAACACTTCAAACCCAACACCACAGCACCTGGATGAAGGTGGTTTATCGCGTGGACCTCACCGAAAAACAGTATCGTTTTGTACAAAGTATGGGCGGAAATACCCCAGAAAACATGTCCAAGGCGGTGCTATTGAGAGAATTCCAAAAAGTATATACCCGTAAGCACATCGCTTAGTTTGTTTATTCAACCGCATTTGGCGAAATTTGTATTCTTATGGAATTGAAAGACGTTGTATCGGTAACGGGAATGCCCGGATTGCACAAAATTTTAGGTAGAAATAAAAATGGTTTGATCCTCGAATCTCTTACAGATGGAAAGCGCTTCGGCACCAACCCACGACAGAGAATCAGTATCCTTAGCGATATTGCTATGTTTACCGAAGATGCAGAAGTCAAATTGGCCAATGTCCTCATGACCATCAAATCTTTGGAAGAGTCTGGAAAAGCCATTCCTGATGCTAAAGCCGACAATGATGAAGTAAAAGCCTTCATGTCGTTGGCACTCCCTAGCTACGATCGCGAACGTGTCTACACTTCAGACATGAAAAAATTGTTCGTTTGGTACGGAATGTTAAAAGGCACTGATTTGGATTGGGCCAACATCGACAAAGAAGAGTCTGCCGAAGAAGGTGCCGATGCCGATGCGCCAAAAACCACCGATGCAAAAGCCAAAAAAGCCGTAGCAACCAAGAAAATCGTTCCTTCTAAAACTGCCACCGGCGCAAAATCAAAGACCACCACCCCACGCAAAATGGGTAGCTAAGTCACCTATGTCTTCTTCTTTTATTCCCAACCCCTTCGTCGTTCAATCGAAAGACGATGTGATTCCTCTATTTGATTCCTTACTAGATCGCAGCATCATAAATGCCCCAGATTTTGAGCAATTTCTGCAAGATGTCAGCGACCTAGAAAGTGCATTGTCCGAAGATATGGCTTGGCGCTATATCAAAATGACCTGCGATACCCAAAACAAAGACCACGAAGCCTCATATCTAACATTTGTTCAGGAAATCCAGCCCCATCTATCGCCGCTGGAAGATCAATTGAATCGCAAAATCGTTGACTCCCCCTTCGCCGAATCCCTGCGTCAACTCAATGAAGGCAATGAGATTTATATCCGCGGATTAAAAGGTGCCGTTGAAATTTTCCGCGAGGAAAACATCCCCCTTCAAAGCGAATTGGCCACCCTCGCCCAAGAATACTCATCCGTTCAAGGAAATATGTCGATTGAATGGGACGGACAAACCATAACCCTCCAACAGGCTAGCAATATCCTGATGCAAACCGACCGTCAAAAGCGAGAATTGGTTTGGCATTCGATGCAAAAACGACGTGCGGAAGACACCGACAAATTAAATGGCATTTTCAACAAAATGGTGCAATTGCGTAATCAGTTGGCCGTGAATGCCGGGTTCGATAATTTCCGTGACTACATGTTTAAGGCCATGGGTCGATACGACTACAATGTAGACGCGTGCAAAGATTTCCATCGCAGTGTAGAAACAGCCGTTGTGCCGATGCTTAAATCGTTGATGCGAGATCGCAAAGAAAAAATGGGCCTGGATTCTTTAAAACCATGGGACACCGCAGTGGATCCTTTGGGCAGAGAGCCATTGAAACCTTTCACGGGCGGCGACCAATTGCTGGAAAAAGGAATAGATTGTTTGGAACGCGTTGACCTCTATTTCGGAGAATGCATCAAAACAATGAAATCGCACAACCTCTTGGACTTGGATTCTCGATTGGGAAAAGCACCAGGCGGATACAACTATCCTTTGGCAAAAACCAACATGCCCTTTATTTTCATGAATGCAAGCGGAAACCTTCGCGATGTTGAGACCTTGGTCCACGAAGCAGGTCATGCGATTCATAGTTTCGAAATGTCTCCGTTGACATTAAACGCTTATAAGAATACTCCGAGTGAAGTCGCCGAGCTAGCTAGCATGAGCATGGAATTGCTCACGATGAACACTTGGGATGCTTATTTTGACGATAAAAACCTCCTCGATCGTGCCAAGAGCGAACAATTGGAGGGGATTTTAGGCACCTTACCCTGGATTGCTCAAGTTGATGCGTTTCAACATTGGATTTACGAGCACCCGACCCATTCCGAGGCCGAACGAACTGCAAAATGGCTAGAACTATGTGGTCGTTTTGGCAGTGGCGAAGTAGATTACACCGACTTGGAATCGGCATTAGAAAATTCTTGGCACAAACAACTTCATATTTTTGAAGTACCATTTTACTATATCGAATATGGATTTGCGCAATTGGGCGCCGTGGGTGTTTGGAAAAACTATATTACCAAAGGACAAGCAGCCATCGAAGATTACAAGGCATTTTTGAAACTGGGAAATACAAGAAGCATCCCTAACATTTATGAAACGGCCGGTGTAAAATTTGAATTCTCAGAGAGTTATATTAGCGATTTGATGCAATTCGTACAGGTTGAATTGGCCGCCATCGATAATTAAGCGACGGAAATCCATTTTTCATCAAATTCAACATAGTTTGACAATCGTCTGATGAATAATTCAAGAAACAATAACGAATTTTGCAGTTCATGAAAAAACAGTTTATCATTGCCTTAACCACGTTATTGACTGGTTTAGGAACAGCCCAAAAAATCGACTTAGATCGCGTATTCGTGCCATACCAATACCGTGACTTGCCTTCAACTCCGTTGGACAGCACCTGGAGAACTTACAATGTTCGCGTTGAGGTTCCTTCTACTATTTCCAATGCAATGTCGGCCTCTTCCATCGAAGAGCGCGTAAACCTTCAAGGTTGGAAAAAAGTATATGGCGGAGGTCATGCACAATTCACGGTAAACTTTGATGATTTGATGTTTGATGGTCAGAAAATCGACCAGCGCAAAGAAGAAACCAAAAATAAAGAAGGTGTTATAACCGCTACTCGATACTACTATTGGTCGAATGTAAACTATAGTATTGGCGCAACCTACTCAGCCAAAGATTGGCAAAGCAACGTGTTGATCAACCGCAGCACAATCAGCAACAGCACCACTAAAATGGAATGGAAAAGCCCGGAATTCAGCAGCTATTCTGAGGCAGAAAGATACTTCAGCAATAACCGCCAGGCCATTTCTAACAAATTAGTGAAAGAGCACATGGAATCTTGGTTGAACAGTTTGAATTACTCAATCAACGACAAATATGGTTTTCCTGTAAGCACAGACCAAGCGAGTTTGTGGACAACAGATTCTAAGAAGCACCCTGAAAACGAAGCTTGGGTTGCCAACATGGCAAAAATGAAGGCTAGCGTTGCTAAGGTAACCGCCAATGGCATCGATGCTGCAACACGTGCAGAGTTGATGAGTAGCATTGAATACATGACTGGCGTTCGTGCGAAGTATGCCGCCGATGAAAAATCAGAACGCAAATTGAGATATGCTTGTGATTATAATAATGCTGTTCTGTATACTATTTTAGATATGCCCGATAAAGCAATCGAATCTTGCAATGCTTTAATTGCTAACGATTACGATGCCAAAGACGGTGAAAAGATGATCGAGAAATTAAACAAAATCAAAGAATTGATGGCTAAAAACAACAAAGTAGGTCGCCATTATTCTATTGACACCAGCAAGTTCAATACCCCGAACTAATACCAATTTCATCCTATTTTTAACGAGAAAGGCCCCGTATGGGGCCTTTCTCGTGTATTTGATATTTAGATTAAGCAAATTTCAATATAGATTGCTTAATGAGCTAAGCAATTTGTATCTTAATTACAAGTTTCCGCGGCTGGCTTGCTCGCGCTCAATGCTTTCGAACAAGGCCTTAAAGTTTCCTTTTCCGAAGCTCTTGGCACCTTTACGCTGGATGATTTCGTAGAACAACGTAGGTCGATCTTCCACCGGCTTGGTGAAAATCTGCAACAAGTACCCACTATCATCACGATCCACAAGGATATTCATTTTTTTCAACGCTTCTAAATCCTCTTGAATATCACCCACACGATCCAAAACATCATCGTAGTAGGTTTCTGGAACGTAAAGGAATTCTACGCCTCTACGACGTAAATCGGCGACCGTTTCAAGGATATCATCGGTTTCAACGGCGATGTGTTGTACACCCGGGCCGCGATAAAAATCCAAATACTCTTCAATTTGAGACTTCTTTTTTCCATCGGCTGGCTCATTGATTGGGAACTTAACATACCCGTTTCCGTTGCTCACCACCTTACTCATCAAAGCGCTGTATTCTGTACTGATGTCCTTATCGTCGAAGGTCAACAACAACTTAAATCCCATTACATTCTCATAGAACTCAACCCACTCATCCATTTTACCCAACTCAACATTACCCACGCAGTGATCCACGTATTTTAGTCCCACTGGGGTTACATCCATCGCGTTGGTAACCGCTTTGAATCCTGGCAAAAAGGCACCTTTATAATTTTTACGCTCAACAAACTTGTGAACGGTTTCTCCGTAGGTATAAATTCCACTCACCACTACAGTTCCAAACTCATCTTCCAAGGTGGTTGGCTCCATATAAGGCCTTGCACCGCGCTTCACTGTTTCGTTGAAACTCGCCGTTGCATCATCTACCCAAAGGCTCAAAAACTTCACTCCATCGCCATGCTGCGCGTGATGCTTTGTCACTTCGCTATTTGGATCCATAGAGGTGGTTAAAACCAAACGGATTTTATCTTGCTGTAACACATAACTGGCGCGATCTCTCACTCCTGTTTCCGGTCCAGCATAAGCAACTAACTTATAGCCCCAAGCTGTTTGATAGTAGTAGGCGCTCTGTTTGGCATTGCCCACATAAAATTCCAAGTGATCCGTACCATTTAAGGGTAAAAAATCCACATCGGTGGCTACAGTTTCTAAGGTTGATGTTTCCATGGTGTTACGATAAGATTTCACAAATTTACGACATCCAATTGGGAAAAAATGATGAGGAATGTCATTAATTGGGATCGATGATAATGTCGATGCGAACCGACCGCCAAGTGTTGTGCGCTAAGGCCGCTTCACGAACTTGTTGCAACAGGAATTTTGCAGCGTTCAGTTGGGCGGTTTCTCGGGGGACCTTGATGACAATTTGCTGGATGAATCGGTTTTTTATGCGGGCGACCGACGGAACCTGGGGCCCCAGCACCAGGTTCCCCAATTGCTTTCGCAATTGGTCGGCCAGCCAACGGCTGGCCTCGGTCGCCACTTGTGCATCTATGTGCTTCACATCCACCTTAATCAACTTTGTGTAAGGCGGATAGCCGAAGGCTTCCCGTTGCTCCATTTCCACTTGCATCAACCCTTGGTAATCATCGGCTTTGATGGATTTCAGTACTTCATGTTCCGGTTGATATGTCTGCAACATCATCACGCCGCGCTCCGCGCGGCGACCTATCCTACCACTCAATTGCTGCAATTGCTGAAATGCCCGTTCATGACTCCTGAAATCAGGAATGTGCAACAACATATCCGCATCCGGCACCACAACCAAGCCGATATTCTCAATATCAATCCCCTTCGACAATAACTGAGTCCCAACCAAAATGTCAATATCACCCCGCTCAAACGCCGTCAAAATCTTCTGAAAATCATCCCGCTTCCGCATGCTCTGCTGGTCAAACCGCGCCACCCTCGCCTTGGGAAACAGCTGACCCAATTCCTCGGCCAACTTCTCCGTGCCCGTCCCCTTCAACTTCAAATCCTGAGAACCACAGGCCACACATTTCGATGGTACCGGCTGCTGAAACCCACAATAACTGCATCGCTGATTGTCCGAACTCTTATAATAGGTCATCGAAATATCGCAATGCTTGCACTGCGTTGTCAACCCACAATCCCCACACTCAATGTAAGGCACATACCCCTTTCGATTGTGATACACCACCACCTTCTGCTTCACATCCATCGCCTTCTGAATGGCCATCCTCACCGGCTCGGAAAACAACGAATTCATCTGACCCGTTTTTTTCAACTCGCCGATATTCAAATACATCAACTCAGCTGGTTTTCCGCCATCGTACTTCTCCGTGATTTCGGCAATTACCATACGATGCTGCTGCACGGCAAACTGCATTTCATAACTTGGCGTGGCCGAACCCAACAAAACATTGGCTCCATGATACTTGGCCAACTGAAACGCCGAATCCCGACCGTGATAAAATGGCTTTTTATCAAACTGCTTATACGTTGATTCATGCTCCTCATCCACCACAATCAACCCCAAATTAGAAAAAGGAGCAAAAACTGCCCCTTTGGTACCCACCACAAATTGGATTTGATCCTTTAATATCCGATCGTACAACTCCGTCCTCTCGTGAGAACTATAAAAGTGATGCCAAACGCCAATTTCCACCGGCAAAAACGCACCCATCCGAGCCACCATATGCTCCGTTAGTGCAACCTCTGGCAACAAATAAAGCACCTGTTTCCCCGCCGCCAACGTCTCCTTCACCAACTCCATATAGACATGGGTTTTGCCCGATCCCGTAACCCCGTATAGCAAGGCCGGCTGTTTTTCTTCAAATCCAGTACGGATGATTCCAAGGGCCCGCGACTGAGATTCGGTGAGTTGGTATTCTTGCGCGCCGCCGCGGATCACCTGAAGGTGATCGCGGCGGCGCTTCACGACCTCTATCATCAACTTCTTCTCCAACTGCTTCAAAACCGTCCTGTCGACCTCAAAACCCTTCACAATCGACTCCACCGTTAACTCCCGCTTTCCCGTCCCCAAAATATGCATCATCACCTCATACTGCTTCGGTGCACGTCGCTCCAATGCATTCAAACTCAAATTCGCCAACTCCGAATCCTCCCAAATGCTACACAACTGTATAAACTCCTCAAACTTAGGTCGATAATTTTCCTTCAACTCCTCCTCCATCACAACCAAACCCCTTAAATACAACGACTTAACATGCTTTAATACATTTTTTACGGCCAGTTTCTGATGGATATCATCCAACGAAATCCCATCCTTCTTTCCCAACAACTCCAAAATCTGCCACTCCAAATCCTCAACATCCGACCTACTTATGGCCTCCAAATCCGCATCGGGATGCAATACGATCTTCGTCTCACTCTGAAGTCGATACCCGGCCGGCAAAGCCGTTGCCATCACCTCTCCCAAATAACACATGTAGTATTTTGCCACCCAACGCCAAAACTGCAACTGCTTGTGATTCACAATGGGCGCATCGTCCAACACGTCCAAAATATACGATGCTTGATATCCCTCCGGCGGCGAATCACTCAACTCCAATATAATCCCCGCATAAATCTTCTTAGGTCCAAATTGAACCGCCACCCGCAATCCCTGGTGTATCCAATCGTTCCAATCGTGAGGAACCCTATACGTATAGGTCTTTGGTACCGGCACCGGAACCAACACATGCGCAAAAAGGGTCTGAATCTCCGTCACTATCGCAAGTTACAAATTAATTCCGTAGCCTTCCCTCCAAAACTACTGAGTAACGATACTCAGCAAATGAATCACCACGCCCAACTTCAAGAAAACATCCATCACAACAATTTTGGAATCATCTCGAATAAAAAACATCGACCATGAAACCCAAAACGCCGTAAACAAGGAAACCCCAGAGATAATCAAATAATAATCCGGATGCCAATTGGGTAAAACAGGATCTACCATTTGAATCCAATTCAACGCCCAATACATAACAAAAAAGCCTGTATTCATCGCCACCAACCCCCATCTCGCAGTTTTCACACCGGCAACAACAACTACAGTTTGGTATCCAAAAATCAAATTGCCCTTATGTCCGGCCATGTCCTTCACCACTTCCCTCGTGAATAACAAAATCCCCAAACTACCCATGTAATAAAACATCCCCCAATGCCAATGCCCAAAATGAAACCAAATTGCAATCAGTGGAATCATTGTGAGTAGGCTGGCAGAAATCTCGCGGATTACCGGCATTTTCTGCAATTTGTGGCTGTGAAACCAACAAAACGCTGTATAACACACAAAAAACACCATCACCCGAATGGATGCCATCATAGCAAAACCCACGGCAAAAAAGTTCAAAACCACGTATAAATTGAGCAAACTCGACTCCCCCAAGAGCTTCCCAATTACCACCTGCTTTGGCTTGTTCACCAAGTCCTTGTCCACATCGTAAAAGGCATTGATGATAAAGGCCGCGGCGACAGAAAATAGACTTGCCGCCACGATGCAATGCAACTTGACATCGTAAAAAACCCTGCCCAATTGATGATCCGAGAACGTTAACCAAAACAACAAATACTGCGAAGCCGCAATTAGGGCCAAATTATACCATCGTACAATCCCCAACAACAGCAAAAATCTGGTAATGTGTTTTTTTCGAATTCCTAGCATCGAGTGATTACATTTTGTAAATCACCTGCAACTTATGCGCTTTCAACAAGGATTGCGCTTTTTCAAAGTCCTGGGTAAAGCCCAATATAAATCCACCTCCACCACTGCCACACAATTTCAAGTAATAATCGCCGCTATCAATGCCTTCGCGCCACACCTTTTCAAAATGATCTGGAATCATGGGCCTAAAGTTATCCAACAACAACTGAGACAAGCCTTTCAAATGACCAAACAACTGAGAAGTATCACCTTTCAAGAACGATGTCACACAATCGTCGTTCTGCTTCTTCAACTGGGTCTTCACCATATTCCTAAATCCATCGTCCTTCAAACGATTCAAGAATATCGAAACCATATTTTGGGTTTTTCCTGGCGAACCCGAATTCATCAAAAAGATAGCGCCCTTGCCTTCTGCATTCTCCGTTGGGATGCCTACAGTACCCAAATCGCCCTGACCTTTAATAAGAATCGGCAAATTCAAGTAACAAATCAATGGATCCAAACCAGAGCTTTTTCCGTGAAAAAACGACTCCAACTTGGCCAATGTCAGTTTGAGTTCCTTCAAGTTGTCGCCCAACATCACATCCGACTGGGTCACACGTGAAACCGCATATTTAGCGTAAACCGCTGCCACCAAAGCACCAGAACTGCCTACACCAAACCCCTGAGGAATGCTACTATCAAAAAATAAACCCGATTCTAAATCGGCATGTAACCGAGTGAAATCTAAGGCGCAAGGAAGATCGCCAGCATTGCGCAACGACTCTAAATGAGATACGAACTCCTTGATGCTCTCATTCGAATCCTTCTGCACTTCATTGGGCTCAGACGCAAAATCAAAATTGCCTTTAAAAAAATGATACGGAATGCTCAAACCCATCGAATTTTCGATGATACCATATTCGCCAAACAAGAGAATCTTGGCGTAATAAAGTGAGTCTTTTATCATTTCCCCCATTGTTTACAATTGATTAGGGCTTTTCCCTATATTGCTACAAAGATACTGTCCATTTTTGCAATAAGGTAACAACGTATTATTCACAAAGTTCATCACTGTCTGTTCGATGTTTCCATCGTAAAGGAAGTGAACATTGGCTCCAGCATCCAAAGTGAAGCAAATCGACAAGCCCGTTTGTTCGCGGAAACGCCATATTTCTTCGATAATCGCCAAGGTATTGGGTCGCATCAACACGTAATACGGAATCGACGTCATCATCATGCTATGCAGCTGCAACGCCTCCGATTCAACAATTTCGATAAACGATTTTACATCGCCATTCTTCATCGACAATGCGATGCCTTCTAAATTCTTCTGCGCCTGACTAAACCGAGCTTCGGCATAAGGATGATTCGCAAGCAAAGCATGTCCGGCCGAGCTACTCACCGACTTTTCGCCATCGTCAACAATCAAAACCACATCTTTCCAATTGGATAGGCTGGGATGCGTTTCAAAATCCAATTCAACGGCAAATAAATCGCTACTATCAGCAACTGCGGGTGTTTCACCCCAAACGGCAGGTTTAGCAAACATGGAACGACAAGCACTACCAGAACCGATGCGCGACAAATAGCTTGAACGTTGCCAAAAACTCATTCCGCCAACCTCTGTCTGCAAGGACGTATCGCCCAACAGTAGTTGTTCGATATGCGCCAAACATAGGCTCAATGCACCAAAACCGGCCGCTGAACTCGCGATACCCGTGCCGTGAGGGAAATTGTTTTGGGAATCGATCAATAACGTATAGTCCGACAACCAAGGACAGTCTGATGCTATTTTTGTCAAAAAACTGGCAATTTTGGGCTCAAACGACGGCTTCGACTCACCGGCAAGGGTAAATACAAATGCTTGGTCATTTTCCCGAGGCATGGCTTGTACAACCGTAGAGGCATACAAATCACCCAAACTCCAACTGATACTTGGATTGGCTGGCAATTGAACACCGCCCTCTTTTTTACCCCAATATTTCACCAAAGCGATGTTCGATGGACACTGGTAACCCACACGAATTGATGTCACATTATTATCCATTTGCCTCAATTTAAAAAGTCCTTTGATTCAAAATAATATCATTCCAAGAAACCGTTTGGAATTTCTTCAATGCATCTTGCTCGCTCTCGGCAAAAACATCATTGATCAATAACATATCTCCACCCCAAGCGCCTAACCACTTGCAAAGTCCCCCTTTTAAGGGTTGAAATTTAAAATGCTGGTATGGCGTTTCAAGTTCCAAACTCATCGCCAAAATGGCCTGCCACATTTCCAAGCCCGCTTCTAACATCGGCACTTGGTCGGCCAATTTTACCGCTGCACACACTTGTTGCAACTGACGCATCAAGAAATCATCATTTTTCATCGCAGTTAGCTTGGCTTTCACATCGCTTAACGCACTTCTGCTATTTTGCTTTTTGCCCAAGAAAACGATTTTCCATTTACTCGTAAGGTCGGATGACAAACTCCATTTATCCCAATTCGCAACCTCCCCATTTTTCCAAAAAACCAATCCTTTGCCCAACTCCGCCAAGGCCACATCATAACCGCTACCGCCAAATACCTTTTGCTGCACTAACTGCGCATCAAGCCCCGCGAATCTCGCAAAGTTGGCTACCATTGTGCTTGAACTACCCAAACCACTGCTGCGCTCAAACTCCAATTGGGTTTCTATACGATACGATTTCCCCGTTTTCCAAAACCCCTCTGTCACCATAGAAAGCATCGAATGAAGCACCTCCCGTGAACGATCGCGCTCGCTAGATTTCTCCGTCTCCGCTTCCATCGCTTCCAAAGGCAACGCGAAACTCTCATTCAACCAAGTGTTGCCATCTTTTTCTTTGGCTTCCCAAATCAAAC
>CAMBTR010000005.1 GCA_945870885.1 Chryseobacterium gleum | reverse complement strand
GT
The DNA here is from genome assembly GCA_945870885.1 of Chryseobacterium gleum. GTDB lineage: Bacteria > Bacteroidota > Bacteroidia > NS11-12g > UBA955 > UBA955. The sequence goes on along the minus strand of CAMBTR010000005.1, from coordinate 35,350 downwards.
ACCAGCACTGCGACAAATTTTAGCACCTTGACCTGGATTCATTTCGATGTTGTGAATCAAAGTTCCCAATGGAATTTCAGCCAATGGCACTGCATTTCCAATCTCTGGAGATACGCCTGGACCCTGTTCCACTTTCTGACCCACCTTCAATCCCGCAGGAGCAATGATGTATCTCTTCTCTTCACCGAATTGAACCAAAGCAATAAATGCACTGCGATTTGGATCGTATTCTACTGTCATTACCTCACCAACTACTCCAAAGTTATTACGCTTGAAGTCGATGATACGATAGCGACGTTTGTGACCACCCCCGATATACGGTGAGGTGATTTTTCCTTGATTATTCCGTCCACCGGATTTGCTCAATGATACCAACAAACTCTTCTCAGGCTTGCTAGCAGTGATTTCTGCAAACGCATTGGCAACTCTAAAGCGTTGACCAGGCGTGGTGGGATTTAAACGACGTACTGCCATGATTAGATGTTTTCGTAAAAGTCTATGTTAAATCCTTCTTTTAATGTGACAATGGCCTTCTTATACTTTGCAGTATAACCGGAGATTTGGCCTGTGCGTCTGTTACGACGCGACTTCCCCCGTTGGATCATGGTGTTTACTGATGCAACTTCCACTCCATAGAATTCTTCAATGGCTTTCTTAATTTCATCCTTATTTGACTTTGGGTCAACGATGAAACCATACTGACCACGCTTATCCATGATAGCGGTCATTTTCTCAGTAATCAACGGCTTTTTAAGTATCATTTTGTATTTGCCTCCTGAATCTTGGCGATTGAACTTTCGGTTAAAATTAATTGACCCGCTTTCATCACTTGATATGTGTTCATATCTGAAGCACGCATTACTGTGTTTCCTTCAATGTTACGACCACTCAATACGATGTTCTTCTGGATCTCAGACGTTACAAATAATGTACGACCAGTCACCTTCAAAGCTTTCAACATGTTAGCGAACTCAGATGTCTTTGGCGTAGCCATATCAAAATCTTCAACGATCATGATATTGTTTGTTCTTGCCTTATAAGAAAGGGCCGACAAACGAGCCAAACGCTTCAACTTTTTGTTCAACTTGAAAGAGTAGTCACGTGGACGGGGACCGTGAATACGAGCACCACCTACAAAAATACCTGCTTTCAATGAACCGTGACGTGCACCTCCTGTACCTTTCTGACGGAAAATCTTCTTGGTAGAACGGTGTATTTCTTTTCTCTCTTTGGTTTTGTGTGTACCCTGACGCTGATTTGCCAAGAACTGCTTTACATCCAAATATATGGCGTGGTCATTTGGACTCAATCCAAATATAGACTCAGACAACGTTACCGTTCTTCCGGTCTCAGACCCTTGCTTGTTTAATACTTTAATTTCCATGATTAACGCTCAATTATTACGGTTGAACCATTGTAACCTGGAATCGCACCTTTGATGACGATTAGGTTCCTTTCTGAATCTATTTTCAACACTTCCAAGTTCTGGATCTTAACGCGATGTCCACCTGTTCTACCCGCCATGCGCATTCCTTTGAATACACGACCTGGGAATGAACAAGCTCCAATAGATCCCGGTGCACGCAAACGGTTGTGCTGACCGTGAGTTGCTTCACCCACACCCGCAAAACCATGACGTTTTACAACACCCTGAAAACCTTTTCCTTTGGCTTTTCCAACCACGCTAACAAACTCGCCCGCCTCAAACAAACTCACATCGATGATAGAACCCAACTCTGGAGCTGTTTCAACATCACGGAATTCCATTACTACACGCTTAGGAGTAGTGTTTGATTTAGTAAAGTGACCCTTCATTGCTGAAGAAGTATGCTTGTCTTTCTTTTCGCCCCATGACAATTGAACAGCTTCGTAACCGTCCGTATCTTTTGTCTTTACCTGGGTAACTACGCATGGTCCAGCTTCAACAACAGTACAAGCCAAACGCTTGCCGCCTTCGTTAAAGATACTGGTCATACCCAATTTTTTTCCAATAATTCCATTCATAACAACTACCCTCCTTACAATTTGATTTCAACTTCAACACCACTAGGCAACTCAATCTTCATCAACGCATCAACCGTCTTTGTAGAACCGTTGAAAATGTCGATCAAGCGTTGGTATGTGCAGTATTGAAACTGCTCCCTAGCTTTTTTGTTTACGTGAGGTGAACGCAACACTGTAAAAATCCTTTTACGTGTTGGTAGCGGCACTGGCCCACTCACCACAACCCCAGTGGTCTTCACGGCCTTCACAATCTTCTCGGCAGATTTGTCGATAAGGTTGTGGTCGAAAGACTTGAGCTTAATTCTGATTTTTTGACTTACCATTTTGTAATTTATTAACTCGTAGCGTTAGCTTTTTTCAATACTTCATCTGCAATGCTCTTTGGAGTTTCAGCAAAGTGACTGAATTCCATAGTTGACGTTGCACGGCCAGAAGTGATCGTTCTCAATGTAGTTACATATCCGAACATTTCACTCAATGGCACCTTTGCCTTAACAATCTGAGCACCTGCACGCTCGTCGATCCCTTCTAATTGACCACGACGGCGGTTCAAGTCACCCATAACATCACCACTATTTTCGTGAGGAGTTACTACTTCCAACTTCATGATGGGCTCCAACAATACTGGATTACAACGACGGGCTGCTTCACGGAAACCGCTGCGCGCTGCAACTTCAAACGACAATGAATCTGAATCCACCGCGTGGAAGCTACCATCAAACAAACGCACTTTCATGCGATCGATTGCATAACCTGCCAACACACCATTCGACATGGCTGCTTTGAAACCTTTTTCTACTGAAGGAATGAATTCACGAGGGATAGAACCACCCACTACATCATTCACCCACTGAAGACCTTCACCCACGAACGTATCGTCGGCTGGACCAATAGTGAATTGGATATCCGCAAATTTACCACGACCACCAGTCTGTTTCTTGTATGTCTCACGGTGAGTGTAATCTGCAGTAATTGCTTCTTTATAAGTTACTTGAGGCGCACCTTGGTTACATTCAACCTTGAATTCACGCTTCAAACGATCCAAAATGATTTCCAAGTGTAATTCACCCATACCACTGATGATGGTCTGACTAGTTTCCTTATCTGAATGAACACGGAATGTAGGATCTTCTTCAGCCAACTTCGACAACGCGTTGCCCAACTTGTCAGAATCTGCTTGGGTTTTTGGTTCGATAGCCAAACCAATTACTGGCTCAGGGAATACCATTGATTCCAATACGATTGGATGGCCTTCAGCTACCAATGTATCACCAGTTTTGATGTCTTTGAAACCTACTGCTGCTCCAATATCGCCCGCTCCCAAATAATCAATGGGGTTCTGCTTGTTAGCATGCATTTGGAAGATACGTGAAATACGCTCTTTGTTTCCAGTACGCATGTTCAACACATAAGAACCAGCATCTAATTTACCTGAATATGCACGCAAGAAACACAAACGACCTACGTAAGGATCTGTTGCAATCTTAAATGCCAAAGCGGCAAAAGGCTCTTTGTAATCAGGCTTACGGATCAACTCAGCCCCTGTGTCTGGGTTTGTTCCGATTGCACCCCCTTTGTCGATTGGAGACGGCATCAATTCCATCACCATGTCCAACATTGTTTGTACACCCTTATTCTTAAACGCAGATCCACACATCATCGGAACAATTTTCATGTCGATAACTGCTGGACGCAATGCATTCAAAATTTCTCTTTCAGTAATTGAAGTTGGATCTTCGAAGAATTTCTCCATCAATGTATCATCATACTCAGATACAGCTTCCAACAACTTCTCTCTCCACATTGTCGCTTCCTCTAACATATCAGCTGGTATATCGATAGTCTCATAGGTCATCCCTTGATCTTTCTCGTTCCAAACCATTCCACGGAAGTTGATCAAATCAACAACACCTGTGAAATTGTCTTCCGCACCGATGGGCAACTGCAATGGAATTGCGTTGCTACCCAACATCGTTTTTACTTGTGTTACTACATTTAAGAAATCCGCACCGGCACGATCCATTTTATTAACGAATCCGATACGAGCAACGTTGTAGTTATTAGCCAAACGCCAGTTTGTCTCAGATTGAGGCTCTACACCATCAACTGAACTAAACAAGAACACCAAACCATCCAATACACGCAAAGAACGATTCACCTCAACGGTAAAATCTACGTGACCTGGAGTATCGATGATATTAATGTGATAATTGTTATCTAAGTATTTCCAGAAAACTGTGGTAGCCGCTGAAGTAATGGTAATACCACGCTCCTGCTCTTGAGCCATCCAGTCCATGGTAGCCGCTCCGTCGTGTACCTCACCAATCTTGTGGTTTACACCAGCATAGTAAAGAATACGCTCCGTAGTAGTTGTCTTACCCGCATCAATGTGGGCTGCAATACCAATGTTTCTTGTAAACGATAAATCGCGTGACATGCTATTAATTTCTCTTATTAAACCCTAAAGTGTGCGAAAGCTTTGTTTGCTTCAGCCATTTTGTGTGTATCTTCTTTCTTCTTCACCGCAGAACCTTCGTTGCGCGATGCAGCCAAAATTTCACCAGCCAATTTCTCAGCCATTGATTTTTCGTTGCGCTTGCGAGCATATCCGATCATCCACTTCATTCCAACGGCCATACGACGGCGAGGTTGAACTTCTGTAGGGATCTGGAAAGTAGAACCACCAACACGACGTGCCTTAACCTCAACCGTAGGCATTACGTTGTTCAACGCTTTGCGGAAGGTCTCAATACCTGGCTCCTCTGTGGCTTTGGCTTCTACCAAGTCCAATGCTGAATAAAAAATGTTGTATGCCAATGATTTCTTACCATCATACATCATCCCGTTCACAAAACGAGTAACTACTACGTCGTTGAACTTAGGATCGGGTAACAATATGCGTTTTTTAGCGCGCGCCTTTCTCATAACTGATTGTGATTATTTCTTAGCCTTTGGTTTCTTTGTGCCATACTTACTTCTGCGCTGGTTACGGCCTTCTACTCCGGCAGTATCCAATGCTCCTCGTACAATGTGATAACGTACACCCGGCAAATCCTTCACCCTGCCTCCACGTACCAAAACGATACTGTGTTCTTGCAAGTTGTGGCCTTCACCTGGAATGTAGGCGTTCACTTCTTTTCCGTTCGACAAACGTACACGAGCTACCTTACGAAGAGCCGAATTCGGCTTCTTTGGTGTAGTTGTGTATACGCGGGTACAAACACCTCTGCGCTGCGGACAAGAATCAAGTGCAGGTGACTTGCTCTTCCAAACAGTTTCCTGCCGTCCCTTTCTAATTAGCTGTTGAATTGTTGGCATATTTTTCCCAAAAAGGACGGCAAAATTACGCCTATTATTTGTCAAAATCAAGACCATGTCAAAAAAATATAGCACTGAATTCAAAAGAAACCCAAATATCCTTCAAATTTGGGCCATTCTAAGGGTTGCACCGCCCTAAAACGCTGAATTCAGTAACCCATCGGGCAACTTTCATCTTTTTTTTAACGTCTCCCATTTTGGCACTACTTTTGACAACTTAAAACACATTCTAAACCTCCAATGAGCACAAAATTCTTCCGCATTTTCATTCCAACGCTACTTTTTTGCACCCAAATTGGCGCCCAAAATCCAACTCCAATTAAGAAAGGTCCGGAGATCCAATTCGACCATACAAAACATGATTTTGGCAAGATTGAAGAATCAATTCACTACGCCATCCACCGGTTTCCATTTACCAACATAGGTGTCACTCCGCTACATATTCAACAAGTCCATACTTCTTGCGGTTGCACCACCCCCGATTGGACCCGTGATTCTATCCCTCCAGGAGGAAAAGGCTTCATCGAAGCGAGATTCGAAACAAACAATCGAATCGGGTCGTTTCAGAAATCAATCACCGTTTATTCCGATGCCGTAACCGCTTCGCTTGTTCACCTAGATATCGAGGGAGAGGTTTTAAAGCCACGAATCGACCCAAACGCTGCCGTGATACCCGACATGGGTAAAATATCGTTCAGTGCACCTAGTTTTTCTTTTTTAGAGCTATTAGACAATCAGCAGGACTCGCAAACCATACGCATCACCAACGAAACGCCCTATACTGCCAATTTTGAGCCCATCAATCCATCGCAGATTCCTGCTTTTATTAAAATACTAAGCTACCCCACCGCCCTGGAGCCAAATGAAATTGGAACCTTTAAAATCAAAATCGATGGAACAAAAATCACACACTTTGGCTTTGGTGCCATTGAACTGCCTTACACCACCGACAACCCCGCGGCTCTTTTTAATAGCATTGTTGTAAACTATGTACGTCGACAGTATTTCCCTAAGATGAACGCCAAACAATTAGCCAAGCAACCCAAATTAGACGTCGATGTCAAAGAGATTAACTGGGGCAAAAAAGAGGCGGGCGACCTACTATTCACCGACATCCATCTCAAAAATACGGGGAAGACAGAATTGAAAATCCACGACATCACGCAGGACTGCGGTTGTATCACTTTGAAGTTTGATAAAAAGACCTTAGCCCCCGGCGAGGAAATGCCAATCCGCGTTTTCTTTGATACCGTATTAAAGAAGGGTAATGCGAATTACAACATTTGGATTGTTTGTAACGACCCCGTTTCACCAGAACGCAACATTCCCATCAAAGCTGTATTTGATGCAAAGGTGATTCAGTGCCAAACTTGCCCCAAGTAATTACCTCAAATTGTGGTAAACGTTCTGCACGTCATCGTCGCCCTCTAAGCGATCCACTAGATCCAAGACTTCTTTTGCTTGCTCCTCTGTTAAATCCACATAGGTATTGGGGACATATTGCAATTCGGCGGTATTGTATTCGATGCCAATATCTTCGAGGGCTTTTTGCATCGTACCGAAGTCAGTAAAATCAGTATACACGTATACCAATTCTTCATCGAAAGCAACCTCATCCAAACCAAAATCGATCAATTCAAATTCGAATTCATCCAGGTCGCGGCTGCCCAATTTTGACTTTTCGATTTTAAAAACGCCTTTACGGGTGAAGATAAAATCGAGGGAACCCGTTTTGCCCATGGCTCCACCGCCTTTATTGAAGTGCATGCGTACGTTGGCCACGGTTCTAGTATTGTTATCCGTTGCCGTTTCAACCAAAACACCCACGCCGTGAGGTGCATATCCTTCGAAGCGAACTTCTTCGTAATTTTCTGAATCTCCTTTGGTGCTGGCACGTTTGATGGCAGCGTCGACGCGATCTTTCGGCATATTGACCGACTTCGCGTTTTGCATCACTGTGCGCAACTTGGCATTATTTTCCGGATTGGGTCCACTTTGCTTTACTGCGATGGCAATTTCTTTTCCGATGCGGGTAAATTGCTTTGCCATGCGATCGAAGCGAGCAAACATGGTATGCTTTCGTTTTTCAAAAATCCTTCCCATAAGTAAATGCAAAGATACAAAACCTCCGCGGACGTGGTCAAGAAAAAAGGGAGGGCGGCCTGCGGCCGCCCTCCCTTTTTGTTAACTAAGCCTGAATTCAGGCCGACATATCCGTTGATCTAGGCTTTACATAGATGCAAATCCCTGAAAGCCGAGTTTAAAACTGATACGCTACACTCACATTTACACTTCTTCCCCCAGCACTCATCCCACTGGCAAAATATCGGTAATGCAAATCCAATAAATTTTCAATCGCAATATTTGCTGTTAAACCCGACTTATGCTGATAACCCCCTCGCAAATTCCAACACTGCCATGCAGGATTGAATCCATCGGCCTTGCCATCGCCATTGATATCTGCCAAACCTACTGGCTGCTTGTCCTGGTTATCCTCCCCACTGCTCGAATAATCCTCCGCCTTCTTTTTGCCATTAAACAAACACTGTCCTTCAACAAACCAACCCTGGCCATTCCAGCGCAATGCGGCCTGACCGTAAACTGGAGGAATGTGATCCAGCGGCTGCTCCGCAGCCGCACCATCCAACAGATAAACGCCCTTTGTCTGTGTCACCGAACCCGTAAACCACAATTCGCGCATCAACCTAAACTTCGCATTCAAATACATCCCAGATATATTCCCAACCGCCACGTTCTTTATCTGATAAACCGGCGTCAAACGACCATCATACATCAAAGAATCCGCACCATCTAACGTACCTAGCTGGTCCAATAACAAATTCTTCACCGCGCTACTGAAAACACCCGCCTCAAACGCAAATGACCTATCCTTCCTCCATAACACCCCCAAATCCAGCGTTGTGCTCTGCTCGGCCTTCAAATCAGGACTTGGCACCAACAACTTTACGCCGGGCTTGCTATCAAACACCTTGGTCATATCGTCCACATTCGGATTGCGATATGCTTGATTCACACTCGCCTTCAACAATAATCCCTTCTTGAGCTGCTGCGTAAGCCCCAAATCAAAACTTGGCGTGGTTGAAGCAAAAGAAATCGAACTGTAGGGCAATTTCCATGGATTCGCCTTGGAATACAAAGCCTCCAATGAATACTTAGAAACCCGCAATCCTCCCTGAATCACTGTCCCTGTTGATGCGATGCGATAAATTCCCTGCGCAAAAACCGAATGCATCTGAGTGGTTGCACCCGAATCGCTGTAACGCGCTTTTGTTGCAGTTTCCGCCAACGTGGAAATATTTTTATTGATTCCCACCGATGTCACATCATTCCAAACCATCTCAATGCCCGAATTCAATGTAAACAACTCGCTCAATTGATCATGTCGATCCAAATTCACCGTTCTCATCGTTACATCATCCTTCTGCGTTCGCTCCGTTTTACTTCCAAAATTGCGGGTCACACGCGCCACTTCCGTACTCTGCTGAGCCAACGTCAAACGAATATGGTGATCCACACTTCCCGTTTTTGCGATGTACGATAGATAATTGCGATTCTGCGGCGTGTAATCCCAACGACCATAAACGGGCTTGCCATTATCAAACTGCGACATACGATCGTAGCGAGGAATCAAATCAGACATCGACTTTTGAAAATTCACAGTATGTTCGATTTTACCTGTTTTGGCAAATACCTTGGCGAATAAGTCCGTTTGAGAGTAGCCAGTCCCTTTCTGCAATTGGGGATCATCGTTTACCAAAACCGTATCGCGACCATTGATTTGGGTCACATATTTAGACAACAATCCAAAAGTATCCCAATCCGAGTAATTTTTACTCCCACTGCGCAAATCGCCAAATTGACTGCGTGTGGCCGACAATAACAGTCCTACTTTCTCACTTTGAATCTTCAACCCCGCGTTTCCAATCACAGAGTTGCTCGCCGACAAGTATCGAACCGCGGCATTGGGTTTTACCTCAAATTTTCCAAGGGTAGCATCTTTCGTTTTGAAGTAAAGTACACCGCCCAAAGCATCAGAGCCGTACAATGTAGAACCCGCACCAAAATTCACTTCTATCCGATCCAAAATAAATGGATCAATGGTGATGATGTCTTGCAAGTGACCAGCACGATACGTTGCATTATTCATACGAACGCCATCTATCACCATGAGTACCCTAGAGGCTTCAAAACCCCTTAACACAGGAGAACTACCACCCATTTGACTCTTTTGAACAAACACCTGACCTGTATTGATCAACGCGTCACCCAAAGTAGCGGGTTGCAATTCTGCCAAGCGCTTGGCACTAACCACTTCAATTTGTCGTGGCGAATCCTTCCTTTTTTGCGCAAAACGCTGCGATGAAACCAACACTTCATCAAACGATTCAACGTCTGTTGTGTCGGCCCTATTTACTTTTGTACTGTCCTCCCTTGGCGAACTATTTTCTTGGCCGTAAACTATGCCTGGGATCAGCAGCAACAAAAGCAAGGCCATCGTTTGGTTTAAGAATTTCACCCCCCCTGTAGAACGCCTTTGCTGCATAAAGAAGCAAATATAAAATTTACCGATGCGTAATCAATGAAATTGTTGAATTTTGCAGAATGAAGACTCCGGTTTATGTGATTGACATTCTGAGAACGCCCGTAGGCAAATTTGGTGGCACCCTCGCCGCAATTAGACCCGATGATCTTGCAGCGCATGTAATTCAATCGATTTTAGCACGAAACCCCAATATTGACCCTGCCGCTATAGACGAGGTGATTTTGGGTGCGGCAAACCAGGCCGGTGAAGACAATAGAAACGTAGCGAGAATGGCATCCTTGATGGCTGGAATCCCTACTTCTGTTCCAGGATACACCGTAAACCGATTGTGCGCCAGTGGATTACAAAGCATCATGAACGGTGCTATGTCGATTGCATCAGGCCAAGCCCATTTGGTAGTTGCCGGAGGCACAGAAAGTATGACACGCGCCCCTTTTGTGATGGCCAAAGCCGATGCTGCTTTCTCCAGAACGCCAGAAATCTACGATACAACCATCGGTTGGAGATTTACAAATAAAACGTTGGCCAAGATGTATCATCCATTTTCGATGGGTGAAACCGCAGAAAATGTCGCCCAGCAGTTCAATATTTCCCGGGAAGACCAAGATCTGTTTGCCTATGAAACCCAACTCAATTGGAAAAATGCGCAAGCAGCCGGACTCTTTAACCAAGAAATTGTAGCCGTCCCCATTCCTCAAAAAAAGGGCGATGCGATACTTTTTAGCACCGACGAACATCCAAGACTTAGCGAAGTAAGTATCCTTGCATCGCTAAAACCCGCCTTCAAAGAAGGAGGATCAGTGACCGCTGGAAATAGCTCGGGCATCAACGATGGTGCAGCCGTTTGCATTCTAGCCTCTGAAGAAATGGTAAAACAATTGGGACTTACCCCCATGGCTCGTGTGGCTGGAATTGGTGCTGCGGGTGTAGACCCAAGTATAATGGGAATCGGACCTGTTCCGGCGACACAAAAAGCGTTAAAAAATGCAGGCCTCACCATTCAAGACCTCGATGTTGCCGAACTCAACGAAGCCTTCGCCGCACAGGTTTTGGCTAGCATGAGAACACTAGGTATAGATCGCAGCATTGTTAACCCCAATGGGGGAAGCATCGCCATCGGTCATCCCTTAGGCGCCTCTGGAACACGCATTTCAGCCACACTTATACACCATATGAATCGCAATAAGTCGTTAAAATATGGCTTGGCAACCATGTGTATTGGGGTTGGACAAGGCTGCGCTATCATTTACGAAAATTTGTAACATGCGTTATAAAATTGAATTGGCCTATGAAGGAACCCATTTTGGGGGCTGGCAAGTTCAGAACAATACGATTACCGTTCAGGGCGAAATCGACAAAGCGCTGAGTCAAGTCTGTAATCAAACAATCGAAACGATGGGTTGCGGAAGAACTGATGCCGGCGTCCACGCGAGCTACTTTGTCGCCCATTTTGATGGCCCCGAAAATATTCCCGTTGATTTAGACATCCGATTAAACAAGATGCTCCCGAACAGCATTGGCATCAAAAAAATCACGGCCGTAAATGAGGATTTTCATGCAAGATTTTCCGCGATACAACGTGAATATCACTATCACATTCATCGATCAAAGAACCCCTTCACCACAAATACTTCTTGGTGGCTTGCCGCAGAATTCAACGTGGCCGCAATGAATCAATGTGCTGCCTCAATTGTTGGGAAACACCCGTTTCAAGCCTTTTGCAAGGGAGAAATCCCCAATGGCAACCCCATATGCGAAGTATTTATTGCCGAGTGGACCATCACCGAAGCGGGATACACTTTTCAGATTCAGGCCAATCGATTCCTCCGAAATATGGTAAGGGCTTTGGTAGGAACGATGGTAGAAGTTGGACAAGGGAAAATCTCACCCGCGGATTTTGAAGCCATTTTCGTGGGCGGTTCAAGAAGTGAGGCCGGCGCGTCCGCGCCGGCCCAAGGACTCCACCTAACGGATGTGAATTATCCCACAGCCATCGCCGTAGCCAACCCTCTGGGATAATTAAATCAAAATAAAAATTACGTTTACTTACTCCTCAAATCGACGAATAAACTTCTCAGCCTGACGTTCAGTAGCGGGTCTGATATAGAAGCCTTCGGCCTTAATCTTGCTCATCGTAGCAGCCAACACACCCTGCATCTTCTCATCCGAGCAATAAATATTTGCCACCGTTTTCGTCAAATTGATATAGATATAATCCTTCGCCCCAAGCTCCAAATACATATACATATTCTGTCCACTTCGCTTGTGCTCCAGCAACATCGTCGCCCTTAAACTCTTGTTGATAGGCTTCCCTGCGATGCTGGCCACCGAAACGATATCGTCGCAATACATACCCCGCATTTTACTGTCCCAACGGAAGGTTGCATCGCTCAAAACAAAGGCATAATTCGCCTCGTCTTTGCCTGTTAGTTCGCCGTTCTTTTCCAAATTGGCCAAGGCCTGACGTGCACTCTTCTCATTTTCCATCATCTCGCCCAAACACCGCTTAAAGAAGTCCGTATTCACCGAGGAAGTTGTCCCACCGTTCTCATTGATCAAAGCCACCAACGCCGTCACATAATCCTGAGGCATCGGAAAATCCAACATCATCGCCATGTTGAAAACAAACGAGCTATCCCCGCGATATAAATCCGCCGTACCCGCATTCTTGAAATGAATATTGGGCGTCTCCAATCCAAAATCTAAAGGTCCTTCCGCGTGAATGGTGTGATCTTTCTCGTTAAACTGAATCCAACTGCCTTTCAATCCACCATCGCGCAACCTCGACTTACTGCCGGCATAGAAACTCTCCGTCTTGTGGTCGTAGTAGAAAATACCTGTATCGTTGGTAACATCATCGTCGGAATACCTGCGCTTCCAAGAATACATCAACGGATAGACGTGACTTGAATCGTTGGCAACAAATAAACCCACGTATTGCTTCTTATTGTCTTTGTCGCGCGGATCACTCATATCCAACACAACGTCTTTGGGATCCACACGGTTATCGAACCGAATCCAAGCCGAAGGATAAATGTTTTTAAACGTATGCAAAGGTTTCACATAACCTGTAAAGCGAATCAATTTTTCCGTGCTTTCTATCTGAGCGAAACCCTTATATCCGATTTTGGTCTCCAAAGTAAAGTTGCTTTCCTCCGCGATCTTACCCACCCCTTCTACACGCTGATTGTCGTTCACGATCACACTATCCAAGAAAAACTCTTGCCTTACACCCCTACTATTGACATACTGATAATACCCGTTTCCACGTATCTTATTCTTACCATACACCTTCACCCGCAACTTATAAATCTCGTGGAATTTATTATCCCTTCCAGCCACCAATCGCGTGCTATCCAACTGATCCATATTCGCATTTGCCCTCACGGTAGCCTTTCCATCTTTCAGGAAAAGTCGTGAATCAGCGATATCGATAAACGGTATTTCACTGATCTTAAGCGTATAATCCACCAAACTGTAATCGGCTTTTTTGGCTTCAAAACTCAAGCCCCCTTGGGTTGGATTCGTACTGGCAAAAATGGGCGTTTGACCGGCCAACGAAGGACCTACCTTAGCCTGAATAATCTTCTTGTCCATATCCCACTTGTAATCCGTGAGATTGGTCTGATACATATTGTAATCAAACTTGGTCATAGAACCCGCCTCGTTCTTGGTAAATGTCCCGATGCGCGTATTAAAGTCCATCGTTCCATTGATATTGCTAGTCTCAAAAGCCATCCGAGAAGAATCCGCCGCGTAAATCTGCAAACTGGCTTGCTTGGCAGATGTCTTTTTGGGACCAAAGATTTGTTCAGCACTAGTAAATCTCGCCTGTTCCCAAGCCAAAGTACCATTGCCCTTCATCACACTTGGCGATTGTGTCATTGTACCCGTGAAATCATGACCCACCTTAAACACTTTGATTGGCGTTGCCCCATTGGTCACTTTGTATTCATCCTGATAAGGATTCCACTCCATGTTAGCCATCACTGCATGGGTTTCTGGAAACTTGGTATTCTCGGTCAAATCATATCGATTCAACACACCCACAGCCTTTTTGGGCAATAACAAAATCTTTGAAAACTCACTTTTTGAACCCTGATACCCAATCGTACCATCAGTTCCATAAAAACCCTCTTCACTCAAATTCATGGTCATATCACCCAATCCCTTGCCGCGATACATCGAATAACCACCGGGAGGCGTGTGTTTTATAAAACCCAAAGAGTAATCCTTCTGAATGGTCACATAATGCCTAAACTCAGGAAAAATTCCATCGGAAATAAAATTACCCTCAAACCGCAAACCCGCTATTGTGAAATTATCCAAACTATCGATTGTGAACGGATCCACCACAAACTTAAATTTATCGCCTTCGTAGGCCCCGCCATGAATGTGTGGCTTATCGTAAAGCACCTCACTTCCTTTGTCTGAAACAAAAATCGGATACTCTGGATAATCCTTATTCCCCGATTTGTTGTTGGGTTTGTCGATGTATAACGTACCACTCACATTCCGCAACACCGATTTGATGGGCACCAATCTACGTCCAGAAGAATCTGGAAAGTACATTCTTAGGGAATCCACGGCCGACATCGCTATGTTGAACTGACCGTAATTGAAAACGTACTTTTTACCGTAAAAATCGAATCTCCCCGCCCTCAACTGTCCACCAAAACGCAAACCACGATTCTTGGTCAATGTCACTTGCTGCTCCGTTGGCACCACAATTACGTTTTGAGAATCGGAAAAGAAGAACTTAGAAACACCCTCCAAATTCATTTCATTACTCAGCAGATTCAACGTAAAATTGGATCGCTTTCCAATGATGGAAGAAATTCGAATCACATCGTAATCCCTTAATTTCTGATGCGCTTGCACATATCGAAACGCTTTTGGCAACAAGGTAACACTGTCTTGATCTTGTAAATAATTGATGTAACCTTGATCATGCAATTCAAGAAACGGAACTACCAAATATTCTTTCTGGGTTTGCTGAAAAAATGCATAGTCATCCAATGAAAATTTGATGCGCTGATCTGCCTTGTAAAACTCACGCGTTTTGGCTTTCTGCGCTTGCAACTGCTTGAGCTTGGCATCCAATTTTGCTTTATCGGCTGGATCCTTAGACAACATCAAGTTTTTGATATCCTTCTCCATTTGCTTGGCAATGGGATCTTCTGGCTGTCGGTTATAGTAGGCTACCAAACCTTCCAACGGATGCGACCTCAAAGGACCTTGCAATCGATTGTATAGAATGTCACGAAAAAAATCGTCCGATGAAATTCTTGCTTCCAACTCGTTATTCACGTTATCAAAATCCACAAAAGGCTCCGTAACAATCCAACGAACCTGCTGAACATCAATATTTACATTGTGAAAATTGTCTTGAAACGGCACGCGCATCAATCCTTCCTCACCCCTATCGATAATTAATTTATTGTCCTTGAAGATAAAATTCACCTTCACAAAGGGATGGTAGATTGTGGTGACGCTGTCCAAATACATCGTGAATTCACTCTGCAAAGTCCCTGCAATCCCGTCTTGGATTTTGAACGATTTACTTTTTAAGGTGACCTTCTTTTTGCCTTTATAGAACACGTCGATCACCGATGGTTTGCCGTTGGCAGTGGCCGTTGTAATGGAATGACCTTGCATCGAAAATCCCCCTCTAAAGAAAGATTCATCACCCACTATTCCACTCACCAACAATTCGTTATCATAGGAATTGAACTGCGGAAATCCCGATTTCTTTACTTTTAAAGAATCCGTGGCAGTACTCAATTTATCGGTAAACTTACCCAAAACCGGTGTTTTAAAATACCTACCGTAGACCAACTGAGCTGAGTCCACCGAATAGATATTTTGATCCATGTTCAAGCGATATTTCCCAAACTTCACCCAAGCCGATTCGGTGGGTAGGCATCGTTTGAAATCCGCGGTGCCGTAATCACCAACCCAAACATTCTTCAACGGCTTATACACTCCTTTGGTAGCGCTAATTACCATTTTGTCCATAAACCCAGTGCAGATTAGGGCAACTTCACCAAAGCGTATTTCGATTTCATTATTGTAGTATAAGTCAAAATCCAGCGTATCCACGCTCCAAACTGCCGTACCCGATTTATAAATGACTTTATCGGCGAACAAATTGGCGGTAGTTTGAAGAAATTCGAGGTACTCTTTGTTGGAATTTCCCAGCAAAGACTTGGTGATGCCTTGCCATTGAACGAGTACTTTATCGGGCAAGTTATTTTGCAAAAATGCCGCTACCGTTGCGATGTATAATTCGAAATGCGGTTGAACGGCCATTTTTTCGGCCAGCATTTGATTTGAAATATCGATGATAAATTTCTGCTGACTGGGCGAAAATTTACCCATTTCCCAATTCTGCTTAAAAATATTGAAATTCTTGGTGAGGTTCTTATCTCCAGGGCGGTTGACAAATGTCTCAAACTCAGCAATAAAGGTAGCAGGCACTGGGCTAAAACTTCCACTTTGGGCTGTCAATTTCAGCGCAAAAACAGAAAGTAGGATAAAGCAGAGTTTTTTTATCATCAGGGTGAGATTACAAATAACGCACCAACTTGCGTTTCATTGTTCGCAGTCTATTAATTCAAGCTCGAGAGGCTTATCGCATCGCTTTCACGATATCAATAAAATCGCGGGCTTTTAAGCTAGCACCACCTATCAATCCACCATCGATATCGGCCTGCATAAACAACGCCGCAGCATTTTCTGGCTTCACGCTTCCACCGTAAAGGATAGAGGTAGTTGCAGCAATTTCTTCATTGTATTGGTTGGCCAATAGTTTTCTGATATAAGCATGGATTTCTTGCGCTTGCTCCGGCGATGCATTCAAACCGGTACCGATAGCCCAAACTGGCTCATATGCAATAACAACTTCGGCAAATTCCTTGCGATCCAAATGAAACAATCCTTGAACGATTTGCTCTTCGATAGCCCTAAAATATTGCTTGCTTTCGCGCTGTTCCAACGTTTCGCCGATACAAAAAATGGGCTTCATGCCATGGCGAATCACCGATTTTACTTTCAACGCACATACTTCATTGGTTTCCCCAAAGAATTGACGTCGTTCCGAATGCCCTACCAAACAATATTGAATACCCAACGACTTAAGCATACCTGCTGAAATTTCACCCGTAAATGCCCCTTGATCTTCTTGATGTGCATTTTGTGACCCAACCAACAATCCACTGCCTTCTAGCAATCGAACGGCAGATGGCAAAGCCAAAAATGTTGGGATTAAAACTACTTTACCTTCTCCGCGATATTCATCTCTAACAATTCCTCTTACTTCGGTAATCAACGCTTGGCTCTCTTCCAAGGTTTTATGCATTTTCCAGTTACCCGCGACAATTTTCTGACGATTCATAATAACAGCGAAATAACAAAATCTAAATCAAACGTTATTCTCAAGATATCAACGAGAACACCTCGTCCGCCCAAGCCATCGCCAATGCAAATTGCGAGTCTCTATCCATTTCCGAATTGTCCAAAACCCGATAATCCGATGTCATTGTGAGCGGACTATTTTCCCGAGAAGAATCCACCGCATCACGATGTTTTAAGTTCGCCGAAATCTCCTCCAACGTCACCGCATCGCCCTTGGCGACCAACTCCGAAAATCTGCGCTGAGCCCTAACCTCAACCGAAGCCGTCATGAAAATCTTTAATTCCGCATCCGGAAAAACTACTGTTCCGATATCGCGACCGTCCATCACCACGCCTTTTTGTACTCCCATTTGCTGTTGCAAATACACCAACTTATCGCGCACAGCTTGGATTTTCGCCACTTCACTCACTTTCGAGGCAACCGCAATTGTGCGAATTTCATGCTCCACATTTTCACCGTTCAACAGCACAACGGACACCCCAGCATCGTTCACATCAAACTTCACTGTTACTTTAGCCAACGCTTGTTCCACTTGAGCCATATCATCCAAATTCACTGAATGACGCATCAAAAACAACGTCACCGCGCGATACATCGCCCCGCTATCGATAAAAACATAATTCAACGCCGAAGCCAACGCTTTCGCCAAAGTCCCTTTTCCGCAGCTGCTATAACCGTCTATTGCGATATTGATTTTTCTCTGTCCCACTTTCTGTTACAACTCAGGGATTCCGCGACAAGGCGTATGATTTAACTGAACAAAGGCAACAGATTTTTTCTTGGAAAACCGATTGGGATCGATAATGATGGAGAACATATTCGAATTCTGACTGCTGAAATAACTGGCACTAGAATACGTAATATCCAACTTGGCCATTTTGAATTTCAAACCCCAGCCAAATCCCGCCGTACCCCGCCTTACATCGGTAATCATATCTTTTCTTCTTTGCTGACTATACCCAACATAAATGCCAAAATTCTTACCCAACGCCAATTCCGTACCCACCGCTAAATGTCGACCCAATTTATCCGCAAACTTCGCTTCGGTTGGCAACACCGCCTGACCATTGATATCTATCTGACCGTTGCTATTTAGATACTGATCGTAGGTCAAATCCCATTTTTGCAAACTATGCGCCACCAGATGAAATTTAAAAGGCATGTGTTTGGGCATAATTGCCACGGCCGCTTGGATATTAAAAGGCAAAGGTTCTCTGCCTGCATCTTGATAACTCATCACTTGTGCGCCCAGATTTTTAATAAGCAATCCAGCCGATAAAGTTGAATCTTTTTTGATGTGATTGAACCCCAAATTGACATACACGCCACTGGAAATAAAGGGTCCTAGAATGCTATAAACCATTCCCAACTGGGCACCAAATCTTAGTTGAGGTGATAGTGCCATGGATCCGCCCATTCCAATATTTGTTTCGTTTGCTACCAATTTCATCGTTGGATTTCCACCCGCATCGTAACCATCCATGCTGCCATAGTCGATGTGCTGCGCAAAACCCTGTAGCGATATTTTTTTGCCCGATACCGAAATATTTCCGATTCCAAACGCCGCATTGGCAGAAAAAACGCCTGGAAGAATGGTACCAGCGCTAAGTCCTGCTTTGAAACGATGTTCATCTGAGAGTAACGCTGGATTGTTGGTCGTTTGAAGGATATCTGATGAGGGTTGAGATATCAAATAACCGCACCAAGCCAATGATTTGCTGTGCATTGGAATGTCCAATATCCGAAAAACGCCTTGCGATCCGGCTTGGGCCGAGGCCTTGGCCGAGGCCAGAACACACAATAAAATCAGTAAGCGTTTGGGCATCAGCAACAAATTTAGTTTAAGAACGAGAACTCTCAGCGGATATTTTACCGAAATTTGTACTTTCCATGACCACGTCACTGTATCGCAATCCCTCCGAAGTCCCTAAGAGTTCACCCTTAGTCATTACCCAAGGTACTTTCGATGGCGTTCATTTGGGTCATCAAAAAGTATTAAATCACGTGGTTGACCTAGCCAAGGAACAAAACACCCAAAGCTTATTAATCACCTACCACCCCCACCCTAGACTGGTCGTAGAACCCAACAACCGTGAACTACGAATGCTCTCGAGCATCGAAGAAAAAGCCGAAGCCGTTTTTGCCTTGGGCATAGACTACGTTTTGGTCCTTCCATTCACCCAAGAATTTTCTCAACTTTCGCCCGAAGCCTTTGTGGCGGATATATTGGTAAAACAACTCAACGTCCATACCATCGTAATCGGATACGACCACCACTTTGGGATCAACAGAAGTGGCGATTTCAACACTCTTGTTCAACTAAGCAAACAGTTCAACTTCGCCGTACAGGAAATTCCGGCTTCTACAATAGACGAAATTGCCGTTAGCAGCACCAGAATTCGCAAGGCACTATCAAATAGTGGATTATATGAGGCAAATCAACTCATTGGCAGGTCATACCAACTCACTGGTACGGTGATTCATGGCAAGCAATTGGGCAGAACGATAGGATTTCCCACTGCGAATATCCACATCAACGACCCCTACAAACTCATCCCTTCGTTTGGCGTTTATGCCGGCATTTGTTTGGTAGAAAACAAGCGTTTCAAAATGGTTTGCAACATCGGCGTAAGGCCCACGGTGGATGGCGAAAATATTAGCATCGAAGCGCACTTGTTTGATTTTGATAAAAACATCTACGGCGAGCACCTCACCCTGTTTTTGGTACAGTATTTGAGAAATGAGCAGAAGTTCGATTCAATCGAAGCGTTAAAATCTCAAATCTTACTTGATGCAGAGCAAGCCCAAACATTGGTTACTTTGGACTAAGACTTTTGTCTTTGCGCTGATGCTCGTTTGCAGCAATTTTGCGATCGCACAGATCGAAGACGACGAAGAAGATTACGGAGAAGACGAGGGCGATTGGATCATTCAAGATTCATTGTGGGAGCACAGCGCCGATACTCTTGCTTATTACTACGAGGAAGGTGAATTCATCATCCCTGGCATGCTGCCCGAATACGATTTCTATGCTTTTTGGGACACGATGCACGTAGATGCCTATCGATTTGATTTGCGCAAACTTCAAGATGCCATCCCAATTAACATCCTTGAAATGGATTGTGATTTTGCGATGCCAATTTATGGAAGGACGAATTCTCCTTTTGGCTGGCGTCATGGTCGCCCCCATACAGGCATAGACCTGCAACTCAGAACCGGCGATTCAGTTTACTCTGCCTTTGACGGTGTGATTCGAATGAGCAAATACTATAATGGCTATGGGAATTGCGTGGTGATTAGACATTTCAACGGCTTGGAAACGCTTTATGGCCACTTGAGCAAATTGGAACATAAATCTGGAACATTGGTAAACGCAGGTCAACTCATTGGACTGGGCGGATCCACCGGACACAGCACCGGCCCGCATCTACATTTCGAAATTCGATTCCTTGGAAGGCCTTTAAACCCCGCTGCAGTCATCGACTTCCCCAATGAAACGGTAAAGAGCGATACCCTTTTAATTGCGTCCAATTTATTCCAAATGCCATACACTCCTTATTATGGTAAAAAACGACGCGGATCCTATCGTAGAGGGCGATCGCGCTCTAGCAAAAGCAAGCGCGGAAGATATTCCTACGAAATTAGAATAGAAGAAGTGTCTTCATCGTTATACAGAGTATAAAAGGTTGATCCGATTCAACTATTTTTGTATTTTCTGTGAGCATTCAAGTTAACAATTTATCCAAGAAATACGGCCATCAATTGGCGTTAGACAGTATTTCATTTTCCATTCCATCGGGAGAGGTGGTTGGATTTCTAGGTCCCAACGGCGCCGGAAAATCTACCACAATGAAAATCCTCACCGGATATATACCTGCAAGCAGCGGCGATGCTTCGGTTTGCGGATTGGATTTGGCAGAACAAAGTTTAGAAGTGAGGAAACTGGTTGGCTACCTTCCCGAGCACAATCCTTTGTATCTGGATATGTACATTTCAGAATACTTGTTATTTGCAGCGGGAATTGCTGGAGTTAAAAACACCAAGAAGGCGCTAGAAATGGTCATCGAGTTAACACACCTCGGACCAGAAAGGAATAAGAAAATCGGACAGTTATCTAAAGGTTACCGTCAACGCGTTGGATTAGCCCAAGCGCTTATCCACGACCCAAAAGTGTTGATTTTGGATGAACCCACCTCTGGACTCGATCCAAACCAGGTGGTTGAGATTAGAAACGTTATTAAAAATTTGGGCAGCGAAAAAACAGTTCTTTTGAGTACCCACATCATGCAAGAGGTAGAAGCCATGTGTAACCGAGTGATATTAATAAATAAGGGCAAGATCATTGCCGACAATACGTTGGAAGGCTTAAAAGAGACAGCGCCATCGGACAGTTTAGAGACCATTTTTAGAAATTTGACAAGCCATGTGGGAAGTATTTAAAAAGGAAATTCGCAGTTTCTTGGGCTCGTTCATTGCCTATATAGTAATGGGCGTTTTCTTGGCAATCACTGGATTGTTCATGTGGATCATCAAAGGGAATAACGTCCTTGATTTGGGCGTGGCTAGCCTGCAAGTGATGTTCAACATCGCTCCCTATATTTTAATCTTTTTGGTTTCTGCCATTACGATGCGAAGCCTCAGCGAAGAACGTCGATTGGGTACGATAGAAATTTTGACCACCCGTCCCGTGAGTGATTTATCCATTTTGATGGGAAAATATTTGGCAGCGGTGGCATTGATCGTCTTCACACTTTTACCCACCCTATTTTATTACTATACGATTCAACAACTTGCCGATCCCTTACAAGGCACTGATGCCGGAGCTACATGGGGTTCCTATTTTGGTTTGATACTTTTGGCCGCTAGCTATGCGAGCATTGGGTTGTTTGCTAGTTCACTGACCGACAATCAAATTGTTTCGTTAATAATTTCAATGGTATTGTGTTTTTTCTGGTATGGCGTATTGAGTCTATTGGGAGACATCAAAGCCCTGGACGCCATCGGCAAAAGCTTAGAGTGGTTCAGTCTTGATTTTCACTATCAATCCATTAGTCGTGGCGTACTAGACACCCGCGATGTAATTTACTTCTTTGGATTCATCGCAACCTTCTTAGGGGCAACGAAAATGGCATTTGAAAGCAGAAAATGGTGATGAAAAAGTACGGAGCACGCATTCAATCCATCTTGGAATTTACCACGCTGTTGGTAATTATCATCGTCGTAAACATCCTGGGCAATTTCTATTATTTGCGGATCGATTTAACAGAGGAAAAACGTTACACCCTAAGCGAAACAAGCAAAAAACTCAGCAAAGAACTGAAAGAAAAGTGCTACTTCCGCCTATATCTAGACGGCGATATGTCGGCCCGATTCAAAAACCTTCGCAATGAAATCCGCGATGTGGCCTA
Source organism: Chryseobacterium gleum (assembly GCA_945870885.1). Taxonomy (GTDB): domain Bacteria; phylum Bacteroidota; class Bacteroidia; order NS11-12g; family UBA955; genus UBA955. The sequence continues at coordinate 12,639 of CAMBTR010000005.1, read as the reverse complement.
TGAATTTCGCGAACTCAGCGGCAGAAAAATCGAAATCGAAGTCATCGACCCTTTCGAAGGAAAGCAACTATCCGAAGTCAGCGGCATTCTGGACGATTTTAATCAGCGCGGGGTGATTCATCAGCGCGATATTGAAGGTGAGGGAGGCAACAGCACTACCATAAAGAATATTATTCCGGGTGCGGAAATGATGTATGCCGGAAAAACTGTTGCGATTAATTTCTATGAGCACGATGTGGCTTTGGACGCCGACAACAACATCAAAAGAGCGATTGATAACGTGGAGTATGAAATCGCCAATGGGTTAAGGCAGTGCACATTAGACAAACCCAAGAAGATTGCCGTTGCGGATGGTTCGGGAGAGATGATCGACAATCGCGTAGGAGATTTCGCTGCAGAATTGGGTAAATATTACGATGTTTCTGCGTTGAATATTAACGTGGCCGACCCAAAATCTGCGGAGCCATTTATCGACAAGCTAAAATCACTGAGCAACCCAGAAGAAATGGGCAGTGTTCTGATTAATAGTCTACAGCAGCGATTAAACAACAACGATTTATTGCTCATCATTAAACCGATAAAAGACTACTCTCCTTCTGAATTGTATTTGATTGACCAATTCCTATTAAAGGGAGGCAAGGTGATTTGGATGATTGATCCGGTGCATGTGGAAATCGACAGTTTCGAAACCAACAGCTCTATCGCCGCCATGGACAATCAGTTGGAAAACATCAATGCATCGTTGTTTAATTACGGCGTAAAAATGGAATCCACCCTGTTAATGGACGCCAATTGCAATCAAATTCCGATTCCCGTGGGCAACCGTCCGGAAATGATCGATTTCTATTATTTCCCCGTGTTTATGTCGGTTAGTTCACCCCACATCATCAACAAAAACGTAGGTCCGGTTTGGGGTCAATTCCCAGCAACACTTACTGCCAAATCAAAAACGGACCTTAATGTAACACCTTTATTGAGCAGCAGCCCCTATACAAAAACAATTCAGGCCCCAGCAAACGTCGACCTAGAAAACGCTTACATGCAATCCAGGGACGACCGATTCAGGAATACTTTGAGGGGTGGCAGCAAGCTAACGGGCGTATTGATGGAAGGCAAATTCCAATCGCCTTTTATCTACCAAAAACACTATACAGGATCTGCTTTCTTACCCAACGGTGAAAGTAAAATGGTGGTAATTGCCGATGGCGATATCATACGAAATGGGGTGAGTGGCAGAGGCGGAATTTACCCAACGGGTTACGATCGATTTACGAAGACAACCTTTGCGAATAAGAAGTTCATATTGAATTGCATCGATTATTTAATAGACGATAATGGTTTGATTGAAATCAGAGCCAAAGAAAAGACATTGAGATTGTTAGATAGCGAAAAAACTCGACTTGAGCACACCTATTGGCAGTGGTTCAACATCATCGCGCCTTTATTAAGTATGATGATTTTTGGCATGGCTAACAATATCTATCGCAAACGAAAATACCAAATCAGATAACAAAATGTACGATTTCATAGAAGGTCCAATAGAATCTCTCAACCCCACGCACGTGATTATTTCCAATCAAGGCTTGGGCTATATTGCTGCGATTAGTTTAACGACCTACGAGAAAATCAAAGGTCATAAAACAGCACGATTATTTATCGATTTGCTTTTTAAAGTAGAAAATCAAAGTCCCGTTTCAATGCATTTATTTGGATTTTCCGATCCCGACGAAAGGCATATGTTTCGTATGCTCACATCAGTTTCTGGCGTAGGAAACAACACGGCAATGCTTATGCTAAGTAGCCTAGAACCAGACGATTTGGCCGCGGCCATTGTTAATGGGAATGTAGGTTTATTGAAAAGCATCAAAGGCATCGGAGAAAAAGGTGCGCAACGCATTGTTTTAGAACTTCGCGACAAAATGATGGGGAAAAAATCCATGGGATTGGGTATGCTTTCTGGGGTGAGCGACAACTTTAGTGAAGCGCTATCGGCCCTTACCACACTAGGCTACCAAAAAGCCAATGCAGAAAAAGCACTTATGAAAGTTAGTAAAGAATTGGGAGGCACTGCAACCATTGAAGAATTGATAAAAAATTCATTGAAAATATTGTAACTTGCAAGTTCGCAAATTAAGCAACCGCCTATTAGCCACACCGCTACGCAACGTTTAGAAGTTTATCAGAATGAGATTTAATGGTCAATCCATAACCGCACGTATTTTGCGTGCAACATTCGGTGCGATGCTGTTGATTTTATTGGCGGTAATTAGCAATCCCCTTTTCGGCCAATTAGACACAAACAGTCTGCGGTATCGGTTACAGAAAAATGGCACTACGGGCTCCCATGTGGATCTTGAAAATCCCGTTAAAACCGAATGGCGATACAACGCCAGAGCCAATCGATACGAAGGTTTCCGCAATTTAGGATCGCTCAGTTACGCTACCGGCGAAAGCCTATCGGTTGCTGAGTACTTCCAAAAACAATCGAAAATCGAAAATGAGAAGTACTTCCGCGGAAAGACGCAGAGCGCTTACTCATTGGGCGGCAACAATAAAAGCGTAACGGATTTAATCAAAGCCGAACTAAATAACCCAACAGTTTCTAAGATTTTTGGAGAAGGGGGTGTTGATTTTCAGTTGAACGGGTCCGCCATGGTAAAATTGGGCGGGAGCATGAACGTGAACAGGAATCCCAATTTCTCTAAACGTCAGCAAAAATATTTTGTTCCCGTATTTGACCAGCAGATGCAAATCAGCGCCAACGGGAGTGTAGGTGAATTTGTGAAGTTGGGCATAAATTACGATACAGAAGCGGCTTTTGAATTCGACAATCAAACCAATTTGGGATGGAAAGGCAAGCCCGATGGAATCCTAAAAGACATCCAAGTGGGAAATGTCAATCTAAACCTACCAACCCAGTTAATTAAGCCTGCAAACAATTTGTTTGGATTTTCCAATACGATGCAATTCGGAAAAACTACCATCAAAACAGTCTTTAGTCAAAATAAGGGGCAGAGCACAGAGACGGTGCTTAAAGGCGGTGCGCAGATGAATGAATTCAAAATCACCGCAGACAATTACGACCAAAACAAGCACTATTTCCTATCTCAATTTTTCAGAGAAAACTATAACAAATCTTTAGAAAACCTACCCATTATTGCCAGCGGGGTGATTATCAACCGTGTAGAAGCATGGGTCACCAACAAAAACGCCAACGTTGAAACACCGCGTGATATCCTGGCATTTCAAGATTTAGGTGAAGCAAAGCCATTTAGACCCGGATTGGGAGGTTCATCAGATCCAGCATCGGACAACGCAGCAAACAATTTGTACGCTACCATTACGGCAGATCCCAATACGCGCTTTACGGGACAAGCCATCGACAAGATCTATGCTACCCTGCCCTATTTTGAGCAAACGATAGATTTCGACATACTTAACTATGCACGCCAGCTCACTGATAAAGAATTCTCACTCAACCAGCAGTTGGGTTATATCTCGTTAAATCAACCGCTCAACAACGACGAAATTCTGGCTGTGGCTTTTGAATACACCTACGAAGGCAAGACATACCAAGTGGGTGAATTTTCGCGTGATATACCGCCAGGAAATCAGAAATTGATGTTCTTAAAAATGCTTAAGGGCAACACCATCAGAACAAAGTTGCCAATGTGGCGCCTGATGATGAAGAACATTTATGCCCTAAACACGTATAGCTTGAGCTTGGAAGACTTCAAACTCAATGTCATTTATGCAGATGATACCACAGGTGGTGATTACAACTACTTGCCCATCGGAAATGCAAATTGCCCCTCATTGGCGAATGGAAATCCACTGATTCGTGTATTCGGCCTAGATAAATTAAACCGTCAGCAAGAGGCAAAACCCGACGGGATTTTTGATGCAATCGAAGGATTAACAGTCAACACCCAATTCGCCAGAATCATTTTCCCAGTCACTGATCCCTTTGGCGATTATTTGCGAGAGCAGTTCAATGGCAGAAACGACTTAGGCGAATATTACTGCTACGATGCCCTGTACGACAGTACAAAATGGCTTGCTCAACAGGATGTAAAGCATAACAAATTCTTCTTACAAGGGAGCTATAAATCCAGCAACGGCGCAGAATTATTCCTAGGAACTACCAACTTACAACGTGGATCAGTGAGGGTAACGGCCAACGGAAGGCCACTAACAGAGGGCATGGACTACGAAGTGGATTATGCCTTGGGTAGAGTTCGTATCACCAATCAAGGATTATTGCAGGGCGGAGCAGAAATTAGAGCAAGTGCAAACGGACAGAGCTTCTTCAATATCCAACAGAAAACATTGGTGGGAGGTCGTGTAGAGCACAAATTCAATAAAAAGCTATTGGTCGGCGGTACACTACTCCACATGTACGAAAGACCCCTAACAACCAAAACCAACTTCAACGAAGAGCCACTCTTAAATACCATTGTTGGCGCCGATATGGCATTTAGTTCCAAGTCTAGGTTTATCACAAAAGTGATCGACCAACTGCCCTTTCTAGAGACCAAAGAAGTATCGAACATAACGGCATATGCCGAAATCGCGAAGATTTATCCTCACAACCACAAATCACAAGGCGACCAGCGAGGGGTATCGAATTTGGAAGATTTTGAATCCGCAGAATTAACAAACGACGTAAAAACTGTAAGTAACTGGTCCATAGGAGCTGTCCCTCAGAAACAAGAAGACAAATTCCCCGATACCAAAAATGCTGATCGACTCAACTGGATGAACCACCACGCGGCATTGAGTTTTTACACCATTGACAACTTATTTTACCGCGATGTTGATATGCCAGACAACATCAAGAAAAGGGTTGATGCGATTCTTAGCGACCCCTTTCAGCGACAAGTAGACCAACGTGAATTGTTCCCCCAAAGGAATTTCCCTCAAGGAACCCCTACCATTTTGCCCACTTTGGATTTATTCTTCAGACCCAAAATGCGCGGATTGTATAATTTCAATAGCAATCCAAACGAAGTCAACGCCAATGGTGAATTGCTGAATCCAGAATTGAGTTGGGCGGGCGTAACGCGAAAGATCGACCAAAATGATTTTGAGGCTGCGAACATAGACTATATAGAGATTTGGATGTTGGACCCAATGGCGAACAACCCTAACTTGAAGGGAGAATTCTTATTGCAATTGGGTAACGTAAGCGAAGACATTTTGCCCGACAGAAGAAAATCGTTCGAAAACGGATTGCCCTCATCATCCTCGGCCAGCAATGCCACCGACACTACCAACTACGCTTTTATCCCAGAAGGACCGCAGATCAACTTCGCTTTCGATAACAACAATGGGACTTTGAAAGCGCAAGACGTTGGGCTAGATGGAATGGATGATGGCAACGAAAAGTTGCATTTCGATACGGTCTTCCTAAAACGCATCGCAACCAACTTTGGAACATCGTCACAGTACTATCAGAATGCTTACCAAGACCCAAGCAACGACAACTATCGTCACTATTTGGATGGATTTTTCGATGGTGTAGATGCTGACATCATAGGTCGTTACACCAGAATTCAAGGCCCTCAAGGCAATTCAAACAATGAGCAATATACCGGCCAATATGCCGGAATGCCTAAGTCAACGACACCTGTCCCAAGTGATGAAGACGTAAACCGCGATTTCACGTTGAACCAAAGCGAAGACTATTTCCAATATCGAATCAAGATCAACGCGGCCGACATGCAAATGGGTCGAAACTATATCGCAGATATCGTAAAGAATAATGTCAAATTACGCAATGGCAAATCTCGCGATATCACTTGGTATCAATTAAAAATTCCAATTCGCGAATTTGAAAAAGCGGTAGGAAATATCAGCGATTTCAAGAGCATCCGTTTCATGCGCATGGTGATGACGGGCTTTAATGATTCAGCGATTTTGAGATTGGGTTACATCAATATCGTAAAGGCCGATTGGCGCAGATATACCAACTCATTGAAAACTCCCGGGGTCATTGTACCGCAGGATCCAAACGACGGAACCAAATTCGTTGTAAGTACGGTTAACATAGAAGAGAACAGCAAACGTTTGCCTGTTGCCTATGTTTCACCTCCAGGTATCGTAAGGGTTCAGAATATGGCCAGCTTGGGTACAGTTTTAGAAAACGAACAATCATTGTCGTTGAAAGTCTGCGAACTAAAAGCCGGCGACTCTCGTGCTGCCTTCAAAACAACAACTTTTGATGCAAGAAACTACAAGCGCATGCAGATGTTTGTCCATGCCGAAGAGAGTTTAAACAACCCGGTAGCCGATGGCGAAGTATCTGCTTTTATCCGATTCGGAACCGACCTTACATCAAATTATTACGAATACGAAATTCCCCTCAAATTGACTCGAGGCTATATCAATATGAATTCCGCCAATGCAGACAAATCAATCTGGCCCGATGAGAACTTCATTGATATTCCATTTGATTCGCTTTATAACTTAAAAATTGTTCGACAGAATGCGGCGTGGCCAATGACCGCTCCCTTCATTCGATTCATGGGCAAAGGTAAAATTACGGTGATGGGACTTCCCGATGTTAGCAATTTGCGCGTGATGATGGTGGGACTGAAAAACAATTCAACAAGTCCTAAGTGTTTTGAAGCCTGGTTCAATGAGTTGAGAGTAAAGGAAATTGCCAACAAAGGCGGATGGGCATCCTTAGCAAACATACAAATGCAATTGGCCGATTTTGGTCAACTGAACTTAAGCGGAACCGTGAGAACGATCGGATTTGGTGATGTTGACAAGAAGCTAAACGATCGAAGTCTGAGCACTAATTTAAACTATGACATTGCATCAAACTTAGAATTGGGAAAATTCTTCCCCAAGAAATCAGGTATTAGTATTCCAATGTATATTGGTTACTCAGAGAGTTTTGTTAGACCCAAATACTTCCCTTTGAACCCTGATTTGGAAATGCAGAGTTATCTTTCGGGTCTTGCTGATGCTGCAACACGAGCCACAGTAAAAAAGGCTGCGGAAGAATACAACTCCCTTTATAGTCTAAACTTCAATAACGTGAGGGTGGCAAGTGCGATGGGCAAAGCCCCTAAACCATGGTCGCCTTCTAATTTTGTCTTGGGATATAGTTATCAAAACAATTCACGTCGCAATCAGCAGATCGAAGAGTACTTTTTGAAAACCACCCAAGCAACCATTGGATATTCCTATTCAAAAGGCACCAAGTATATTAAACCATTTAGAAAGATGAAGTCGAAGAAATTGAACCTAATCAAGGATTTTAACTTCAACTTTATTCCATCTAGCTTTAGTACACAGATTCAGGCGAACCGTTTGTACAGTGAAACACAGTCAAGGAACAACAACAAGTTTATACAGGTGAATCCTAGGTTGTTCGACAAGAACTTTACGATTTTAAGAAACTTCAACACCAACATTCCACTCACTGAAAATTTAAAATTGAATTATACCGCCAATGTTTCATCGAGGATTCAGGAACCCTATGGCAGATTGGATAACGAGATCAAGTTGGATTCGGTGAAAAAGGAATTTTTATCTCTTGGCCGAACGACTAAGTTTTATCAAAATATTAATGCCAACTATACCGTACCGTTTAGCAAAATGAAGTGGACCCGTTGGATTAGCAGCACCGTTACATATACCGGAAGTTACGAATGGAATCAAGCGCCACCGGCATTTGCAAGTTTGGGCAACCGGATTCAAAATGGACAAGATATCAATTTCGCTGGCCAGATGAATTTCACGCAATTGTACCAACAAATTCCGTGGTTGAGAGACTTGGAGAAACCAAAGCAACTTAAAACAGCGGTTAAAAAGGAAGGCGATGAAGCCCCAGTATTCGAAAATGCACTTCAAAAAGGAGCCCCAACAACCAAAAAGGCCAACCCTGCTAAAGTATTTGTAGGCAATTTAATCAGCATGTTAAAAAATGCAAGCTTCAGTTATCAGTTGAAAGAAAACACCGAGATGCCCGGATTCGCATACAAGCCTGATTATTTCGGCAACAACTTTAACCACATGCAGCCGGGGTTGAAATTCGTTTTGGGCATGCAGGATTCTAAACTCCGTTATAAACTCGCCGATTTAGGTGCTCTTAAAAAGGATCCACGTCAGTCCAACTTTTATCGAAACAATAAAAACCAGAACTTATCGGGAAATATCACGGTTGAACCGATTAAAAATTTCAGGATTCGATTGGATTTCTCGCGTAGCATGACGGTTGGAACGCAAGTCGTTTTCAAATACGATGGCTTTGAATGGATGGATCAAGGATTAACACAAACCGGTAACTTCAATGTAACTGGGTGGTTCTTTAATACGCATTTTGTGAAAGACGTAACCATAGGAACCGACAACCATACCAACCCTGTGTTTGATCAATTCCTGAATAATCGCTACACAACGGCGTCAAAACTATCCTCGCAACGACTTGGCTTCAATGGCACCGATACGGTAACCAAATTCCCTATCGGATATAGCAAAAACTCTCAAGACGTTTTGGTGGGAGCTTTCAATGCTTCATACGCTGGGAAAGACCCTGGTTACTCCGACGTTAGCGGTTTCCCATCTATTCCCCTACCCAACTGGAATGTTAATTACAACGGTTTAACCAAAATCAAATTCCTAGGGAACATCTTTAGCAACATAAACCTAAAGCACGCATATACCGGTAGATACAGCATTGGCAATTACACCCAAAACCTCAAATACAAATCGGATGAAGTGGCGATGCTTGGCAAAGACCTAACCCCAAAATATCAGATTGCAGATGCAACAATCACGGAAGGATTCTATCCATTGGTTGGGGTAAACTTAACCACCAAAAACAATTGGACTGTTGGGGCAGAATACAAACGCTCAAGAACGCTTAAACTCTTTGCTGCTAGTTTCAACCTAACAGAAATGCGTAGCAATGAATTCCAATTGAACGCGGGTTATAGAACAACAGGACTCACCTTGCCGTTTAAGAAAAATGGTCGTTGGTTGTACATCCCCAATGATTTCAGATTTGACCTAACCGTTTCGGTTACAGACAATGTTACAGTAATTCGCAAAGTGGATTTGAATATCAATAAATACACAGCGGGGATGAAAAATATTAGGATTAGCCCAAGCATCACTTATCAAGTCAACCAAAAAATCAATTTGGCCCTGAAATACAATCGCGTAGTGATGGACCCCAAAGTGGCAAATCAATTTTATACCGCACTTACCGATTTTGGCCTAGAAGCGCGTTATACCTTTAACTAATACCAATCGATGCTGATGATGAGAACAATTCTGAGTTTCGCCCTACTGTTTTTGGGAATCATTGGAAATGCACAGAGTCAGTTGATCCAAACGGGCAAATGGCGGACACACCAAAGTTATAAGGATGTCAAAATTTGCGAAGCCACCCAACGATACGTCTACGCTGCATCAGACCAAGGTTTCTTCCGGGTTCTGATGAACTATGGCGACATGGAGAAACTGGGTAAGGACGAGGGATTTAGTGGCGTAGAAATAACAGCACTCACCTATAGTCAGAGCCAAGATGCGTTAGTAATTGGGTATAACGATGGCAATATCGACTTACTAATAAACGATAGGCAGGTCATCAATGTCCCCGGATTTTATTCTAAGTTGTTACAAGGTGACAAACGCATTTTACATATTTGTATTGAAGGAGATCAAGCGCTGATTTCCACCTACTTTGGGCTTCTCACGGTAGATCTGATTTCTCATGAAATTAACGACAGCTATAGCAATATCGGTCCAAATGGAACTGCAATTCCTGTACTGTCATCTGCAGTTGTGGGCGATTCAGTTTTTGTTGGGAGCGATAAAGGCGTTCGGTCTGCCAAGTGGTCTAAATCTGTAAATCTTAACGATTATTTGCAATGGCACTGGTCATACCAAGGCAACGCCGCTCAAAATCTTTGTCAATTCGATGGCAAACTGCTTTTCGAAATGGACAGCCTGATTCTCGTTTTAGAAAAAGGAAAAACAACCACCTACCTAAACGACAAACGATTTGTAGCACGCATTTGGAACAATGAACGAGGCACGCACATCGCAAGACAAAGTGAAATACGAACCATTTCAAATGGTATCAGCACAACAGAATCGGTAAATCTCATCTCTGGAGCAACCCAATTCAATGACGGTATTTTCTGGTTCAGCACAGGCATCGGTCCAGGAATCATTAAGAAGGACCCCAATGGCGAAATTTCTTACATGCCCGACGGTCCGGCCTACCCCACCATTTTTAGGATGACCCAAAACGCCCCGCAAATACTGGGAACCGGAGGTGGTGTAAGTAGCACATTTGGAAATACATTTAACAACGCCGGGTTTTACATCTATACTCCCACGGGGTGGATCAATAACCTATGGTCTGCCTTCAACACCAACATGTACGATTTTACTTTCGTGCAATATTATAAAGCCAAAGATTGGTATATGGCCGCCACCCATTCCAATGGTATACTGGTAATTCAAAACAATAAAATCATCAATCGATTTGATGATGCAAACAGCCCACTCAAACGTCAAGCCCCACTCAATTTGATCAAAATATCGGGCATGGCAGAAGACGCAAAAGGCAATTTATGGATTGGCTCGTTTGGATCCGATGTGCCACTCATGTGCTATACCAAAGCCGGTCAATGGAAATCGTTCGATATTGGGACATCGGAAGTGCGAGATATCACCATCGACAATCAAGGAAGAAAATGGATGATCCTCCAAACGGGTGGTATTTTGGTTTTTGATGAAGGGAAAAATATGGATGCGCCGTTTGACGACAAACTGGTAACGATCACAACAAAAAATGGATTGCTAACGAATGAAGTCCTTTCTATAAAAGCGGATGAATTAGGCTATGTCTGGATTGGGACCAACCAAGGATTAAACGTTTATGCCGGCGGAAGCACGCTGTTTACCAACCCCAAATTGGACCGATACATTATTGACCAAGATGGATCCGTTGGATATCTCATGGGGGAAGAGACCATCAACGACATTTGTATCGACGGCGGGAACAGGAAATGGATGGCAACCAACAATGGATTGTTTTTGGTTGATGAATACGGTCAGCGCGTTCTCAAACATTTCAATAAAGAAAATAGTCCTCTTTTGTCGGACCGCGTGATTTGTGTTGGTCAAGTGAATACCACAGGTGAGGTTTTTGCCGGAACCGATAAAGGAATTATTAGTTATCGAAGCGATGCGAGTGAAGCCTCTGAAAGTTTCGAAAAAATCAAGATTTACCCCAACCCCGTGACAGCCAAATACGATGGGATTATCACCATTGAAGGTCTTACTAGCAATGCCGAAGTCAAAATCGCGGATGCTACCGGTAAACTCATTTATCAAACCAAAGCCAACGGTGGAAAGGCCACTTGGAATGGATTACGATTGGATGGCAGCAAACCCAACTCTGGTGTTCTGTTTGTTTTTGCGATAAATTCAGACGGGTCTGAAACTGCGATGGGGAAATTCATCTATATTCACTGACGATGAAAAAAATGTTACTGCGAACATTAAAAATTGCGGGTCTTGTTGTCTTAGCCCTATTATCGACGATGCTTATCGTCACCTTCGTAAAATCTCCCAAATCATTACTTTCCAAACCGGTAACTTTGGTTGAAGGCGAAGATTACCTCAAAATAAATAAGATCGCACTCGAACACCTCGCCCAATCCATAACCATTCCAGTAATTGGGTACGACGATGCGAACAACGATAGTATCAACCACCAAACCATCCTAAATTTTCACCAATGGTTAAAGAATACCTATCCATTGATAGCCAAAAGCGCCAAATGGGAGATCATCAACCAGCATAGTTTATTGATTACGTTAAAAGGCCAAAGCAACAAGGCCGCCGCGATGTTCATAGGCCATTTTGATGTCGTCCCAACCCCAGACAGCGCGGATTGGAAGCACAAGCCATTCAAAGGCACCATTGCCAAGGATACACTTTGGGGCAGAGGCGCTCTTGACGATAAAAATGTAATTGTGGCCCTACTAGAAGCCGCAGAATACAGTTTGGCGAAAGGCCTACCCTTAAAACGAACTTTGATTTTCGCTTTTGGTCACGACGAAGAAACGGGAGGGAAAAACGGTGCGGCGGCTATCGCCAAGCATTTAATCACAAATAAGATCCCCGTTGCTTTTATTGCCGATGAAGGATTTGGTGTCATGAAAGGCATCGTGCCTGGCTTAAAAAACAACTGCGCCATCATTGGCCTGAGCGAAAAAGGAAATGTCAGCATCAAATTATCTGTCAACCAATTGGGCGGACATTCTGCATGGCCAAATCCAGAAAATGCGACATCTATTTTAAGTCGGGGCTTAAGTAAATTAGAAAATTACCAATTCCCCGCCCACTTAGATGGACCCGTGCGCGGCCTATTCAGCGAAGCAGCACCTTATATGGATTTAGGTTATAGAACCTTGTTTAGTAATTTATGGATAACGGCTCCCCTTGTCAAATCGGTACTGCTAGGGGGTGAAAAAACCGCAGCTACTATCCGAACTACGCATGTTACTACGATTATCAAATCCGGCACAAAAGAAAATGTGGTACCACCAACAGCTGAAGCAATTGTGAATCTACGCTTGTTTCCAGGCGATAATATCGCTT
>CAMBTR010000004.1 GCA_945870885.1 Chryseobacterium gleum | reverse complement strand
GAAGATTCGGCGTTGTTGACAGAGATAATGGCGGGTCCGGACGGACAAGACGCTTCGATGTTTCAGCAGGCAGCACCAAAATTCACCGCGCCCAAGGCACCGGCTAAAGCAAAATTTGCTGTGATGCGCGAAGCAATCGACGGGGAAGGGATCGACCCAGAAGTGAAATCGATGATGACTGGTTTGATTGCCAAGTTGGAAGCAGCAGGCCATGAAGTGAGTTATTTTGATTTCCCCTTATTGGATCATATGGTTCCAGTTTATTACGTGATCACAACGGCGGAAGCATCGAGCAATTTGTCGAGGTATTCGGGAATGATGTACGGTAAAAGAAGCGAAAACGCCCACGACTTGGAATCAACGTATGTGCTTTCTCGTACCGAAGGCTTTGGCGAGGAAGTGAAGCGCAGGATTATGTTGGGCACGTTTGTTTTGAGCAGTGATCAGTACGATGCGTATTACGAAAAGGCGCAAAAAGTAAGGCAGATTATACGGACGGAAACGGAGAAAGTATTGGCCAATGTGGATGCCATTCTACTTCCAACGACCAGTACACCGGCGTTTAAATTGGGCGAGAAAGCGGCAAATCCGGTGGCGATGTATATGGCGGATTTATTAACTGTTCAAGCGAATTTGGCCGGTAATCCTGCCATTTCAATTCCGGGAGGAGAAACTGTAGATGGATTGCCAATGGGGGTTCAATTGATGACAGGAATCTTAGAGGAACAAGAATTATTTGATTTATCAAAATTGGTGGAAGAAACCCTAGGATGAGCTTGAAATTGAGAATTTTTATATTGCTAGTGATGGTTTGCGGTTTGGCCGTAGGTCAGAATGATGTGCAGTTACGTTTGAAAACAATGGAATCCAATGGGGTCCCCTATTTTTATAACAACGATATCGAGATTACGGTGCAGGATTGGTTGAAGAACGAGAACGAAAGCACCTCGATTTTTTATGGTCGTTTGCAGTATTATGAAACATCTATTGATCGCATCGCACAGAAATACGGGTTGCCTTGGTTTGTGAAATTTATTCCGGCGGGTACATCGGGTTTTGAGCCTAGGTATCGCGATGAAAGCGGTGCTGCGGGCATGTGGCCATTGGCATATACGATTGGTAAAAAGTACGATTTGAGGGAAACCGCTCTGTTTGATGAAAGGCGAGATCCTCTAAAGTCATCTGAGGCGGCATGTCGATATTTGCACGATTTGTATCACATTTACGGCGATTGGCTCAAGGTAATTACCGCTTTCAGAATTGGCCCAATACGTTTGAATCAAGTGATTCATGGCTTAAATGGGGATTTGGATTTCAACCATATTTACGATGCATTGGAACCTGAAGAGCGTTTACCGGTGATTCAGTTTTATGCCGCTTTGATTGTGTTGCATCATGCCAAACAATATGGAATTAAGCCGTTTAAAGTGGAGACGCAGGATGCAGTTGAGGTGCAGTCGGTGCCAACTGTTTTGCCTTTCAAAGTATTGAATGAAAAAGTGGGTGTAGGTCTATCAGACTTGCGCAGTTTAAATCCGGAGTTTAGGGCGGATATGGTGCCCTATTTTGGCACACCGTGCACGTTTAGATTGCCTGCGGCATATTTGGGCGTTTATCAGTCAAAAAAGGATTCTTTGGTTTATTGGATTGGAAACAAGCAAGGGTTTATTCCGATTATCAAGACGGATACCATCGCTGTGGTTGAGGGTGATTCTTCGATCAATTTGGTGGTGGCGAAGGGGGATCAATCGGTAACTGATTCGGCTGGAGTTACGCCTCCGGTCCCTAAAACAATTTTAACGACGCCGGCTGACAAGAAAATTTGGGTTTACTATCGCGTTAAATCGGGTGATGCGGTGTATACGTTGAGTGATATTTTTGACTGTACTCCAGAACAATTGAAATCGTGGAATCATGTTTCAGGAAATAATTTACAAGTCGGAGCCTCGTTAAAGTTCTATGTTTTGGCAAGCAAAAAAGGATATTACCTGAAATTGAATTCGTTGACTACTGCCCAAAAAAGAAACATAGCTGGCGTTGATTGATGAAACGGTTCCTTGCCCAGTGGTTTCTATTTCTCTTTACAGCATTCACTGTCAGTGTTAGTAGGGCTCAGGTATCCATAAAAATTACAAAGTCCTCAGAAGCCATTTTGGTTGATGGCAAAGCGTCGGAGACAATTTGGAAAAAGTCTGAGGGTTTGGGTTTTTTGAAAGACGAGGGCGACGATGCTTTTGCTAATTTTGAGGGCCAGCATCCTGGGCGATTTATTCAGTATTATCCCTACGATACTTCATTGGCGGAGACGCAAACGCGTTTTGCATTGGCCTATGATGAGAAGTTTATATATGCATTTTTTGTTTGCGAAAATCGCAACAACGAAAAGCCTTATGTGATTCAGAGCTTGAAGCGAGATTTTAGCGTTACCAATACGGATGCTGTGGTGTTGACCATCAGTCCTTTCAATGACGGACAAAATGGCTTTTCATTTGGCGTAACGCCATTCAATTCTCAGCGCGAGGGATCGGTAGAAAACGGCGGTGGATTTGGTGTGTCAACTGCTTGGGATCAGGTGTGGTATTCAGCCACGCGCCGCTACAACAATTGTTGGGTGGCGGAAATGGCGATACCCTTAAACAGCATTCGATTTAATCCTGGGGAGACCCATTGGGGATTCAATGTGGCTCGATTTGATTTCAAGAACAATGAGGTTTCTTGCTGTGCTCGGGTGCCAAGAAATTTCAACGTGAGTTCATTGGTGTTTTGTGATTCGATGGAGTTTGATGGTACATTGGTGGCCAAAAAGGCAAAAAACTTCGCATTCATTCCATATGTGAGTGGAATTGGATCTCAAGGCTTGCAGGGTAAGCAATCTTCTTTAACCGATCCCGTAACCGCCAACCCGAAAGTGGGCTTTGACGCCAAATTGGCTTTGAGTAGGAGTTTGAATTTAGACATCACCATGAATCCTGATTTTGCTCAGGTGGATGTGGATGTGCAGCAGGTGAATTTAACGCGTTACAGTTTGTTTTTTCCGGAACGAAGGCAGTTCTTCATTGAGAACAGTGATTTGTTTGCCAATTTTGGATTTCGTCAAATTCGTCCGTTTTTCTCTCGCAGAATTGGATTGGGCGCCAATGGTCCGGTACCTATTTTGGGCGGTATTCGGATGTCGGGCAAGCTGGGTAGTAATTTGCGTATAGGTGCTATGAATATCACCACCCAATCGCAGGATTTGGGCACTTTGGGGGTATTGCCTGGTGTTAATTACACGGTATTATCTGCGCAGAAGAAGGTGTTTTCTGCTAGCAACGTGGCGATGATTTTGGTTCACGATCAAAAGATTGGAAAATTGGTTGAATTTAGAGATAGAAAAGGGAATTGGTCGAAAACGGGTGATTACAATACAGTGGCAGGAACGGAGTTCAACTTATTGACCAAAAGCAATTTGTGGGCGGGAAAAGGATTTGTCCAAAAATCATTTTATCCCGGCTTGGGCGCCAGAGATGGTTATGCTCACGCCACGTGGTTGAGGTATCGATCTTTGAATTGGACGGGCATCTGGAACCACGAATATGTGAGCAAGGAGTTCAGTGCACGTTCGGGTTTTGTGCCTAGAACCGACAATTTTGATCCCATATCCGGGAAAATCATCAAATATGATTATTGGCGTTTGGAGCCCGTGATAACATACAATTATTACCCCAAACGAAATGCTTTAGTGAATCATTTTGGGTTGATTGCGAGCAATAGTAGCTATTACGACAGCAGTTTTCATGGAACTGAATCAGAGTCTGAGGTGGGTTTGGATGTGAACTTTCAGAATAGTTCGATGTTTCATGTGAGTTTAGACCACTCTTATTATGATTTGTTTTTGCCATTTGATCCTTTGGATGAGGGTAGATATTTTTTTGGCAAATATGAATGGACGGCTTTGCACACTGAGTTTACCAGTAACAATCGCAAGCCATTGAGTGGGTTTGTTGAGGCTTCTTACGGCGGCTATTTTATGGGTAAGAAGTATGAGTTTGGAGGAAATCTATCGTATCGGGTGAAGGGCTTGGGCAAGCGCAAATTGCCGTTGTTGTTGTTCAATGCGAACTGGAATCACATTAATGTGGTTATGAGCGACAGTCAAACTTCGGCCATCAGTTTGATTGGTTTTAAAGCGGAGTATAGCATCAATACAAATACGTATTTGACAGGATTTTTGCAGTACAACACGCAATCTGAGAAGATGAATGTGAATGTAAGATTCCAATGGAGATATCGTCCGATGAGTGATTTTTTCTTGGTGTATAGTCAGAACTACGACCAATTTCAATCGGTATTGCCCAATCGCAATGCGTATTTGGGCGCATCTTACAGAACCCTAGCTATGAAATGGGTGTATTGGTTTAACTAGAAACCGTAACCGTATGGTGAATTAGTACCCGTCGCCGTCTAGGATATTTCCCAATCCGCCAAGGATACTTCCCTCTTCTCTACGTCCGCCGGGGCTACCATAGCTCAAGATTTTGGATGCCAAACGAGAAACGGGTAAACTCTGTAACCAAACAGTTCCGGGTCCGCTCAAGACAGCAAAGAACAAACCTTCACCACCAAAAATTGCATTTTTAACCCCACGCACCATCTGAATATCGTAATTGATGCCAGCAGTAAAGGCCACAATACAACCGGTGTCTATTTTTAGTGTTTCCCCAGCAGACAAATCCTTTTTCAATACATGTCCGCCTGCGTGAACAAAGGCCAAGCCATCGCCTTCTAGCTTTTGCATGATAAATCCTTCGCCACCGAAGAGTCCAGTTCCGAGTTTTCTTTGGAATTCAATTCCTACACTTACGCCTTTGGCTGCGCAGAGGTAACTATCCTTCTGACAAATCACCTTACCGCCCAATTGCATTAGGTCGAGAGGCATAATTTTACCCGCATAAGGTCCAGCGAAAGTCACACGTGCCTTGTTATAGCCCATATTGGTAAAGGCCGTCATGAACAAGGATTCACCTGTAAGGAGGCGTTTTCCGGCACCCATGAGTTTTCCGAAAATGCCGCTGCCTTGGTTGCTGCTGCCATCGCCAAAGATGGTTTCCATCTCGATGCCGTTGTCCATGAACATAAAACTTCCACTTTCGGCCATTACGGTTTCTTGCGGATCGAGTTCTATTTCTACACACTGCATTTCTTCACCAAAAATGCGATAGTCGATTTCGTGATTGCGTCTCATAAGGTTTGCTTCGGTATTAATGGTACTTGGTTTTTGGCGTGATTGGCAACTGTGATTAAGGCATTTTCTTTAATGCGAGGATGCTAAAATCGCTATTTTCTTTTACGATGCTGTTGCTCAGATGTCCGAGTCCAGCAATTTCCATCGCCACCACGTCGCCTGCTTGAAGCCATTGTTCAGGATATTCGGGGTTATTGAGTTTTCCGGTTCCGTTGAGTTCAAGGAAACAGCCCGTTCCCACTGTGCCACTGCCAATCACATCGCCAGGGAAAATATCGGCGCCATAAGAGCATCGCTCAATGATTTCGGCAAAGGTCCAATCCATATCTCCAACGCTTCCTTCGCTCACTTGGATGCCATTCACCCAACATTTCATCGAAAGGTTGTAGCTATTGCCCACATGTCCGGGTTTTGCTTCAATTTTAAACGGCTCGAGCTCATCTGGGGTAACTAGCCAAGGGCCAATCACTGTGCTAAAGTCTTTGCCTTTTGCGGGTCCGAGGTTTAGCAACATCTCTTCCATCTGAAGACGGCGAGCACTCATATCGTTCATGATCATGTAACCCGCGATGTACTGATCTGCATCGGCGGCTTTGACATTTCGGCCTCTTTTTCCCAATACAACGGCAGCTTCCAATTCGAAATCCAATTTTTGAAAGTGATCGGGCATGCAAGGAATTTCACCTGGGCCTTGGATGGCGTTGTGGTTGGTAAAATAGAAAATGGGGTATTGATCAAATTCTGGAATCATAGGAACGCCACGGTTTCTTCTGGCTGCGGCTACATGTTGTCTAAACGCATAACCATCTCGGCATGAGGTAGGTTGTGGAACGGGGGCTTCCAAAATATCATCGGTGCAAGGCGTTGCCAGGTGAGTGTGCTTTCCATCAAGGATTTCGGACTCCACGGCGCGTGCCAATTCACATTGATTTTCCCAATCATTTAGCATATCGCGCATGTTGTTTGCGATGTTCTGGTTGATGGTGTTGAGGGGGTAAATCTGTTGGTTGACCAGTATGCCGGTTTGGGCATGGCCATTGGTTTTGTAGGTGACCAATTTCATACTACAAAAATACGTCTATTTTGGAAGTTTCTGTGGGTAATCGCATTTGGAGGTTGGCGAGTGATATCGGAAATTTGTTGCATGGAATCATCGGAAAAATCAAAGTCCAAAGTTTTAGTTACTGGTAGCAATGGTTTGTTAGGTCAGAAGCTTACAGATCTGTTTATTGGGTTGGAAGATTGGGATTTGGTTGCCACCGGCGCCGGCGATAACCGTCATCCAGTGAAAGAAGGATATCGATACGAGTCGATGGACATCACCGATACAGCGGCTATGACGGCCATCTTGGAGCGCGAATTGCCCGATGTTGTGATTCACACTGCGGCCATGACACAAGTGGATGATTGTGAATTTAAACGCGATGAATGTGTGGCTTTAAACGTAACGGCGGTGGAGGAATTGGCAAAATTGAGCAGTTCTTTGGGTTTCCACATGGTTCATATTAGTACTGATTTCATTTTTGATGGTACCAAACCGATGTATGTTGAATCGGACGAGGCTAATCCATTGAGTTATTATGGTTGGAGCAAGTTGGAGGGTGAGAAGAAGGTAATCGAATATGCCAACAGTTACAGCATTTTGAGGACGGTGTTGGTATTTGGCAAGGTCGCCGATATGAGCAGGACAAACATCGTATTGTGGGCACATGGCACCTTGAAGAATCAGAAATCAGCGAATGTGGTTACGGATCAATTCAGGACACCTACGCTAGCGGAAGATTTGGCGATGGGCTGTTATTTGGCTGCCAATCAGAAGGCCAGAGGTATATTTAATATCGCGGGAAAAGATTATATGAGTGTAATTGAATTGGTAGAAAGAGTGGCGGCGTTTTATGGATTTTCGACGGACTGCATCAATCGGGTTGACAGTAGCACATTGAATCAGCCGGCGAAACGACCTCCAATTACTGGATTGGATATCAGTAAAGCGATAAGAGAATTAGGTTATGCGCCTCATTCTTTTGAAGAGGGGTTGGCCATGTTGGGATTGCAGTAGGGAATCGCCGAGGGCGAAGGTTGAGTTAAGGTTTCTGCATTACTTCACCGCACTGCTTGCACGTTCTGAGTTCTTCAGAGGCGTAGTAGTGATTAAAGTGATTAAGAAAATCGGTTTCGATGTTGTTCAGCTCAAAATACGCTTCATGCAATTTGTGATTGCAATTGTCGCAGAACCAAAGTAGGCCATCGGTATAACCTTTTCCAACGCGAACTCTTTCGATGACCAAGCCAATGCTGCCTTCTGTTCTTCCTGGGCAATGTGGTACTTTTGGTGGGAGTAGGAACATGTCTCCGGGGCCCATTTTTACATCTACGCGTTCGCCATTCTGCTGGGTTTTTACCGTGATTTCACCTTCCAATTGGTAGAAAAGCTCTTCGGTTTCATTGTAGTGATAATCTTTTCGCGCATTGGGTCCGCCCACAACCATCACTATATAATCGCTGCCCTCGGGGTAAAGATTCTTGTTTGCAACGGGTGGCTTCAGTAGGTGTCGGTTTTCTGCGATCCAAGCTTGTAGATTAAAGGGTTTACGGATTTCCATGGCGATGTTTTATGCTTGTTTAGGTATACCGAAAAAATTGTCGGTATGGCAAAAGTAAATGATAGTTGACGCATTTTTTATGTCATTTGTCATCTCGCAAACTTTTTGCAACTTTTGCTAAAAGTTCATCGCATCGAACACTTAACTTTGTCGCACAACTTCCATGAGTGACGCGATAAAACATGAGTGCGGTGTTGCTTTCATTCGGTTGAGAAAACCGTTGGAGTACTACCGAGAAAAATATGGCACCTATTGGTATGGCTTAGCCAAGCTACAATATCTCATGACCAAGCAACTAAACCGAGGTCAAGACGGTGCGGGGATGGGGGTTGTGAAATTGCATCCTGAGTATGGGGCTCGCTATTTGGCAAGAAAGCGTAGCGCGAGCAAAACGGCCATAATCGACATTTTTGAAGAGGTGGGTGAGGCGTTAAACGAGATTCCTTTGGAGTTTCGCAACGATGCCGATTACTTACGTCAGAATTATCCTTATGCCGGTGAGATGTTGCTAGGTCATTTGCGTTATGGCACTTACGGCGGCAACAGCATCGAAAACATACATCCATTTCTACGTCAGAACAATTGGATGGCGAGGAATTTGATGTTGGCGGGCAATTATAACATCACCAATACAGACGAGTTGTTTAATGCTTTGATTGATTTGGGTCAGCAGCCCAAGGAGAAGAGCGATAACGTGTTGATGTTGGAGAAGATTGGCCATTTCATCGACGAGGAGAATCAGCGTTTGTTTGGCATTTTTAAGGCCCAGGGCTACTCCAATTTGGAGATTACTGAGAAGATTAAGCAGGAGTTGTCGTTAACGAATATTTTAAAGCGAAGCTTTAAAAACGTGGATGGCGGCTATAATATGATTGGCATGTTGGGTCACGGCGATGCGTTTATAATCAGGGATCCAGCGGGGATTAGGCCTTCCCATTATTACATCGACGATGAGGTTGTGGTGGTTGCAAGTGAAAGGGCAGCAATTCAAACAGCATTTAATATTTATCCGGAGCAGGTTCAAGAGTTAGGGCCGGGCAATGCATTGATAGTGAAGCGCGATGGCGATGTAGAAGAGGTAAATATCGTGGATCCTGTTGAGCGTAAGAGCTGCAGTTTTGAGCGTATTTATTTCAGCAGAGGCAATGACCAAGCGATTTATCACGAGCGTAAGGAATTGGGTCGATTGTTGGCCAGGCCGGTGATGGATTTGTTGGATAACGACTTGGTTAACACTGTGTTTAGCTATGTCCCAAATACTGCGGCGACGAGTTTTTACGGTTTGATTGATGGCATTCATGAGATTCGTAGGGATTTGCAGGCCGATGCACTTTCTAAGATTGACGTGAAGAATGAGCCTGAGAAGGTGAGGGAGATTTTGAGTTGGCGTCCTCGAAGAGAGAAGATTTTGGTGAAGGACGTAAAGATGCGCACTTTTATCACCAACGATACGGACCGTGATGATTTGGTGGGACATGTATATGACATCACTTACGGGGTTGTGAAGAGTTGGAATGATACTTTGGTGATCATGGACGACAGTGTAGTGAGGGGAACCACGTTGAAGAAGAGTATTTTGCGTATTTTGGATCGTTTGGAGCCGAAGCGAATTATTTTGGTGAGTTCAGCGCCACAGATTCGTTATCCAGATTGTTACGGCATTGATATGAGTAGAATGGGCGATTTTGCTGCTTTTTCGGCGGCGGTTGCTTTGTTGAAAGATAAGGGGTTGGGAGAGATTTTGCGCGATACTTACGCGGCGGCGAAGTTGGAATTAGAAAAGCCAGCGGAGGAACAGCGTTGTGTGGTGAAGGACATTTACGCGCCGGTAACGGATGCGGAAGTGAGTAAAAAGATTGCTGAAATGCTAAGACCTGCTGATTTAAAGGCGGAGTTCGATATTTTGTTTCAATCGGTTGATAACCTTCACGAGGCTTGTCCGAACGATGCGGGAGATTGGTATTTTACTGGGGATTATCCTACGCCGGGTGGCAATCAAGTGGCAAACAGGGCATACGTTTATTATATCGAAGGAAAAAAAGATCGGGCGTATTGAGTTTGTATAGGTTTTGAAAAAGGATTGAATAATTGTTAAATTCGTTGAATAATTGATATGAGCACATTGAATGAAGTTATCGATCAGCTGAATGATCAGTTGGAAAAGAACCTCCAGCACACGGCTACTGAATTTTCTCGCATTCGCGCGGGCAAGGCAAGTCCAGCCATGTTGGAAAGTGTGATGGTTGAATATTATGGTGCATTGACGCCTTTGTCCCAGGTGGCGAATGTGAATACACCAGATTCTCGTACTTTGGCGATTCAGCCTTGGGATAAATCATTAATTCGTCCGATTGAAACGGCAATCATCAACTCAAATTTGGGTTTTGCGCCTCAGAACGATGGCGAATTTATTCGTATCAGCATTCCACCGGTAACAGAGGATCGCAGGAAAGAGTTGGTAAAACGCGCCAAGGCGGAGTCGGAGAATTCAAAGATTGGCATTCGCAATTTACGCAAGGATGCAAACGAGCGAATCAAGAAACTGGAAAAGGATGGGTTGAGCGAGGACGATGCGAAGGTGGGTGAGGACAGAGTTCAGAAGGTAGTTGACAGCTACATCAAAAAGACTGATGACTTGTTAGAAAACAAGGAAAAGGAAATCATGACTGTTTAAGTGGGGGTTTATTAATCAGCAATAATCACTAATTGACTGCGTAGTGCTTCTGCTTTGGGTAGGAGTTCGTCTAGCGTGTCTGCGATCACTGTGGCATGTCCGAGTTTTCTATGTGGACGTGTTTCTGACTTTCTATACATATGAATGAAGACATCGCCATTGGCGGTGAGTTCATTTTCATTGTTTAGGTGGTAGGGTCCGGAAATATTTTCGGGGCCAACGATATTGATCATGGCGGCGGGTTGGATGAGTGATGTATCACCGAGTGGAGCGCCAGAAAGGATGCGCAGGAACTGTTCAAATTGTGAGCAGTAGCAGCCTTCGATGGTATGGTGTCCGCTGTTGTGTGGTCGCGGAGCGATTTCGTTTACCAGAATTTGGTTATCGGGGGTAAGGAACAATTCCACGGCAAATAGGCCAGGCGAATTGAGTTTTTGAACGCAGTTTAAGCTGATTTCTTGCGTTTTGGCTTCGATTTCTGGGCTGATGCGAGCGGGCGAAAACAGGAATTCAACCAAGTTACTTTTGGGGTTGAAATACATTTCGATGGCCGGATAAACTGCGTGTTCACCGTCTTGGCCGATGGCAACGATGATGGCAATTTCGAGGGCATTTGGGATGAACGATTCTATGAGGACATCTCCTTGGAATGGGGATTCATGGGGGAGTTGATTTTTTGAAACGATGCTTACTCCTTTTCCATCGTAACCGCCGGTTCGGGTTTTGAGCACCACTTTTTCCCCTGGGAATTGATCCAATTGTTGCGGGGTGATTTGGTTGATATTGGATAGGACGTATGGCGCTGTGGGGATGTTGTGATGGGTAAAAAACTGTTTTTGGATTCCTTTATCTTGGATAGTTTTTAGAACGGAGGGTTTTGGGATGATGGTTTTTCCTTCTTTTTCTAATGCAATGAGGGCATCGACATTGATGTGTTCAATTTCCCACGTTAGGACATCGCTTTGGCTCGCCAATGTTTGGATATTGTTGGCATTTTGAAGGCTACCCGCAACAAAATTGTTGGCTACTGATGCTGCTGGGCAGTCAATGGATTGCTCTAAAACTGTAAATTCAACGGGAAGGGATTGGTATTTGGCTTCGATGCTCATCATACCCAATTGGCCTCCTCCAATGATACCAATACGAATCATAGGGCAAAGATAGGCGCCGAATACAACACGAAATTTGCTTCTTGCGTTTTTTGCCATATTTTCGATGGTATCTTTGTATAATATGATAGACCCTCCTTCGGTATTGAGTTTAATGATGGTGGATGCCAACGCTTGGTTGGTGGTGGTATTTTCATTGGTGGTTATCTCTTTTTTTTCCGGCATGGAGATCGCGTTTTTATCGGCCTCTCGTTTACGCATTGAATTAAGGTCGAAGGAAAATAGTACCAGTGGAAAGTGGTTATCTAAATATGTAAAGAATCCGAGTGACTTTATAAGTACTGTCTTGGTGGGCAATAACCTTGGCTTGGTGATTTACGGCATTTACATGGGTGAAATTTTGGATACGTCATTTCACGGTGTGGCTTGGATGAATTCTGAATTGCTGCGGTTTTTTATGGTTACCCTTTGCAGTACATTGATTGTTTTGGTGATTGCTGAATATTTGCCAAAAACATTTTTTAAATTGTATGCAGACAAGTTGATCTTTGGACTAATTGGCATTTTTAAGGTTGCTCACATGTTCATGTGGCCCTTGATTAAAGTCGTTAAAGGCATTTCTGCATTTTTATTAAAAATATTCACAAATACTGAAATCACCGAAAATACACAGGTATTTTCTAAGGTGGATTTAGACAATTACATTGCTTCTTTGGAAAATGCCGGGAATGTGGATTCCGTTGAAATTGATACAGAGGTTTTCCGCAATGCCCTCGATTTTAGCGATGCAAAAGTGAAAGATTTCATGGTGCATCGAACAGAATTAATAGGTGTGGATGTGAGTGATTCTGTTGATGTATTACGAGCGAGATTTGTTGATTCGGCCCATTCGAAAATTTTGGTATACAGGGGAAACATCGACCATGTAATTGGGTTTGTGCATCACAGTGATTTGTTTCACGACCCCAAATCGGTTCAAAGCGTAATTAGGCCAGTCATATTTGTCAATGAAAGTTTGCAAGCGCACGACATGTTGCGAAATTTCATTCAAGAAAAAAAGAGTATTGCTTTGGTTGTAGATGAGTTTGGTGGTACGGCGGGTATGGTTTCAGTTGAGGATATTCTGGAAGAAATTGTAGGAGAGATAGAGGACGAGTTTGACGTTGAGGATAGGGTTGAAACTAAGTTGGGCGAGCAGCATTTTTTGTTTAGTGCTCGGTTGGAAGTGGATTATTTAAATGAAACATATGCTTTAGAAATTCCAGAAGGGGAGTACCATACTTTGGGGGGGTATATTATTTTTTGCTCCGAGAGAATTCCGTCTGTTGGAGAGGTGATTCATCACGGAGCATTTGAATTTGTAATAAAAACGCTGATTGGAGCAAGAATAGAAGAGGTTGAGCTAAGAATCTTGCCAGAAGAAAACTAATTTAGTATTGTATTATGAGAAACAGGAACATGGGAAATTTTAGACAGATTATTTTCGTTTTTTGTCTTTTGATAAACGCAATGGAATTAGATGCCCAGAGTAGCTTTTCCAATGATGCAACTGTTGATGCTTCACAGAAAATAAATAGTGATACAGTAAATGGTCAGACTCGTCCGGTGTCATTAATGAAGATGAAAACCAAGTGGGAATTCTCAACAAATGTTACGTTGGCATTGTCGAGATTCACAGGAAATGTGAGTAGAAATCTAAACGACGACCCCTATTTAATTATGGTTCGTAAAGTGGATGCGGATCAAGGTGCCGCATGGCGGATGGGTTTGAATGGATTTCGCACAAGTTCTCAATCGAACTTTCCAGACAGGGTGAGCTCAGAGAATTGGGCTTCCTTGGTTTTAGGCCGTGAGTGGCGGACAGAATTGCAGCAAGGCGCTTTTATTTATGGTGGTATCGATTCCCGCGGAATATTTCGTCAATCACATAGTGAGGCAACCCAATTCAATGATTTAGGCAACCCAATCACTTCAATTACCGATGCTACGGAGTACGGAGGGAGTGTTGGAGGGATTTGTGGGTTTGGATGGAGATTTCAAGATCGAATCGCAATCTATACAGAAGCGTTATTGAATGCTCAGTACACTAGAACTGACCGAACTTTTTCTGTGAACGGATCCATTACCACATTAGAGAATAAGAACAATTTAAAAATTGTACCGATGGTTCCCATTGCTTTGTTTTTGACAATTAAATTTTAATTCAATGGCAATCAGGAAATACATAATAATAGTATTTATCGGGTCGTTGAATGTTCTCAGTGCGCAATATGAGGGAATGTCTGCAACGCCGAAAGACACGGTGAAACCGGCAGTGAGTCCGGCACCGGCACCTGTCCCAACGGTAAGGGTAATAACGCCAAGTCCCAGCCCGCCGAAAAATGCGTATGAGAGTTTTAACAATACGAGTCTAAGTAGGCCTACCACAAAGCAAACATATTTAGGCTTTAACACGAGTTTTTTATTGGGTCAGATTTTACCCTTTAACGCCATCCCACTGCAACAAAACATGTATGCGTTAAGCTATCGTTCTTATCGAAGAAATTCTGGATATCGTGTGAATGTGGGTTTTGATGTTGATGGAGGGGATGATTTTAACTGGTTCGGTGGTAGATTGGATTATGATACGCGAAGGAGATTGAATGGGAAATGGCATTACTTTTATGGTGGTGGAGTAGGATTGGAAATATTCGATGATCCTAGCAGTGTGAATTTTTTCGGTAGCACCGATGTGAATTTATTGGGTCAGTTGCATTGGGGATTTGAATACCGATGTGGGGAATTGGTCTCCTTAAGTATGGAAACCCAGGCGATGTTATTGCTTGGCACGAATTCAGCTTTGAGATTGCGACCACCCACAGTGATTACGGCACATTTCCGTTTGTAATTTCCGTTTTGATGGGCTATTGATATTTAATCACCCAGCTACAACTTGTAAAGGCCCCGATTACGCCATATCCATTGGGAATATTACCAGTTAGTGGTCCAGGCAATTGGGTAATGGATTTTTGCGACCAAACGTGGGCTGCTCTAGAATTGTAGTAATCGTACATGGGCTTACTGAGATTTTCCAACGTGATACTTACGCGGATGGTTTTTTCAAGATTGTTATTTTGGTTCGGCAGTAAATTGTAGAAATGGAAATTTGCCAAAACGCCGTTAAATGTCTCATCGCGGAAGAGAATCTCTTGTTCTGTATAATTGTTATAATTGTTCCTAACAAAGGGTAAATCATTCCCATCGATGCGCATAGTTTCCCAATACTGCGTGCTATCTGTAATATTGTTGTTTTTGTCGCGGCTGTATTTACGTATTAATCGTTTGGCTTGAATGCGATAATAATTTTGATCGATCGCGCTGTCTTGAAATTGAATTTTAAACCCTTGTGTAATTCCTATTCCGGCAATGGGCTCCGTGAGCGAGTCGGTTTTGGTAAATACAATATTTGAAGGGATAATTTGCTTTAACGTAAATGAATCTGTTCCTGAATGATACTTGATAATGGCGGTATCGCGTGCTTTGAGTTTCGGAATGGAGTTAGAATATATTCCTGCACTGTTCATATTTAGAGCGACCGGCAAGTTTGAGTTGATTCCAATGGTAATTGAGGCGTTGGTTTCAGGTTCAAATGGATTTAAAATCCCTACAACTTTGCTACAATTGGCAACAATCGATGAATCGGGTTGTAGGAACATATGAATCACGGGGCCGTTTGCGATTTCGGCAGATTTGGGCAGTGGAATTTCGCGACTACAACCTAGAATTAGAAAAAGGGGAGCGACAATAAGCCAAGGCTGTAATGGTTTACGGGAATAATTACCCTCTTCCAAACGCTTCTTGAAGCAATAATAATCACGGTATTCGATATGTTCCTGTCCAATCAAAACGTAATCTGATAATTTAAGTGTGGAATAATTGGCAGTAAACTCAGCTGATAAAGACTTCTATTTCCTTGGGGGTTATACGCCACGGTGATAAAGAAAGGATTCTGGCGGTTGTAGCAATTATAGATGCCGAATGACCAAGTTTGTAGGTATGTTTTATTCTTTATAATATACTGAGCAGAAATGTCCAATCTGTGATTGGCTCTAGCCCTAGCATTGTTGCGGTCCCCGTAAATGTAAATCTCGGCATAGGGATCCGTGGCCGTTGGTGAAGGATAAATCCCCTGCGGCAAGGTATATGCAAAACCTGTGTTAAAAGTCCATGTGCCGCTAAGGGTGAACTTCTTTGAAAATTGATAAATCCCAACCAGGTTAAAATTATGTCGTCTATCGTATCGAGATGGAAAGACCCTTCCTTGGTTGATTTGGGCAAACTGTCGGGTATTATACATCAAGGTATGGCTCGCCCAACCGGTAAGTTTGCCGGAGGTTTTTTCGATCAGTAATTCCATCCCTTGTGCTTCCCCGTTGCCTTGTGTAACCATTTGCTCCCAATTCACGGCGGATGTGGCATAAACAGCATTCTCTTTGTATTCGAGTAGGTTGTAGAATTTTTTGTAAAAAATTTCGGAACTCAGTTGGTAATTCTTTCCAGCCCGAGTAATTCCAATGGCGGACTGACGTGCTTTTGAAGGTTCAAGACCCGCCACCGAGGGCACCCACAAATCGCTAGGAAGTCCCATGGCTAGATTATTCAATTGATGAAAGAATTGAATATTTTGCGAGGCGGAGGCTTTCATCCAAGTCCTCTGATTGATTTTGTAGCGATAATTAAATCTTGGCTCGGGCCTTACATAGAACTGTTTCTCACCCAAACCAAAATAGGTCACTCGAACACCTAGGTCAAGATAGCCGAATTTGGGGTGGTGGTACTCGATTTGACCGTGGCTATAAATTTCTGGCGTAACGACTTTTTTGTCGTTGTATTTATAGGACCTTTTCACACTATCTATTTGGGTGTAAAGAGTTCTATCGCCTGGCGTAAAAGTATGTTGCGTGTAGCCGCCACCCAACTTTACTCCAAGGAATTTATGGATTTGAATATCGACTTTTGCACTTGCATCGATGTCCTTTAAGCCGTTGGTTAAATTGTATGATGTGTAGTTGTCCACCTTTTTTATGGTGTCGCTTCGATAGTTAACTTTAAGATGAAAGTCATTGTGTTGGTTAAAATTGTATTGGCTGATATATGTTTTTGCTGTGAATCGGGTTTTTTTATTGGGCATATATTGCCAACGTAAACTTGCAATCTGATTGCCCCAACCGTTGCTTTGTTCTCTCTTTTGTGAGTAGTCCTTTTCTGAATTAACTACCCGATTTCTTTCGATAAAAGAGGCTTTGTCGCCACCCGCGTAATAGGTAAATGAAACGCTGCTTTTTTCACTAAAGCGATGGTTTAGCTTTGCATTGATATCGTAAAAATTATAAAGATTAATGTTGTTGCTGTCCTTAAAAATCGCTTGAACTATGGGTTGTGTGAGATAATCAAAATTGGACCGTCGAACTGTAAGGGCAATGGTAGTCCTGTTTTTCCAAATGGGACCTTGGAACAAGATTTTATTTGTAAGTAAACCGAGTGATACATTTCCTTGCCATTGATTTTCGTTTCCATCGATGCTTTGTACGGTGATTACGCTGCTTAATCTGCCGCCATATTCAGCATTAAAGCTGCCGCGGTTCATTTGGGCACTTTTTACAATGTCGCTGTTGAAAGTGCTGAACATACCATACAAATGGTAAGCGTTAAACACAGGAACCTCATCTAGCATTACCAAGTTTTGGTCTGCCGCGCCACCTCTCACATACATACCTAGCATACCTTCCGACCCTGTTACAACGCCGGGATTGAGGCTAAGAGATCTCAAAACATCGGCCTCGCCTAGCAAAGAGGGCATCTTATTTAATTTGGCGGCGGAAATATAAAATTGGTCCGACATACCCATTTTCACTCCGGGTCTTGATATGTCGTTTTTTGCCAAAATAAACGTAGTTTCAATCCTTTCCAATTGGGGCAGTAATTGAATATTCAAGAAATAATCACGTTGGTAAAATAGTGTATCGCAATAGGTTTGAAAACCGGGGTAGGTTACAATGAGTAAAAGTGAGTCTGCATTGGATTTTGGTAATGCAAGATTGAATTTTCTTCGGCTTGGTTGGACGGGAATTTTGAAAACTCCAAATTCATCAGTCTGTTGAAAGGTATTGAGTTGGGGAAGGTAAACGGAGGCTTTCACGAGGCGTTCACCGGTGCCAGATTGTGTGATTCTTCCGGCGATGATATTAGCGTTGAGCGTATCGGACGATGGGTGATTTGAATGCGACCATTTTGTAATCACCAAGATATTTGCAGGATTGATGGTATAATCGAGTCCTTGTTGATGCAAAATATCGCGGATGGCTTTTTTTGCTTGGGTGTTGGTGATATGTACGGAAAAGGATTTTTTTTTGGGTAGAATGTTTGATTGATAGGCAAAACGGATTTCGGTTTGTTGGGAAATTTGGTTCAGGATGTCCGAAAAATCAGTCCCATCATAATTAACTGTGATTCGCTTGGCTAGTGATTCGGACTGCGCACGCAAGTGTATCGGCAACGAGGCCAAAAGGAATAAGCACCATATACAAATGCGACGAATCAAGGCGAAATTTAATTTTGGTAGGCGTACTTAAATACTTTTTGCAAAAGTTCGGATGTGCGATTGATAGTATTTACGATGGGTCCTAATTGAGTGGCAGTATTGGTTTGGAGGTATTGGGTTTCGGCAATGGATTTTAATGATTGCATTCTTCAAAGATAACGTGTAGAAGGGATTATCTTTTCTAGTTTTCGGCGAGTGAAATAAAGAATTCGATGTTGAATTTTGGTGTAAGGAACACATCTTTGTAATATGGAAAAGATTTATCGGAGTGGGTTGATATTTTTGATGGTTGCTTTGTTTTCTTGTGGAACTGGCGAGGCTCAGAAATCTGTGTCGTTGGGACCTCAAGAATTCGAGAAACAGTTGGCTACGGAGGGTGAGAGGATTTTATTGGATGTGAGAACGCCGGGGGAGTTTGGGGAGCGACATTTGGCGGGCGCTTTGAATATTGATTATAACGGAGCGGATTACAACAGTAGGATTGGCAATTTGGATAAGACGCAGCCGGTATATGTGTATTGTTTGAGCGGCGGCCGCAGCGCCGCCGCCGCTCAAACTCTAACCGAAATCGGCTTCACCAAGGTCTTCGAAATGAAGGGGGGTATTAGTCGTTGGATTGCCGAAAACCATCCCGTAGAGGCCGAAAATTTTAACCCAAACAAAGGAATGTCGTTGCAAGAATTACAATCGATGATACAAGCGGCGCAAGATTCTGTTGTCCTAGTTGATTTTAATGCCGCGTGGTGTGCACCTTGCAAAAAGATGAAAGCATTTATGCCAAATTTGATTAAAGATTGTGGCGGAAAATTGAAAGTGATATATGTAGATTACGACAACAATCCTCGGCTGGTTACGGCCATGAAAGTGGCTTCGATACCCGCTCTAATGCTATTTCAAAATGGGATAGAAATGAAACGATATGCTGGTTTTGTCCCACAGGAGGATTTAAAATTGACGATTTCAACCCTATTGAAACCTTAAATTTGGTTGTAAAGTACCATCTTTGAAACTTAGAATCAAATAATCCATTATGTACGAATTTCACGGGAATAAACAGCGCTATTTTGATATGACTCATCAAGTAACGGTGGGGCATATTATACCTTTTTTACAGAGTAATTGGACTTTCCCGGCCGACATGACGGTTTTGGAAATTGGCTGCGGTGAGGCTGGTGTTTTAAAGGCTTTTACCGACATGGGTTATAAGTGTACTGGTATCGAATTAGAAGAAAATCGATTGGAATTTGCCCGAGAATTCATGAAATCTGAGTTAGAAACTGGGGCTGTCCAATTTTTGAATAAGGACATTTACGATGTAATTCCTGAAACAGATTTGGGGACGCGTTTTGATTTGATCGTTCTCAAAGATGTGATTGAGCATATCCCAGACCAGGCAAGGTTTATGCCACAATTGGAGAGATTTTTAAAGCCCGGAGGGAAGGTGTTTTTTGCGTTTCCACCCTGGCAGATGCCTTATGGCGGTCACCAGCAGGTTTTGCCTCAAAAATGGGCTTCTAAATTGCCTTACTACCATTTGTTACCGGGGAAATTGTATCCATTGATGCTGAGAATGTTGGGTGTAAAGCCAAATGGAATCAAAACTATGGAGGAAATAAGAACTACAGGGATTTCAATTGAGCGTTTTTTGAAAATTTGTAAGTCGTGCGAATTGTTGGTTTGCGGCAAGAAATTCTATTTATTCAATCCCATTTATCAATACAAATTTGGTATCAAGCCAAGGACGCAAAACGTTGTATTTGCTAGCATTCCATGGTTAAGGAATTATATTACCATGGGTGTTTACTACTTGGTGGAGAAGGCAAAGTAAGATTTAAAAACAAGGCTTTTTTGATTTTTCAACCCGAGCATGTAGCCTAACTTTAGGAAAACCAATGTTTAGGGCTTAAATTTGCTAGTAAACGGCATACATGAAACGCTTTAAAACAACTTTGGTCATCTTGATTGCTTTGGGATCTTTTGCGAATGCATCAGCCCAAGCAAAAAAAAGATTTAAAGGAAAACCCATTGAAGCGGGTATCACCTTTGGTGGCTCCAATTACATGGGCGATTTGTCCACAGGTGTTGCAACGAACGAAACACACTTGATGGGTGGCCTTATTTGTAGGTTTAACTACAATGATTTTATTACCCTGCGAGGAAACGCAGTATTTGGTCAAATCAGTGGTAATGATCAAAATTTTAAGAGCGAAATTGCTTTTCAGCATTTGGACCAAGCTGGCAATCCGTTGGATATCACACGCGGTCAACGCAATTTGAACTTTAAGAGCAATCTGGTTGAATTTTCTGCTATCGGCGAATGGAATATTTTGGGATTCGGAGAAACTACGCGGGCAACACCAGCCACACCATTTTTATTTGCTGGAATTGGTGTTTTTAAGTTCAATCCTCGCACACAATTCAATTACATGCCAGGAATGGTTGATGCGCAAGGACAAGCTTTACATAACGTGCAGTTGGAGCAGTACGATAAAGAATGGATTGAATTACAAACCTTAGGCACAGAAGGTCAGGGAACTACAAAATACAACGATCGCAAACGTTATAATCTTACCCAAGTTTCAATTCCTTTGGGCATAGGGTATAAGCAGCAAGTGGACGAATTTTGGGCTTGGGGTATTGAACTTGGAGCGAGAAAAACATTCACTGATTATTTAGACGACGTGAGTTTAGATTATGTTGATGATCAAATTGTAGGGGGTGCCAATGGCTTTTTGTCGGCGGCTTTGAAAGATAGAAGTTCAGAGCAAATAGATCCATCAACTGGTTTGCCATATGAAAGATTTTACATGGGTAATCCGAGGGGTTCAACCAAGGGCGCTGATTGGTACATGTTTTTGAACGTCACCATTACCCGCAAAATAGTAGGTGGCAAAACCATTTGTTTCTCCTTTTAACTTTGAAAAAACTCGTAGGGGTTATTCTTTCCATTGCGATGGCTTTTTCGCCGTCTCTGCTTGATGCTCAGAAGTATTTTTCTGGACATAACGAATGGGGATTTTCCACTGGGTTAAGCAATTACTACGGTGATTTTAGTAAGGGGTTAAATACAAAGCACTTTAAACCATCGGGTGCAATTTACCAGAAGTATAATTTTACTAGTTATTTTGCCCTGAGAAATCAGATTTCCTATTTGGAAATTGAGGGAACTTCATCTGATTTCAAGGGACTTGCTTTCCAAAATTTGAATTTCCAATCAAAAATCTATGAAGCAAGTAGTATGGTGGAATTCAATTTTCATCCCTTCGGCATGAATATCAACGATGGGGTTGCAACGCCTTATTTTTTGTTGGGCCTATCGGGGTTTTGGTTTGATCCATATCGACTTGACAAAGAGGAAGTCAATTTGCGAAATATGCGCACTGAACAGCAAAAACGTTCATACAGTCGGCTGCAACCGAGTATTCCTATCGGTTTTGGTGTAAAGTCAAGGGCGAGCAATCGCAAAAATTCGGGGGGATGGATAGTGGGTGCGGAGGTGATATTTAGAAAAACGTTTACGGATTATTTGGATGATACCCGTAAATCATATGGTGATTTCAAGACAATTTCTGAACAACAAGGAATTGGTAGCGCTGAATATTCGCAGGCTCAGGTGCTAACTGGAGGGGGAAAATTGCCTCAAGGTACGATGCGCGGCGATACGCATTTGAAGGATTGGTATTATTTTATGGGTTTAACCTTTGCTTATAGGTTTACTCCACAAGTTTGTAGGTAAATTTGCAGTTCTGTGAGTGATCTTTTAACCCAATATCAAATAAACCCAGATCGTGTCCCTCAGCACGTTGCTATCATTATGGATGGGAACGGTAGATGGGCAAAGCAGAAAGGCCATATGCGTATTTTTGGGCATAGGCAAGGTGTTAAAGCCGTCCGTGCAGCCATTGAATCTGCCGCTGAAGTAGGGGTTAAGTATCTCACTCTTTACGCGTTTTCTACCGAAAATTGGACAAGGCCAGAACAAGAAGTGAACGCACTTATGGAATTGTTGGTAGACACAATAGAGTCTGAGTTGCCAACCCTAATGAAGAATAATATAAAATTGGCTACCATTGGAGATTTGGGGAAATTGCCAAAGAAATGTCAAGCACAATTGAAAAAAACCAAAGTTAAAACAGCTGAAAACAACGGTCTTACATTGGTTTTGGCATTGAGTTATAGTGGAAGGTGGGATATTATTGAGGCAGTAAAGAGAATTGCTACTGATGTGAAAGAGGGGGAATTGTCGCCAGAGAATATAAATGACGGAATATTAGATAAGGCATTGAGCACATCTTGTTTTCCCAACCCAGATTTATTGGTTCGCACCAGCGGTGAGCAAAGAATCAGTAATTTTTTGTTGTGGGAGTTGGCGTACAGTGAATTGTATTTTACTCCGGTTTTGTGGCCTGACTTTACAAAAGACGACTTTTATAAGGCAATCGTCGAATATCAAGGCAGAGAACGCCGTTTTGGAAAAACTAGTGAGCAAATTGCGTAAAAATTGAAAAAAGTATTTATCATAGCATTGGCCTGTTGGCTGGCGAATGGCTTATTGGGTCAAACAGCGGATAGTTTTTATCGCAATGCACCGGTGATTAGTTATGATTTTATTGAGCCAACAGTCTATAAAATTCGGAACGTAGTAGCATACGAAGTCAATAATAAGCCTTTTTCAAGATCCAATACAATTTTTGCGACGGGTCTAGCGGTGGGTCAAGAAATTAGAATACCCGGTCCTGAAATCAGAAACGCCATTCAGAAAATTTGGGAACTCGAGTATTTTAGTGATGTCCAAGTGTTTTTTCAAACAGCAGACGACGGTACGGTTGTGGTTCAATTTAGGGTAGAGGAACAGCCACGTTTGGCAGGTCACCGTTTTATTAACTTAACCAACTCAAATGCAAAGACTTTAAAGGAGGAAGTGGGATTGAAGCAGGGTATGTACATTACCCCTGATTTAATAAATCAAAGCAAAGCAAAAATTATCTCTTATTACAAAGACAAAGGTTTTTATAATGCAAAGGTTGAGGTTTTAAGAAGACAAGGTTTTAAGAAAGGTGCCAACGATAGTATTATCGTTTTGCCGGGATACGAGAACTTTGATTTTGACGTGAAACCTGGCCTAAAAGTTAAGGTAGAAAGGATTGAATTCACAGGCAATGAGAAGATGAAAGATGAAGATTTGATCTATCAAATTAAAGATCTCAAACCGTTGTATCGCAAGTTTAAATTCTGGACATCATCAAAATATATTGATTCAAA
This sequence comes from Chryseobacterium gleum, assembly GCA_945870885.1. Lineage (GTDB taxonomy): Bacteria > Bacteroidota > Bacteroidia > NS11-12g > UBA955 > UBA955. Next base: position 12,228 of record CAMBTR010000004.1, on the reverse strand, counting down.
GTTTGAAGAGGAGAGGGCTCGCATCATCAAGTATTATTTGGCAAAGGGTTACAGAGATGCTAGGATTATTTACGACAGTGTTCAATTGATTTCGGAGAATCGTCTCGTTCTTCACATCCATCTGTATGAAGGAAGTCAGTACCGATTTGGAAAAATTTCGTGGAAGGGCAATTTAAAATATCGCACAGGCTTGCTAGATACGATGTTGTCTATCAAAAAAGGTGATTTATTTAATCAGACCTTACTCAATGAGAAGCTGAGCGCCAATTTAAATGGGTACGATATTTCAAGTCTTTATATGGATGATGGATATCTATCGTTTCAAATCCAACCTATGGAAGTGGGCGTGAACGGAGACAGCATCGACATTGATATCATGATAAGTGAGGGGTTAAGGGCCACGATTGGCAAGGTGTATTGGAAGGGCAACACTAAGACATCAGATCGCGTAATTCAGCGTGAGGTGAGAACCAAGCCGGGCGATGTTTTTTCTAGAAGTGATATTCAACGAACGATTAGAGATTTGGGTGCTTTGGGACTTTTTGATCCCGCTCAGATGAATGTCAATCCCAAGACAAACCCCTTAGATGGAACTGTAGATATCGAATACATTTTGGCAGAAAAACCTTCTGATCAAATTGAATTGAGTGGGGGTTATGGTGGACAAGGATATAGCAGAACGCCAACGTTGATTGGAACGGCAGGTATTATGTTGAACAATTTTAGTCGTCGGAAATTATTGAGTCCGGAGACTTGGAGCCCAGTTCCAACGGGGGATGGACAAAAATTGAGTTTACGTGCTCAAAGCAACGGAGCCAATTATCAAGGGTATACATTTTCGTTTTCTGAGCCTTGGTTTGGTGGGAAGAAGCCGAATAATTTGAGTGTGATGGTGAATCATACAGTGAATAGTTTTGATTTTCGCTTGAAAACAGATCCATTGCATCAATCATTGACGTCAACCACGTATATGGTGAACTTTGGAAAACGGTTGAAATGGCCGGATGATTTCTTTAATATTTCCTTATCTATGAGTTTTCAGAAGTACAGCATGAAAAACATGGATGGTGGCTTTTATGGATTCCCTAAGGGCTTTAACGGAATATCGTACAACCCTTCAAGCACATTTGAAATTACCCGTAACTCTTTGAGCGACTTCACCTATCCTATGTCGGGCAGTAAGTTCATGTTCTCTACTCAGGCCACACCTCCACTTTCATTAATGAATGGCAAGGATTACAGCAAAATGAGTTTGAATGAGCGCTATAAATGGGCGGAATTCTACAAGTGCAAATTGGACGTAGAATGGTATACGCCGGTTTATAAGAAATTGGTTGTCATGGCCAAAGCGAGAATGGGATTTTTGGGGGCTTATAATCCTAAATTGGGATTGACGTTCTTTGAGCGTTTTCAGGTGGGTGGTGCTGGAGTATTTGGTTTTAATATTGCGGCCACAGAGATTATTTCTCAGCGCGGATACGACAACTATACGATTTCTCAAACGGCGATGGGTGCCCAGGCGGGTGCTCCGATTTTCAATAAATTCACTGTTGAATTGAGGCAGGCGATTACGAACAGTCAAACGGCTACCGTGTATGTATTGGCCTTTGCCGAAGCGGGCGATGCTTGGTCGAGCATGAGTAAATACAACCCGTTCCAACTAAAGCGTGCGGCAGGTGTAGGCGTTCGATTGTTTATGCCAATGTTTGGTTTGATAGGCTTAGACTGGGCCTATGGATTTGATTACAAGCAAGTTCCAGCGAGTGGAAAGGCCGCTCAGGTACACTTCTTTATCGGTCAGCAGTTTTAATCTGCGCAGAATCACAGATCAAATTTGATCCCTTGAGCTAGTGGCAGTGTTTTGCCGTAATTGATGGTATTGGTTTGACGGCGCATGTAGGCTTTCCAAGCATCAGAGCCACTTTCGCGACCGCCGCCAGTTTCCTTTTCTCCACCAAATGCACCACCGATTTCGGCGCCAGAAGTTCCAATATTGACATTGGCAATTCCGCAATCGGATCCCCATGCACTTAGGAATTGTTCCGCATCTTGCAAGTTATTGGTGAATATCGCACTCGAAAGTCCTTGTCGTACCCCATTTTGCAACGCTATTGCCTCATCTAAGGTATCGTACTGCATCAAATAAAGAATGGGAGCGAAGGTTTCGTATTGAACGATTTCGAAGTGATTTTGGGCTTCGCAAAGGGTTGGTTTTACGTAGCAACCGCTTGCATATTGGTCGCCTGATAATACTTCAGCGCCGTAAAGGACTTTACCACCTTCGGATTTTAGCTTTTCGATGGATTCCAGATAGGCGTTTACTGCATCTTGGTCAATGAGGGGCCCAACATGATTATTTTCATCGAGGGGATCTCCGATGCGCAGCTGACCATAGGCGCGAATCAATTTTTCTTTTACATCTTGATAGATGCTGCTATGGATGATAAGTCGTCTTGTGGTTGTGCAACGCTGACCGGCTGTGCCAACGGCACCAAACACGATGGCAACCATTGCCATTTCTAGGTTGGCTTCGGGAGTGAGGATGATGGCGTTGTTTCCACCGAGTTCGAGGATTGATTTTCCGAGGCGTTTTCCAACGACTTCAGCTACGCGTTTTCCCATTCTTGTGCTTCCGGTGGCACTGATGAGGGGGATGCGTTCATCGTGACTCATAGCTTCACCAATTTCTTTATCGCCTTGTACGAGGCAGAAAATCCCTTCGGGGAGGTCGTTTGCTTTGAGTACAGACTGAAGAATATTTTGAACGGCTGCGCCGCTGGCTGGAGTTTTTTCTGAGGGTTTCCAGATGCAGACGTTACCGCAGATGGCGGCAAGCATGGCGTTCCATGACCATACGGCCACGGGGAAGTTGAAAGCGCTTACGATACCTACAATGCCCAATGGATGCCATTGTTCGTACATTCTGTGATTGGGTCGTTCCGAGTGCATGGTTAAACCATGGAGCTGACGGCTGAGTCCGACTGCAAAATCGCAGATATCGATCATTTCTTGGACTTCACCGAGGCCTTCTTGGAGGCTTTTACCCATTTCATAGCTAACAAGGGCACCGAGATTTGCTTTATTTACACGGAGGGCGTCGCCGATTTGGCGGACGATTTCCCCGCGCTTTGGCGCTGGGAAATGACGCCAAACTGCGAACGCTGCTTGAGCGGTTTCCACCACTTCATTGTATGCCTTGGTATCTGAGAACTCAACCGTTGTGATGGGTTTAGCGTCTACTGGAGAGGTAATATTTCTTGTGCGTGGCTGGTTGACATGGATTGAATTTAAACCAGTGCTTGCGGGCGACAATGTGCTGCCGATGCCCAAATCAGATAGTATTTGTTGGATATTCATGAAATCAGTATTACAAATGTAATGGGGAATCAACTTTCTTTTTTCATCACCAAATAAACCCCAACTAGGGAAAGTAGTAATCCTACAATCATATTCCAATGGATGGGCTCTTGGTCAAACAATCCCCAGGCAACGGCCACGATGGGAATCACGAAAGTATTGGTAGATGCAACAACGGCGGTGGTGTGTTCAATGAGGTAGTTAAACATGATCATCGACAATGCGGAGCCAATTATACCCAAAATACAAATGCATAAGAGTGCAAACTGATTGTCGGGCAGAAAATTGCCTGGCGTTATTGCTGTATGCATCTGGTAACTTTCAACCGCACCGGTTTTCCAAAGAACAAACGCATACATGATCCCCATGAAGAAAAAGGGAAATGCGGTTTTTGCCATGGGTGGAATGTTTGCAAGTCTAATTTTGATCAAATTGATGTTATAGCCATAAAGAACGGCGGCACTCAATGCCATTAATGCGCCCGATAAATTGATTTCCATTCCTTCTTGACCTAGGATGGAGGGTCCCAATAGGAAAACGGCACCAATTAGACCGACTAAAACGCCTAAAAATCCATTTTTTGATAATGCACTTTTATAAAGCAGCGCACCCACTATTAAAGTAAACATTGGGGTGAAAGCGTTCAAAATACCGCTGAGTCCGCTTGGAATCAACTTGCCTGCAGTACTGAATAAAAAGGCCGGAATGGCATTACCCAAGAGGCCCGTCATGAAGAGGTAGTAATAATCTTTGGGCTGCAACAATTTTACTTTTTTACCAGTGGTTTCATCCAAAATCATCGATTTTGACCCCCAAGTGTATCGATAAACCCAAGGGGTTAGAAACATCCCTGCGAGGAAAAGTCTGAGTCCGGCGACTTGAATCGGAGAGAAAACGGCCAATCCGCGTTTAATCAACATAAACGAACTACCCCAAATGCATCCCAACAAAATAATCAAGAACAGGGGCAGCCATTTAAACTTCATAAAACAAAGGTAGGCGAGATAAACTGTGTAAATTTCATTGTGCATCCTTTTGTATTTTCCATTTTGTTGGTTTCTATTTGGAAAGCCATCGCCGATGGTGGAACTTTGTAATATGCGTCCTTTTTTCATTTGTTTCCTCTTAACGATTTGCATATTCCCTGCCTTTGGTCAGTCCCTGCCCGAAGATTGGATTTGTAAAGAGCACGGTCGCATCGAACATCAACTGCAACGCCGATCCAATTCGGGGGTAAAGCACGGCTATTTAATTGATTATAACCGATGTAAATGGTGGGTAAATCCACGTCGGAATGCCTATTTAAAGGGCGATGTAATGGCGCATTTTACTATCGTTAATAATACGGATTCGGTGGGTTTTGATCTTACTGCTAACCTTACTGTTGACGATGTTTACGGCAAGGATGGTTCGTTAAAATATAGAAGGGCGGGCAATTATTTGTATGCGTACAAGCCAGGTGGATGGAAAGCGGGCGAGAGAGATTCCGTGGGAATTCGATACCAAGGCAATCCAACGAATGGGGGCGGATTTGGCTATTTCACGATCGACAATCACATGAAGGGGCCCATCATTCATACGTTGAGTGAACCCTATGGTGCTCAATATTGGTGGCCTTGTAAGCAAAGCCTTCACGATAAAATTGACAGTTTAGATGTTTGGGTTTACACCGATACGGGTTTGCTCGCGGCATCGAATGGTGTTGTGATCAGGGACCAGGTGATCAACGACACTACCCATTTGATGGTTTGGAAACATCGTTATCCGATAGCGACGTATTTGGTGGCTATTGCGGTGACGAACTATGCGCAGTACACCCAATATGCTCCGTTGGTGGGGAGAGTAAAGCCCTTGCCGGTATTGAATTATGTGTTTCCGCAGTTTTTAGCCACAGCACAGCAAGAAACCAAGCAGGTCTTGCCTATGATTCGGTTATTCGATAGTTTATTTGGTCGATATCCTTTTGTGGAGGAGAAATATGGCCATGCCCAATTTACATGGGGTGGGGGTATGGAGCATCAAACCATGAGTTTCATGGTGAATTTTTCTTTCGATTTGATGGCGCATGAATTGGCACATCAGTGGTTTGGCGATAAAGTGACGTGCGCTACTTGGCAGGATTTGTGGTTGAATGAGGGATTTGCGACGTATTTAACGGCAGTTACTTTTGAATATCTTCGACCCAAATCAGAATGGTTGCAGCGTTTGAGAGGCATGCGTGGCGACGTAACAGGTAAAGATGATGGATGTATTTTCCCCAGAGATACGCTGAATGTAGGAAGCCTATTTAACGGCAGGCTAACCTACAACAAGGGTGCTTGGGTGTTGCATATGCTCAGGGATAAAATTGGTGATTCGGCATTCTTTAAGGGTTGCAGGATTTATCTTACCGGTACCGGCAGGAGTTATGGCTTTGGCACAACCACGTCGTTGGAGCAGTGCATGGAACAAGCCAGCGGCCGTAATCTGGATACATTTTTTAAGCAATGGTATTTTGGTGAGGGATTTCCCTATTTAAAGATCAATTGGAAGCAAAAAGGCGATCAACTCACGATTCAATGTGACCAAACGCCTTCGCATAGCAGCGTCCCGTTTTGGCATGTTAAAGTACCCGTTTTGGTCCGCGGCGAAGGAAGGGATTCCTTGATTATTTGGGAGCCAAAATCCTTGAGTGAATCGATCAAAATCCGGATGCCCTTTCAGGTGGATACAATGATTTTTGATCCCAATGTTAGAGTATTGGCCAAGGCCAGTGTTGGCGGTATGAATTTGAATAAAGTGCAACAGAAAGCATTTGTAATTTTTCCAAATCCTGCGCAGAGCTCATTTCAAATTTTCGCTCGAAATCCATCCGTGATTGATTTTGAATTATACAATGCTTTGGGTCAGAAAATGATGACCGGCGGAACCAATGGTAGAGCAACAAACGTATTCACGGTGGGGCTAGAGAACATGTCGTCTGGTCCTTATTTTCTTCGAATAAATGATGGTAATTTTGTATATTCGCACAAACTGATAAAACAATGATGATTAAATTTAATAAGTGGTTTTTGGTCGTTATTGCCGTTTCGATGGTGTTGGTTGTGGGAATGCAGTCTTGTGGCGAAGAACCAATCAAGCCGCCACCGGCGCCAATTAAAACGGGTGTGCAATTGAACTTTGCGGCTTTGTGGGAAGGTCAACCGCTCACTTTTTTGTCGGGGTATTTTAAAAATAACGCAACTCAACCGGAATACATACAATTCCTCAATTTTGGGATGATTATCTCTAAACTATCTTTGGTAAAAGAAGACGGTACGGAAGTATCGTTGGGCGACGGTTATCAGTGGATTGATTTTAAGAAGGGTCGCACCCAATTTGATTACGAAGTCCCCGAGGGGTCTTACAAGGCCGTGAAGTTTACTTTCGGTATGGATTCAGCTGTAAACCATGGAGATCCAAATCAATGGGGGCCTGAGCATCCGTTAAATGGCAATTTGACGGGTATGCATTGGGGCTGGGCTGGAGGATATATTTTCCAAGCCATCGATGGTAACTATAAAGACAGTTTAACGGCATTATATAATAAAGGAATGAGTTTTCATTCCGCCACAGATGTGATGAAGCGTGAGTTTATTGTCCCGGTGGGTCCGATAGGTGGTGCTACTGGTCTAATTGGTGTTGCGTCAGGTAAGTTAACTAAGGTGACATTTAACTATCACGTCAATAAATTGTTGCAAGGCGTGGAATTAAAAAAAGGTGCGGTTTCGCATTCTGAGGGTACAAAAGAAGCCGCCTTAATGGCTCGTTTATTGTCGAATCTTACAGATTTCAAAGCTTTTGAAGTACCCACTCCATAAGTGTAATGAAAAATAGAATTTGGCTTGGACTCGCTTTGGTATTGGTTTTTTCTGCTTGTAGAAAAGATCCCAAAGATCCGTTGGTCAATCAAGGGGGAACAAAATATGTCCCTACAGTCATTGATCCCACTTCTATTTTTCCAGTCAGTAAATTTGGTCTTCCCAATCTGCCATCTGACAACCCTTTCACTGAAGAAGGTGTTTACCTGGGGCGGATGTTGTTTTACGATCCGATTTTATCGTTCGATAGTTCGGTTAGTTGTGGAAGTTGCCATCATCAACAAAATGCATTCTCAGATCCAGTAATTTATAGCAATGGCATTTATGGTCTGAAAACGGGTCGAAATTCTTCGGCATTAATTAATTTGGCCTACAGTAAGAAATTCTTTTGGGATGCTAGGCAAACTACCCTTAGGGATTTAGTTTTTGAGCCCATTCAAGCGCACAACGAGATGGCGATGACCTTGCCTTTGCTATCAAAGCGATTGGGAAAAGCGAAGCGTTATGTAGAATATTTCGACAAGGCGTTTGGAACGCAGCCCAATGTTTTTGACATGTCAAAGGCACTAGAGCAGTTTCTACTGTCGATAGTGAGTCAAAACAGTTTGTTCAATGATTTTTTTCCAGGCCGATTCTCATTGTTAAATGATGAGCAAAAGCGGGGTGCCCTATTGTTTAATGGATTGGTAAATTTTGATGTCGCTACGGGCTTAACAACCGGCGCCGATTGTTTCCACTGTCATGGTGGTGCATTGGCCCAGCAGAACAACCCAGATATGGGTGGAATTGCGAACAACGGTTTGGATGGAAGTTTCAGCGATAAGGGTTATGGTGCAATCACAAATAATCCATTGGATCGAGGGTTGTTCAAGACACCTACTCTATTAAATATTGCTTTGACGGGTCCATATATGCACGATGGAAGGTTTGCAACATTGGACCAGGTGATAGATCATTACAGCGACAATATGAACTTTCAATCGCCCACTATTAGCCCAATGTTAACTGCGCACAGCAATAAACAATTGCTACTCTCTAAGCAGCAGAAGGCTGATTTGAAAGCATTTTTATTGACGATGACCGATACCGAATTTATCAAGAATCCGGCGTATTCGAATCCGTTCAAAAAGTAAATAGTATTTATCATTACTCCCATTTATTCAATGGAAAGTTCAAAGGTTCAAAGGAATTCCTAAAGGGGGATAATTAGAAATTAATACGCAAGTACGGGGCTGAGCCAGCGTTCCGCGGTTTCTATATCCATACCTTTTCTTTCTGCGTATAACACCACTTGGTCTTTGTTGATTTTACCCAGTCCGAAGTATTTACTTTGGGGGTGGGCAAAATACCAGCCGCTGACGGAGGCAGCGGGTAGCATGGCCATCGATTCGGTTAGGATGATACCTGCAGATTCGGGTGCACCAAGTAGGTTAAATAACGTAGATTTTTCTGTGTGGTCTGGACAGGCGGGGTAGCCGGGCGCAGGACGGATGCCCTGGTATTTTTCGCGGATGAGGTCTTCGTTGCTCAACTGGTCTTCATCGGCGTAACCCCAGAATTGAGTTCTTACCTTTTTATGCAATACCTCCGCAAAACTCTCTGCCAAACGGTCTGCTAGGGCTTTAGCCATGATCGATTGATAATCGTCGTACTGGGCCTCAAAAGCAGCCACAATGGGCTCTAAACCGATTCCGGTTGTTACTGCGAATCCGCCGAAGTAATCCACTTGGTCATCGGCGATAAAATCTACCAGAGAATAGTTTGGCAAGCCACCGGCCATTTTACGTTGTTGGCGTAAAAAGTGGAAGGTTTCCAATGCCGCTGATCCATCCATATCATTCTTTGCCTCTTCCGCGGAATGATATACTGCCACATCTTCACCAAATTTCTTGGCAGGTAAAATATACCAAACGCCTTTGGCGCTTAATTTTTGGTTATCAACCAAATCGTTCAACATCGTTTTGGCATCGTGAAGCAATTTCTTGGCTTCAGATCCTACGATTTCGTCCTCTAAGATTGCGGGGTATTGACCGGCCAATTCCCATGTTTGGAAGAAAGGCGTCCAGTCGATGGTATCCACCAAATCAGACAAAGGAACTTCAATGGCATGGATGCCTATTTGTTTTGGTTCTACTACGATGCCGTCGTGTTTCCAACGATTGGCGATGGCCTCTTCAGCAGTAATTAAATCTTTGGTTGACTGACGTTTGGCGTGATTTTCTGCCAACGTTACGTATTCATCCTTAATTTTCTTAGCGAAATCGGCTTTGGTTTCATCACCCAACAAACTACCGGCGACTGGCACGGAACGAGAAGCATCCAAAACATGGACAATCGGATGTGCGTATACCGGTGAAATTTTTACTGCGGTGTGAATTCTAGAGGTTGTGGCACCACCAATCAACAAGGGGGTTGTCATACCGCGCCTTGTCATTTCCTTGGCCACATGCACCATTTCATCCAAACTTGGCGTAATCAAACCAGAAAGTCCAATGATATCAGCACCCCAAGCTTGGGCTTCATCCAATATTTTATCGGCGGGAACCATCACACCGATGTCTTTGATTTCGTAATTATTACAAGCCAAAACGACACCTACGATGTTTTTACCGATATCGTGTACATCCCCTTTCACGGTGGCCATCAAGATTTTACCTTGGGGTTTAGCATTGGGGTTGAGTGCTTTTTGGGCTTCTAAATAGGGTTGCAGGTAGGCCACGGATTTTTTCATAACCCTTGCACTCTTCACAACCTGGGGAAGGAACATTTTTCCGGCGCCGAACAAATCGCCCACGTGGTTCATGCCGTCCATCAAAGGCCCTTCAATTACATGCAAGGCTTCTTTGTATTTCTGGAATGCTTCTTCGGTGTCTTCGTCGATGAATTCGGTAATCCCTTTGATCAAGCTATGACTGAGGCGCTCTTCAACACTATTCAATCGCCAAGCTTGTGTTTCTTCAACTTTCTCTTCTTTTTTGCCTTTGAATTGATCGGCCAATGTCACCAATCGTTCGGTGGCATCGTCTCGGCGATTCATCAAAACATCCTCAACGTGTTCGAGAAGTTCTTTTGGAATCTCATCATAAACTTCAACCATTCCGGCATTCACAATCCCCATATCGAGACCGGCTCTGATGGCATGGTACAAAAAGGCTGAGTGCATAGCTTCTCTCACACGGTCGTTCCCGCGGAAGGAGAAACTAATATTGGATACACCTCCAGAGACTTTGGCACCTGGCAAGTTTTGTTTGATCCAACGGGTGGCATTGATAAAGTCAACTGCATAATTGTTGTGCTCATCAATTCCCGTTGCAACGGTTAAAATGTTGGGATCAAAAATGATATCGTTTACTGGGAATCCAATGCTTTTTAGGACATCGTAGCTGCGTTTACAAACGTCGATTTTACGCTGAAAGCTATCGGCCTGACCGGTTTCATCGAATGCCATTACAACCACGGCTGCGCCATAACGATGTACCAATTTTGCTTTTTGAATGAAGGCTTCTTCTCCGTCTTTCAGTGAAATTGAATTCACGATGCCTTTGCCTTGGAGACATTTCAAACCGGCTTCGATCACTTCCCATTTGCTGGAATCGACCATCAATGGAACTCGAGAAATATCTGGTTCTGCGGCAATCAAATTAAGGAATGTAACCATGGCTTCTTTGCCATCGAGCATCCCTTCGTCCATGTTTACGTCGATGACTTGTGCTCCGTTTTCAACTTGCTGTCTAGCCACGTCCAATCCGCGGTTGTAATCACCGGCTAGGATCATTTTGGCGAACTGACGGCTTCCGGTCACATTGGTACGTTCACCGATGTTTACGAAATTGGTTTCACGGGTGAGTGTGAAAGGCTCAAGGCCCGAAAGTTTGAATAAAGAAGGAAAGGTAGTATTCACTGTTCGGCAAATTTCGTTAAAAACTACGTAACTGCTACAATGGATAAGCAATTTACATGGCTTTACACCAAGAAAAAGGGGTTTTTACAACAAACTAGGCCATTTGGATGGATTGCTCTCGTGCATCATCTGGTAAATGGTGCTGAAAACAGTATCAACCGAAGGCTTGCTGAAGTAATCGCCATCGCTACCATAGGCAGGACGGTGTTCGTTGGCAGAGATTGTAATTGGAGTGCTATCTAGATGCTTATAACCCCCTTGAATTTCAAGTACTTGCTGCATCATGTAAGATGTAGCTCCACCCGGAACGTCTTCGTCGAGGAATGCAATTCTGTTGGTAGATTTTAGACTTTCCACGATGCTATGGTTGATGTCAAACGGCAACAGAGTTTGTACGTCGATGAGCTCCACACGGATACCATGGTCCGATAAAAGCTCGCAGGCCTCTTGTGCAATTCTGCAGCAAGAGCCATAGGTAACAAGTGTAACGTCCTCACCAAATCTTAGGATATCGGGACGACCAAAAGGCACGGTAAATTCGCCAATATTGCTAGGTAATTTCTCTTTGATGCGATATCCGTTCAGACATTCGATGACCAGAGCGGGTTCATCAGAGCGAAGCAATGTGTTATACATTCCAGCGGCTTGGGTCATGTTTCTTGGTACACAAACATGCATTCCCCTAATAGCGTGTATGATCATTCCCATTGGGCTACCGGAGTGCCAAATGCCTTCCAAACGATGTCCTCTGGTACGAATGATTATCGGTGCTTTTTGTCCGCCTTTTGTCCGATACTGCATCGTAGCAATATCATCACTCATGGGTTCCAAAGCGTATAAAAGGTAATCTAAATATTGAATTTCTGCGATGGGTCTGAGTCCTCTCATGGCCGCGCCGATGCCTTCACCAATGATGCTCCATTCTCTGATTCCTTTGTCGGTCACACGCAATTCGCCATATTTCTCTTGCATGCCTGAGAATCCTTGGTTTACATCGCCAATTTTTCCGACATCTTCTCCGAAGGCAAAAACGCGGGGATCGCGCTCAAGATTGGCATCAAAACAAGCACGAACGACTTGGTAGCCATCTACAATTTCATCGGATAATTGGGCTGGAACTTCGGTTACATT
>CAMBTR010000003.1 GCA_945870885.1 Chryseobacterium gleum | reverse complement strand
TAAAGCCAGTTGTTTCCTTCTCGTTTATTGGAAGTATGCCGTTGTGTAAGGGCGACTCAATTGATATTACAGCGAGTGGGGGAGATACGATTCGTTGGGTTGGGGCGAAGGACACAAATCGTACCCAGAAATTATACGGCAAGGGTTGGTATAAAGTAACAGCGACGTCTGGGATATGTACTGCCGTTGATTCAGTCCAAGTAAAAGCTTTCCCGATGGCGAATATTATTGTTTATCGTGACACCACTATTTACAGAGGTAAAAAGGCGAATTTACATGCGGTTGGTGCAACCAATTATTGGTGGACTGATAGTTCTACTTTGAATAGGGGTAATGGTGATTCTGTTATTGCCCGTCCGTTAACTACGCGCACCTATTATGTTTCTGGCACTGACTCAAACGGCTGTGATGACAATGACTCTGTTCTCGTTACGGTGGTTGATCCTCCGTTGGTTAGAATTCCGAATTTGATTACTCCAAATGGTGATTTGCAGAATGATTTTTGGGATTTGAGTGAGTTAGCGGATTTATATTTGTTCGACATACGCATCAGTGACCGACAAGGCAAATTGGTTTATTATACCGGCAATTATTTAAATGATTGGAAGGCGGTTGATAATTCCGGAACAGATCTAACGCCCGGTATTTATTTTTACTATATGAAAAATCGCTTTAACGGCGAAGAGTTTAGAGGTTATATCCAAGTAATTCGTTAATTCAGATGAAAAAAATTAGCATCATTTCTGCCATTGCTTTGTGCATTGGAAGTGTTAGCGCTCAAATGGGAGCGAAATTGGATCAGTATTACATGGATTATTCTATGATTAATCCTGCTGCCATGAATACGCATGAACAAGGACATGTTACTTTGTTGTACAATAAAATGTTCTCTGCAGTTCCGGGTAGTCCCCAAACAACGGTGTTGAATATCGCGATGCCGGTACCTGCAAAGAATACAGGGTATGGTTTGTATTATATGCGTGAAAGGGTGGGCTTCTCAGAAATGCACAATGCGTATGCTACCTATGCATATTCCATGCCTTTGGCTAGTACTACCAATTTGAATTTGGGAATGAGCGTGGGCGTATTGTCGCAGAACTTTGATATGTCGAAGGCTGTTTACATTAGCGGCAACGACCCAATTATCAAATCGTTGATGTTAACTCCCCCAGTGACTCGTGCTGATTTGAGAGCTTCTGCTCTTATTAATGGAGAAAAGTGGTTTGGTGGGCTTGCGATTTCTCGATTGAGTAAGCCTCGTTTTGACTATATCTATTATAACTACACCGCATCTTATCAAATGCAATCGCAGGCGAGTTTGTTGTTTGGATACAATATTGATTTGGGGAATGACATTTTGTTGAAACCATCGGTTTATGTATCGGCTTATAATTTTGATTATTACAGGGTCCAGTATAATGCATCGTTTAACTACCAAGATAAATTCTGGATGGGTATTGGCGGAAATGATATTGGTCAGATTGGTGGTAATATTGGATTCTCACCACAGCCGGACATTAAAGTGTCGTACTCGTATAACACGCCTACAGGTGCACAACGAATTGCTTTGGGTAATTCACATGAATTTCACACATACATTGGGTTTTCGGCATTGGGCGGCGGATCTAGAAATGGATCTGATTTAAATAGCTCCAATGGCGGTGATGGAGAGGGTGAAGGAGATGCAAATTTGAACAGCTCTGGTGAAAATGGGAATGGTGAGTCAGAAGGCGGTGCTAATGTGAATAGTTCATCGTATAAAAAGGAAGTAACGGTTACGAGTTTGGAAGATTTGATAGCGTTTGGAGCTGGTAAGGATACCTCAGGTATCAAATTACCTCCAATTGAGAAAGTGAAACCATCACCTGGATTCTATTTGGTTGCCGGCTTACATAGTCTTGAGGCAAAGGCGAATAAGCAAATCAAGGATCTTTACAAGAAAGGGGTTTTTGCTTATAAAATCTACGACCCAAGCAACAAGAGTTATTATGTTTTCTTGAAGGATTTTCCTTCGGAGAAAGACGCGAATAAAGGGATTTTCTATTATGAATCTGCGGTTCCACAAGTATGGATCCGTGAGGTGAAGTAATTTAAAGTTGCTATTTTCCGTAACGGATTGGCCGGATTCGTGCTTTTTAAAGATGAATTCCTCGCGGCCCAAATGGAACTTCTAAATTCTGCGCCAATTTTAGGTCCTAAAATTGCCTTTTTTGCGGTATAATTCGTGTAGATTCGGAGTATGACTTATTGAGCGATAAAAGTTTGGTAAATCAGATTGCAACCCATTTTTAGCGCTTTTTCTCGGATTTCTATTGGGTCTTTGTATACCTCAGGATCTTCCCATCCATTGCCGAGGTCGCATTCATAATCGTAAAAACATATGAGTCGGCCTTCCCAGAACAAGCCATAGCCTATTGGCGATTTTCCATCGTGTTGATGTATTTTGGGTAGGCCATTATTGAATGAGTAGGGCCCATGATAAATGGGGTGATTAAATGGTACTGTCTGAAATGCGAGTTCTGGGAACACCTTTTTCATTTCTCTGCGAATAAACGGATCGATGCCGTAATTGTCGCAAATGTGGAGGAATCCTCCGGCTTTGAGATAGTCCCTTAGGTTATTGGCTTCTTGGTCTGAAAAAACGACGTTTCCGTGGCCGGTAAGGAAGCAAAAAGGGTAACGGTATATATCAGTTGACCCCACCTCGGCTATCGCCTCGGTGGTCGCCAAATTTGTCCCAATATGCGAATTTGCATATTGGGACAAATTTGGCAAGGCTGTTCTGCTACTATACCAATCCCCGCCGCCATTATATTTGAGTCGACATAGCTTCAGTTGATTGGCTTGCCCCGCTGCGCGGGGCAAGCCAATCAACTGAAATCCTATAGCCATTGCAATCGTCAATAATTGACGGGGCATTTTCAAGGGGATAGGCATTTTCAATATTTTAGTTTGTTAGATTTATTATAGATATTTCAATCGCAATTGAATCTGGGACAAAACCATTTATCGATTCAACCTACTATCACTATTTCAAAAATAACCAATACGCCAAGAATAAGCATCCGATAACAATTCGGTAATAGCCAAAAAATGCAAATCCCTTCCGCTGAATATATCCAATGAAATACTTAATCGCAAAATAAGCCGTTATAAAACTAATCACATTGCCGATGGCTATGTCGACCAATTCGCTGCCCTGCTGTAACTCTTCCCAATGCTTTAATAACTTGTATCCGCCCGCTGCCGCTAAGGTAGGAAGTGCCAATAAAAATGAGAATTCAGTTGCCTCCGCACGGGTCAACTTGCCCTGTAAGCCTCCGGCTATGGTGGCAGCGGAACGACTTACACCAGGAATCATGGCCAAACACTGGAATAACCCAATTTTAATTGCATCAGCAAATTTTAGGTCAGATATTTTTTTATCTCCAGGCGGAAAAATCTTTTCGATATATAACAATACAACACCAAAGATTACCAATGTGAGCCCCGGAATCCAAGGCGCTTTTAACATCATCTCTAACAAGTCATCAAATAAAAATCCCAAAATTGCCGCTGGGATAAAGCCCATGATCAAAATCGGATAGACCCATAGAGCGTCCTTTGAAAAGAAACGTTTCCAATATAAAGTAAGTACGCTGGCTATGGCGCCAAATTGAATGGCAATGAGGTAGGTTTCGTGTTCGCTGGGCGACATGCCCAGGAGTTCTCTGGTGATCATTAAATGACCCGTACTGCTCACAGGCAAAAACTCGGTGAGGCCCTCAACCACACTGAGAATCAAATTCTCAATCCATGTCATGGATTATGCTGTTTTCTTGCGGTAAAAAATAGCAACGATGCCCAAAATGAAGCCCAAAATGACTACGATGGGCGCTACAGTGAGCTTTGTGCTGTTGTAAATATCGGTTGTGCCCGACATCAACATGAATCCAATGACAAGAATCACCAATGAGGCGATGATTAGTATGTAGTTTTCTTTGGCAAACAACATCGGTTGTTGTGGCTTGCTTTCAGCTTTTGCGGCGGGCTTTTTGATTGAACTCATGGTTTTAATATAAATTTTCGATCTTGGTGCGAAGATAACGACGGGTACTCAACCAACTGCCAAAAACGGCCAAAATCAGTCCAAATATCGACACAGAAATACAAATTACAAACAACGCCATAACTCCAATGTGTTTCGTGAAGTCGTTGATGATGGCAAAGTCTTGAAAAATATAGGGTAAACCGTAAAAAATAATCAATAATAATCCCATCGCAATGGGCATGGCAATCAATGAATGTCGAACGAAAGCCATCACATAGGGCCTAACAATAAATTTATTTGTTGCCCCAACCAACTGCATGCTCTTGATTAAAAATCGATTTGCGAATATGCTTAACCGCGTCGCACTTTGAATCAATGCAATCGCAACAATCAATGAAATTATGGCGGCTGCCGCAAAACCGATTTGTAAGCGATGCACATTCATTGTCATACTTTCTACCCAATTCCGCTGGTAAATAACATCCTCAACCAATGGAAACGTTCGCAAATGTTTTGATTCGCGATCGATAAACTGAATATTGGCATAATCCGACTTTGGGTAAATTTCTAAACTTAAAGGCAACGCGATTGACTCTGCATAGGACAGAAATTCGGGGTCGTATTTTTCACTCATCTCCTTTACTCCATCTTTGGGACTAATGAATTTGGTGGTTTTTATCCAAGGTTCCTGCAATAGGGATTGCTCGATTTTTCGTACTTGTGCCTCGGTGCTACCATCAACGAAATAGAGGTCGATACTGCTGCTTTCCATCAAATGCTGACTTAATCCTTGAAAGCCTACGATGGAAAATCCCAACAGCCCTAGCATGAACATCACAGAAGACAGTGAAATGATGCTTGGCCAAGCGCTGGGTTTTCTTCGTTTATTCGACATATGATGGGCGCGATATGGTGCGAAGATGCGAAAATCTGCATGATTTTGATGTTGAAAGTTATCCGCATGCGTGGATATTTAGACACCTGACGAAAGTGGTTTTTCATTCAACAATGAAATAGATGTTTAGAATCAACTTTCAGGCCTATTATTCAACGCCTCAGACAACAAAAACTTTGTTTACAATGTCTTTACATTGTATTTTTGACGAAGAATTGCAATAATGGTAAAAAAAGTACTTTTGATTCTCTGCGTTATATTCTCCCTTTCAATTCAATTGAAGGCGGCTGAACCTACGCAAGCGGCTACTAACTTAAAGCCCGGAACCATTACGTGTAACTCGGCGCAGCTTACTTGGACGAGCGGAAATGGAGCATGGCGTTTGGTATTAGTAAAAGAGGCGGCAGCAGTTGATGCTACACCTGCAGACGGTAGTTCATATTCGGCAAATGCAAGTTTTGGAAGTGGTGGGCAGTTGGGTACTGGGAATTTTGCTGTTTTCAATAATATCACGAACAGCGTAATTGTTACAAATCTTAAAGTAAATACTACTTATCACGTCACTGTTTTTGAGCATGACGGTACGGGTCCAGATTATTTGACATCAAAAACGGCTACTGTTAGTTTCACCACACACAAGTTAACTGTTGCATTTACTCACAAAGGAACAAATGACAGTTGTGAGAAATCGAATAAAATTACCTTTACCAATACGTCTACCAAATCAGCCAATTTTGGTTGGGTTAAATACACATGGATTTACGGCGATGGTTCTCAGGATACTGGGTTGAATGCAACACACACATATGTTAAAGGCGGTAATTTTACTGTCAATTTGGTTGCTTCTCCTGCATTGAATTGTGTAGATATCGCCACTACTCCTAAGGCAATTTTTATTGTTCCTCGGCCGGTGAGTAAGCCGTTTGAGAAGGCGAATGATACAGTTCAGTGTTTTGACGGACACGTTTTTCGTTTTGATGACAATACTCAGTTGGCGAAAATTCCAAAGTGCGCATACATCAGGACGTGGTTTTTCAACGACCAAGACAGCGCTACGATTCCTAATCCAACGAAATCTTATTTGGCGCCGGGTAGGTATCGCATTCATTACAAAAGTGAAACGCTTTACGATAACAAACAGACTGGTTGTACAGACACTGCAAATATGTGGGTAAAGGTAGTTGCGAGTCCTTCATCCGGCGTTTGGGTGAATGATTCTATTCAGTGTTTGGCCGGTAATATATTTGATTTTGATAACAAGTTTCCAGGATTGGTAAGTTTCAAATGGGATTTGGGCGGTGGTTCAACGGCAGTTACCAAAACAGTGTCTAAATCGTTTCCATCGATTGGAGATTATCCAATTATCCACGAAGCCACGAGTGTAGATGGCTGTACTGGAAAAGATACAATTATCGTTAAAGTGAAACCCAATGTAGATCCAGTATTTACCGGTTTGCCGGCAACGGCATGTCAAGGTGGTCCGGCCATTATGCTGAGTCCAAAAACAACGGGAGGTATTTTCAGGGGAGAGACATTTACGGGGAACAGCTTCTATCCGACCAAAACGGGGAAGGTGACGATTAAATACGTGGTTCAAGACCAGAATTGTCCTGATTCCTCATCTGCAGACATTACTATTACGCCCAAGCCAATTTTGAATTTGGGTAAGGACACTACCCTTTGTGATGGGGCAAGTACTGATATTACTGTTTCGATTCCGGGTACAGTTCTGTGGAATGATGGATCTACGGCAAATATTAAGACCGTTTCATTGCCAGGTACTTATGGAGCCGTAGTCGATAATGCGGGATGTAAGGCTTCAGACTCAATCAACATCAAAGTTAATGTTTCACCATCAATTTCATTGCCGATGGATACTGTTTTGTGCAATGGTTCAATGGTGAAATTGGTCGCTCCGTTCTTGCCAAATACTACGATTAAATGGAGTACAGGTTCAAGTGATACTGTTATTTATGTAAGTTCGGCAGGTACATATTCTTGCACTTTAACAAATGCATGCGGAAGTGCAACAGATGATGTGACTGTGAATTTGATGATGGGGGATTGTGATTTAATTATCCCTACAGCATTTACTCCAAACGGCGACAATCGCAATGAGAGCTTCAAGATATTCGGTCGTGGTGCAATTCCAATCTTGTTTTTAGTTTACAATCGTTGGGGTGATAAAGTCTTCGATAGCCATGAAAAGAATGTGTATGAATGGGACGGCTATTACATGAATGATATTTGTCAGGAAGGTCTCTATACATACATATATCGGTATGAATTAAAAACCGGTGATCGCGTTCGTCGCAAAACCATTTCTGGTACCATCATGTTGATGCGCTAGAAAGTGGGTAAGTAGTGGTTAAAACAATCTAAAAGTAATTTCATCCTCCGCTTGCGGTGTTGTAATTTTGTAGCGCATGGTACATCAACCCGCTACACTAGAACAAGCCAAACAATTGGGTTTGTTGGAAGAAGAATTCAACAAGATTTGCG
The DNA here is from genome assembly GCA_945870885.1 of Chryseobacterium gleum. Classification (GTDB taxonomy): domain Bacteria; phylum Bacteroidota; class Bacteroidia; order NS11-12g; family UBA955; genus UBA955. Next base: position 33,099 of record CAMBTR010000003.1, on the reverse strand, counting down.
ACATCCTTGGTCGTCATCCCAATTTTACGGAAATCTCCATATACTCTGTTATGTGGAGCGAGCATTGCAGTTACAAAAACTCTATCGTTTGGTTAAAGACATTGCCCAAATCGGGTTCTAAAATGTTGGCCGAGGCGGGTGAGGAAAACGCGGGCTTAGTAGATATTGGCGATGGCTTGGCCTGTTGTTTTAAAATAGAAAGTCACAATCACCCCAGTGCAATTGAGCCTTATCAAGGGGCGGCAACCGGTGTGGGTGGTATCAATAGAGATATTTTCTCGATGGGTGCAAGGCCTATCGCGCAGCTAAATTCTTTGCGTTTTGGAAACATCGCGACAGCTCGTACGCAGTGGTTGGTGAAAGGTGTGGTAAAAGGCATCGGTGATTATGGCAATGCTTTTGGGATTCCAACCGTGGGTGGTGAGGTCTATTTTGATGATTGTTACGAGCAAAACAACTTGGTAAATGCCATGAGTGTTGGTATCGTAGGTGTTGGGAAGAGTATTTCAGCGGGTGCAGGTCCTGCGGGAAATCCAGTTTATATCTTTGGTTCTGCTACGGGTAAAGACGGAATTCATGGTGCCGCATTCGCATCGAAAGATATGAGTGAAGATAGTATTTCTGATTTGCCATCGGTGCAAGTGGGTGATCCTTTCTGGGAGAAGTTGATTTTGGAGGCGAGCATGGAGATTATCGAAACGGGCGCTGTAGTTGGAATGCAGGATATGGGAGCGGCGGGAATTACTTGCTCTACCAGTGAAATGAGTGCGAAAACCGATGTGGGGATGGATGTTTGGTTGGATAAAGTGCCTATGCGTCAGCCCGACATGAAAGGTTGGGAGTTGCTATTGAGTGAAAGCCAAGAGCGCATGCTGGTGATTATCGAAAAGGGGAGAGAAAAAGAAGTAGAAAAGGTGTTGGAGAAGTGGGATTTGACCTATTCGCACATTGGGATGGTGACAGATACCAAGCATGTCCGTTATTTCATGGGCGATGTGCTTGAGGCGGATATCCCTGCGGAATCATTGGTCTTGGGTGGTGGTGCTCCGGTGTATCGTCGTACATGGACTGAGCCTGAATATATGAAAGAAATTGCCAAGTTTGATTTGAATTCGGTTGCGGATTTGAGTTTAACAGAAGCAAAAGATGCGGCCATTAAATTGTGTAATGAGCCCAATATCGCCAGTAAGCGTTGGATTTATGAGCAGTATGATTCTATGGTTGGGACGATTAACGAATCGACCAATTTGCCATCGGATGCAGCGGTTGTGAAAATCGTTGGCTCAGAGAAGAGTTTGGCTCTTACGGTGGATTGCAATAGTAGATATGTATTTGCTGATCCCAATAAGGGGACGCAGATTGCGGTGGCTGAGGCTGCTCGGAATATTCGATGCACTGGAGGTGTGCCAACGGCGATTACCAACTGTTTGAATTTCGGAAATCCTTACAACGAGGAGGTTTATTATCAATTTAAAAACGCCATCGAAGGGATGAGTGAGGCTTGTCGGAAATTTGATACGCCGGTAACAGGCGGAAACGTGAGTTTTTATAATCAGAGCACGAACGGTCAAGCGGTGTATCCAACGCCAACGATTGGTATGGTGGGAATCATCGAACAGCCAGAACATCGAATGAGCATTCCTTTTGGAGCGGCTGGCGATGCGATTGTTTTGTTGGGTTCAACCCGCAACGATTTGGGCAGTTCGCAGTATATCGCCAAGGTAAAAGGCGTGAGTCATAGTCCTTGTCCGTCTTTTGATTTGGACGAAGAATTCGCATTGCATTTGTTGTTGGAGACTTTGTCGAAGGAGCAAGTGGTTGCATCGGCGCACGACATCAGCGAAGGCGGTTTGTTTGTGGCTTGCATGGAAAGTGCGATGGCTGGAGGCAAAGGTTTTGACATTTGTACGGAAAATGGATTGCGTTTGGATGCGGGATTATTTGGCGAAAGTCAGAGTAGGGTTGTGGTTTCTGTGTCGCAGGATGGTTTGGGTCGTTTGATGAAATTGGCTTCGGAAGCTGGGGTAGTTGCTACGCATGTAGGGACGGTTTTGGCGGATAAGGTGATTGGTGTGAACGGCGAGAATTGGGGTGAGATGGAGACTTTTGCAACGCCTTATCATGAGGTGATTGCTTCGTATTTGAATTAATGTAGCGCTGCGATGAACACAATCAGCTATTGGGAGCAACAGGGCTTTGGCAAGGCTGATTGGGTGATAATTGGTGCGGGTTTGGTTGGGCTGCAAAGTGCACGTCGGATTAAGGAAACTTTTCCTGCTGCTAGGGTTGTGGTGTTGGACGAACATGCTTTGGGTAACGCGGCGAGTTTGCGCAATGCCGGTTTTGCTTGTTTTGGCAGTGCAGGGGAGATGCTGGACGAAATCGCACGGACGAGCGAGTTGGAGGCGGTTGGATTGTATGAAAAGCGGTATTTAGGGATTCAGAAATTGTTGGGTCGATACGGTGCTGCAAGGATTGGTTTCCAGGCAACTGGCGGGACGGAGGTTTTTTCTGCTAGCGATTCCGAGGAGGCAGTTCGGGTTTTTGATCATTTGAATGGTTTGAATGCGATGTTGCGTCCGGTTCATGGCAAAGAATCATTTGAGTTGTGCGATACCATTTCCGCGGGAATGAACGTGATGAAGGAGGGTGTTTTATCACCTTTGGAGGGCGGACTTCAGAGTCATTTGTTATATAAGGCGGTGAGGGAAGATGCTTTGCAGGCCGGGGTTGAAATTTATGAGGGGATGCGTGTTTTGGATTGGGAGGAAAGTTCGGATTTTGTGAGGTTGCAGTTGGCTAGTGGGTTGGTGGTGGAGTGTTCGAGGTTGTTGATTTGTACCAATGGTTTTAGCAAGCGATTGATTCCTGATTTGGCCGTTTCGCCGGCGAGAGGTCAGGTTTTTGTGACGAAATCGATGGGAAAGTTGCCATTTGAGGGGATTTTTCATGCCGACAAAGGATATATTTATTTTAGGGAATTGGGGGGTGATCGGGTATTGATTGGCGGAGGTCGGAATTTGGATTTTGTGGGGGAGGAGACGATGGAGATGGAGGTTACGCATCAATTTAGGGAGTATTTAAAATCGTATTTGGAATCGGTGGTATTGCCGGGCCGCGCGGTTGAGTTTGACTATGAATGGTCTGGGGTGATGGGGATGAATGAGAATAGGAATCCAATCATCGGATGGCATAGTGATAGGGTTTGTTTGGCGGTGAGAATGGGCGGTATGGGTGTTGCGTTGAGTTCTTGGGTTGCCGATGAGGTGATTCAAGTGATTGAAAAGGATTTGGGGGTTTGATATCTTTTGGGTTGATTTGAGAATATATGTCGGTGGATAATCATGAAATCGTAAAAGCCTTGCAGTTGTATGCGAGTTTGGCTGAATTGCATGAAGAGAATCCTTTTAAGTATAAGGCCTTTGCTTCGGGTGCTTTCAATTTGCGAAAAATCAAAGAGCCACTTTCAGATTTGCAAGAATCGCAATTGTTATTGATTCCGGGGGTGGGGAAGTCGGTGGCCAAAGCGATTGTAGAGTATAGTGTTTCGAGGAGATTTCCGGCGTTGGAGGATTTGTTGGCAGTTACGCCCAACGGGCTGATTGCGATGTTGGGGGTTAAGGGGCTCGGACCAAAAAAAGTGAGGCTGATTTGGCAGGAATTGGGGATTGATACGGTGGAGGATTTGTTTGATGCATGCAGGCAGAATCGCTTGGTGGAAGTCAGTGGTTTTGGCTACAAAACGCAACAAACGATTATGGCTGCCATTGAGTTTTCATACGGCGCGCGAGGGAAATTCCATTTGGCCCGAGTGATGCCCTATGCGGAGTCGTTTTTGGCGGGGATGAGATTGGTTTTTGGCGATGAGCGACATGAATTTACGGGCGATTATTATCGCAAAAGTGATGTGATAGAACGGTTGGTGCTGCTGACCACGGCGATGGAAATGAGTGGGATTTCTTCAGCGGAGTGGGAGGAGGTCGCCGCCGCAGGCGGCGGCAATAGCGTCGAATTTGCTAGCGATTTAGATTCAGTTCCCGTTGGTAATCAAACTCGAATTGACCCTTTTGAAGGATGGACGATGGATGAAGAGGCCGGTGTTCTGAGGCACGAACAAGGGTTTGTGATGGAAATTGAGGTCGTGATGCACTCGGATTTTGATCGGATGTTGTTTGAGCGCGGCGCGGCGGCCAGGCACCTTGAGTTGTTGGAGTATACTTCTTCAGATTGGAAAGGAAACGACCGCGAAACTTATGCTTCTAAGGGGGTTGGTTTTGTGGTGCCGAGTCGCCGCGAAGGACATCGTGAAATGGAAAGACCGGTAGAAGAAGCATCGTTGTTAAAATATGCCGACATCAAAGGGGTGTTGCACAACCATACAACTTATTCGGATGGACTCAATTCGGTGGAGGAAATGGCGCTATTTGCCATGGAAATCGGAATGGAGTATTTGGGTATTTGTGACCACTCCAAAACAGCGGGATATGCTCGTGGATTGCAGGTGGAGCGGGTGTTGCAGCAATTTGAAGAGATTGATACATTGAATCAACAGCTTTGTCCATTCAAGATTTTTAAGGGAATTGAAAGTGATATTTTAGGCAATGGCGATTTGGATTATGAACCCGAGATTTTACGTCAGTTTGATTTGGTGGTGGCATCCGTGCATAGCAACCTCAATATGACACTAGACAAGTCGATGGACCGTTTGCTGCGCGCCATCGAAAATCCATATACTACGATATTGGGGCATCCTACGGGGCGATTGTTGCTGATGCGAGAAGGTTATCCAATTGATCATCACAAGGTGATTGATGCTTGTGCTGCGAATGGGGTGGCTTTGGAGTTGAATGCGCATCCGTATCGTTTAGATATAGATTGGCGATACATCGACTATGCGATGGAGAAGGGCGTTATGGTTTCTGTAAACCCCGATGCCCATGAGAAAAGGGGGTATTTGGATATGCATTTTGGGGTTTTGAGCGGACAAAAAGGCGGATTGCAAACTTCGCAGACGCTGAACGCATTGAATTTGGTTGAATTTGAAGCGTATCTTGCAAAGCGGAAAAAGGTAAGCCGTTAATCGAACGCATCGCATCATGAAGAAAATTTTAGTCATCCGTTTGAGCAGCTTGGGCGATGTGGTTCTTACCGCGCCAATTTTGTATGCATTGCGGAAGCAGCGAGGGGTGGAAGTCCATTTGCATACCAAGCCCAAGATGGGTGACTTGTTACACGGTGGCGAGGCGGCGGACCAGTTTTTTACATGGGGAGATCCAAGTTTGTTCGATAAGCTGAAAGCGGAAAAATATGACGGGATATTGGATTTGCATTGCAATTTGCGATCGTATGGTGTACGGTTGGTGTTGTTTTTGGCTTCCTTTTTAAATGGCATTCCATTATTGATTCGAGGTTCCTTTGCGTCTGGAGGATCGAAAATGTTAAAAGTGCAAGGCTATGAAAAGAAGCGTTTTACTCGATGGCTTTATGTGAAAACCAAATCGCCTCAATTTAAAGTATCTCACGTGCAAGAGCGCTATTTGGATGCGGCCAATCAGTTAATGAAACGTCTTGGTTACGGGGAAATTGAAATCAGGGATTGGTCGGTTGGACTTCCTGTATATTCCGGATTTTCAGAAGATTCTCAGAGGGTTGTTCCGGGTGATATTTCAACCTTTGGTGAAGCGAATTTCCATGGTAGTTATGGCGTTGCAATTCTAGGTGGCACCTATGAAACCAAGAAGATAACGAAATCGGTGTGGCAGGATATTTTTAGTCAGGACAATAATAACTGGTATTTAATTGGTGGTGCCAACGAAAATGAGTTGGCGGTGGAGTTGGTTGCGGAGTTTGGTAATCGATTATTTGATGGGGTGGGCCTTTTTGATTTGGAAACATCTTCACGATGCATTGCTTTGAGTGATTTTGTGATAGGTGGCGATACAGGTTTTAGTCATGTTGCGGCCAAATATAATAAACCATTGCTCGTAATTTGGGGAAGCACTGATCCTGGGTTGGGATTTGCTGCGGGATACAAAAATAAAAACGTATTACATCTTCTGCCTAAGGATTTGTCCTGTCATCCCTGTTCAAAGTTGGGTTTTGATGCCTGTCCGCAGGGCCATTTTCGTTGCATGAAGGGTTATTCGGCCCAAGAAATAAAATTATTGTTGCAAAAATTGCAAGCCAATTCGTTGGGAGGTCATTAACTTGTTTTTTTTCCTTATTTTCGCGCTTCCATAATTTGGATACTTTTATATAGTGATGAAAACCAATAAAACTATTGTAGGATTTTCGATTGTTCTAGCACTCGCGTGTTTGTTCCAGTTGTCGTTTACTTGGAAAGCCCAAGGATTTGAAAAAGAGGCAAAAGCATTTGCCGCAAAAGCTGCTGAAAAAGGTGGAGATAACAAAGAAGCTTATCGCCGTTACATCGACAGTTTAGGCAATCAAGAAATTTATAGTGTGGGAATCGCAGGGTTCACCTACTTTGAATGTAAACAGCGTGAAATCAACTTAGGTTTGGATTTACGCGGTGGAATGAACGTAATCTTGGAAGTGGATAAAGGCGCTGTTGTTAAGGTGCTTTCCAACGATTCAAAGGATCGCGATTTAAACCGTGCGATTGATGAAGCCAATGTTGCAGTTCGTGACAATGGTGCAGATTTCGTAAAAGCATTCGTTGCCAGTTTTAAGAAAAACAGCCCGAGCAGAAATATGGCCAATTTGTTTGCCAAAGGCAACAAAGGTGTAATTCAGAGCAATAGTTCTGAAGGCGAGGTTTTGAATTACTTGGATGTTGAAACCAAAAGTGCGGTTGATCGCGTATACGAAGTGGTTGAAAAACGTATCAACCAATCAAACGTTACTCAGCCTACCATTCAGAAAATCGATGGTGGTCGTATCAGTGTAGAATTACCTGGTGTCGACAACCCACGTAGAATGGAAGAATTGGTGGAAAAGAGTGCCAAATTGGAGTTTTATGAAGTATACGGAAACGACGGTCAGCGTAGAGACGGTACTCGTATATTAAATGCCTTATACAAAGCGAGCAAAATGTCGGCTGCGCCTATTACCGAAGTTCCTGATTCAGCCTCTATGGATTCTGGCGTAGTGAATGCAACGGCGGCACCGGTTGCTTCGGCGGTAGCGACTACCCCAGCGACAACAACGACTGCGGCAGTTGCCGATAGTCCTAAAGTTGCAGACAACAAGAAAAAAGATGCAAAGAAGGACGAAGCAAACGGAAGTCCTTTAGCTAAAGTATTAAAGTCTTTCGGAAACGATGGTCCAGGTTCAGCGATTGCAGTTGTAAAAAAGGCAGATCGTGCAGTTTTGGGCAAAATGTTGGAAGATGAGCGTTATGTTGCCGTTTTGAGAATTGAAAATGCAAAAGTGGCTTACAGTGCAAAACCTCGTGATTTCAATGCCGATGGAAAAGAAGCAGTGAATTCAGATGAGTATTTTGTTTATTTCTTAAAGTTGGATCGCGACGGAAACGCTGCGCTTTCAGCTGAAGATGATAATATTATTTCTGATGCGCGTGTAAATACTTCACCAACCGGTGAATTGGAAGTTTCTATGGAAATGACCTCTAAGGCAGGAACACAGTGGGCGCAAGTAACAGGAAGAAACATCGGCAAATACATTGCGGTTGTTTTGGATGAGCGCGTATACTCTGCCCCAGTAGTAAATCAAAAAATTAGCGGTGGTAACAGTCAAATTACCGGAAACTTTGATATCCGTGAAGCCAATGATTTGGCAAACGTTTTGAAGGCGGGTAAATTGCCTGCTCCTGCGAAAATTGTAGCGAGCGAACAAGTGGGTGCGTCATTGGGTCAAGATTCTATCGACCGTGGTTTGAATTCACTATTGTTCGGGTTTATTACTACTATTCTATTCATGGTGTTGTATTACAGCCGTGCGGGTTGGATGGCAATTGTTGCGGTATTGGGTAACGTATTCTTGATTATGGGGGTATTGGCCAGTATGGGTGCAGCATTGACATTGCCTGGTATGGCGGGTATTATCTTAACTGTGGGTATGGCGGTTGATGCCAACGTGTTGATTTACGAGCGTATTAAAGATGAATTGGCTGCTGGTAAAGGAATGAAAACAGCCATTGCAGATGGATTTAAACATGCGATGAGTGCCATTGTGGATTCTAACATTACTACTTTGTTGGCCGGATTCATTCTAACATTTGCCGGTGCGGGTCCTGCTTATGGATTTGCGATTATCTTGGTAATTGGTATCTTTAGTTCAATGTTTACGGCGTTGTTCATCACTCGTTTGTTGTTGGATCGTCGTGCTGATAAGGGCTTAGAAATTAGTTTTGACGCACCGTGGAACAAGAGCTTCTTAAAGAATTCTAATATTGATTTCGTATCAAACCGAAAGAAATACTATATGGCTTCAGGGTTTGTTATATTGGTTGGATTGATTGCATTTATTTCTAAAGGAGGTATTAATACTGGTATTGACTTCAAAGGGGGTTATTCTTATGTTGTTCAATTTGATGCAAGTAAGAAGTATCAAACAGAAGATATTAAGGTGGCTTTGGATAACGCCATGAAAGGGTCAAGTAACGAAGTAAAAACTTTTGGTAACCAAGGGCAGTTCCGTTTGGTTACTACCTATATGATTGATGCACAAGGGCAGGAAGGTCGCGACTCAGTTCGTACCGCTGTTTTGACGGCATTGAAAGGCTTTAAGTTGGCAGAAGGCGATCCTATTTTAAGTTCTTCAAAAGTGGGTGCTGCAATTGCTACAAGTACTCGTGACAAGAGTGCATTCTTGGTAATCTTAACGGTAGTAGGTATTTTCTTATATATTGTATTCCGATTCAGAAGCATAGCTTATGGTATGGGTGCAACAGTAGCTTTGATTCACGACGTATTGGTGGTATTGTCATTCTTCGCCATTTTGGATGGTGTGGTTCCTTTCCCAACAGACTTTGACCAGAATTTGATTGCTGCATTGTTGACCTTGTTAGGATATTCAATTAACGATACGGTAATTGTATTTGACCGTATTCGTGAATTCTTGACATCTAAACGTGTAGATCGCAACGATGAAGCGTTAATCAATACTGCGATTAACGATACATTGAGTCGTACCATTATTACTTCAGCTACCGTATTTGTAGTTGTTTTGATATTGTTCCTATTTGGTGGAGACGCGTTGAAAGGCTTCTCATTGGCTTTGTTGATTGGTGTAGTCGTTGGTACTTATTCTTCAATATGTATTGCAACACCAATCGTAGTTGACTTTTCTTCTAAGAAGAAACAGATTCAATAATAACACTTCGAACTTTTAAAAAGGCGGGGTGATATTCACCCCGCCTTTTTTGTTATGGTTCAGTGAGCGAATATCAAATCAAAAAATAGAATAATTAAAATCAAAAAGAATAAAACTAAATAATATGAGCAAGAGAAAAATGGAAATTGGATTGTCGAATGAAATGTTAAGACAGGTTGCTGAAGAATTTGGCACTCCGGTTTATGTTTACCATGCCGAAAAAATCGAATTACAGTATAAACGATTACTCAGCGCCTTTCCTGGGGTAAAAGTGAAGTTGCATTATGCACTGAAAGCCCTAAATAATGTCAATATTTTGCGATTGTTAAAATCTCAAGGGGCTGGTTTAGATGCCGTTTCAATAGAGGAAGTACAATTGGGCTTGAGAGCAGGGTTTGCTCCCCATGAAATCATGTATACGCCCAACTGCGTGCACTTTGATGAAATTAAAGCGGCGGTTGAACTAGGTGTCCATATCAACATCGATAATATTTCCATTTTAGAGCAGTTTGGCAGCGAATATGGGAATACCGTTCCGTGTTGTATTCGGTTGAATCCGCATATCATGGCTGGTGGACATAGTCATATCTCGGTGGGACATATTGATTCTAAGTTTGGAATCTCAATTTATCAGTTGAGACATGTTCTGCGTGTGGTGGAGTCCCTGAAAATCAAAGTGAATGGATTGCACATGCATACGGGAAGTGATATTTTGGACGGTGATGTTTTCTTGCGCGGTGCGGAGTTACTTTTTGACGCAGCCAAGGATTTCAAAGATTTAGCGTTTATGGATTTTGGTAGTGGCTTTAAAGTGGGGTATAAACCCGATGATATCGTAACAGAAATTGAGGAGATTGGAGATAAAATTGCGGCTGCCTTTAAATTGTTTTGTCAGGATTATGGGAAAGAATTGGAATTGTGGTTTGAACCTGGGAAATTCATCGTGAGTGAATCGGGTTCTTTGTTGGTGAAAGCAAACGTAATCAAACAAACAACATCTACCGTTTTTGTGGGTGTTGATTCAGGCCAGAACCACTTGATTCGACCGATGTTTTACGATGCCTATCACTTCATTGAGAATATTTCCAATGAAGAAGGCACACAACGACTCTACAGTGTAGTGGGATATATCTGCGAAACGGATACCTTGGGCTATGATCGCAAACTAACGGAGGTTAGAGAGGGCGATGTTTTAAGGATTAGGAATGCAGGTGCATATGGCTTCTCCATGAGTAATAATTACAATGCTAGACTCAGACCCCCAGAAGTATTGGTTAAGGGAGGTAAAGCCTATTTGATTCGCAAACGGGAGGAGTTGGCTGATTTGATCCGCAACGAGATCGAAATCGAAGGGCTTTTCAGCTAACCTTATTCGCAGTTCTGGTTTAAGAAATACTCAAACGTGCCATCTACGGTGTCGTTTGAGTTTCTGATTTTGCCTCGAACAATTTGAAATTGCACCGATAAAATATTTTGATTCGAAGGGTTTACGGAGGCAAAGAACTTATTGGGTATCATGCTCAAAGAAAATTTGCCGCCACCTAGATTTTTCATGGCCAATTTAGGCTCAGTCGCAACCTTAGTGATTGGAACAAACTGAATGAAATCGGTCAATCCTGTGCCAGTCCTAGCTCTAAGATATAAGTAGAAGTCCTCTTTGTTTTTTAAAGTGTCCTTCGTCTCCAAATTGCGATCGTAGAAAATGGTTAATACATCAGTTGCGCCAATGCTCAACGTGTCTTTTTTCGCCAAACGAGGGAAGGGGGATACCTTCTGAGGTCCTGAAACTGGAGGTGCGAAATCGATTTTTAAATCTTCGGTTTTGTCTTCTCCAGCGGCAGTGCCCGTACCGTCTTTTTTCTTTAACAATAAACTAATATCGTTGTTATACAATTCAGCTGCTGTAACCTCGTAGAAAGACGTTGGAATCATACGATAGAAGTATAAATCATTGCCCGCAGAACGCATTTGCAATGCATCGTTACTGGCTAGCCATGTTCCGTTGTTCAACGGATGTCCAACAGCATGCTCGTTTGGCGACCATGTCCACATATATATTGGGTCCGTAGTCCCCGCTAATTGCTGACGGTCGCACTTTTTTAGATCTACCCAAATTGTGATAGAATCATTGGGGTTAATTGGGTCTGGTGTGGCCCAAGCTTTTTGTGCCTGTAGTTTTGCCAAACCAAAAATGAAAACCAAACTGAATAATAGAATTTTTTTCATGGCAAATTATTTTCTGCTAAAGGTTAAGTGATAACTCACGGTGCGCTTGCCGCCGCAAATTTTATTGTATTTTAATACTAAATAATTGTCTTGAGGGCGAACGGGTCGCATCATGCTTAGTGTGTTTGCGCCTGCTGTCCCATCATCAAAAATGATTTTACTTGGATAATCGGCGTTGTCGAATTTCCAAGATCCTGCGTTGATCTTAAATAGTTGACTTCCTGAGCCACTTGTGATCGTATAAGAACCGTCTTTTGTGAAACCGAATTCCATAGGTGTTCCCTCGATGAAGGTTTCTGTAACATTCAACAAAGTATCACTTTCCACAAAAGCCAACTGAACATTGACATCGATTTGATCCACGCGTGATAGAATCCAACCGGTATTGGAAATGCCTTCAGTTTGACTTGGTTTAGGGCCTAAAGTCTTTTTCTCTGGCCTGCAGCCTATCATTGCTCCGCAAAGTAGGATAGATAATGCGGCGATTTGAATTGTCTTTTTCATTAGTTACAACCTCCTGTTGGGTTAATTTCAAATATGCTAGTCTTTTCTGTGATTGGGAATTGCAAAACAAATCCTTCGCAATCCCATCTGTGACCGCGAACGTAAATGTTCTGACTTTCTATGGCTCCCAATCGTTTGATTTCATTTGTACGGTCACCTTGGAATAGCAATTCGATTCTTCTTTGGCTACGTGTAGCATCAATGATTTGAAGTGCCGTAGAACCGGAAGCAACCAATTTGCTGCTGTCTGTGTAAGCGCGTGTTATAATTGCGTTAATGTCACTGGTTGCGATGGCTAAGTCGCCACCCGATTTTGCCAAAGCCTCAGCTCGTATCAGATGCATTTGAGTTAAATGCAAAACAGGGACGTTAAAATAGGGGGCATTGAACATTTCGCTTTTGATGAATTCATTTTGTGCACCCGCGTTAACAACAGTCAACAATTTCAACCGTTTATCAATAGCCAAATCTACCTTGAAAGATTCCCACAGCTGTTTTGATAGTTGACACGTTGGATTTCCTGGGGAGTAATTGTCTGAGTAACCACCGCTTCGTTTGTCGTTTACACCTGTGCTTACAATCTTGAAAATATATTCGCCGCTTGCCGCTGGGGTAAACAAGTTTACTGTATCGCTTAAAGTGTATTTTTTTGAATCGATTACGGTTGATGCATACGTTGCGGCATCAGTGTATTTACCCATTTGGAAGTAGACATGCGCCAACAATGCAGTTGCACTCATCTTATCGGCATAATTGCCATTTTCTGCGGGTAACAATCCTTCCGCATCTTTCAAGTCGGACAAAATCGCATCGTAAGCCTCACCAACCGATAAACGAGGGTTTGGCTTTGTTGAAGATTTAGTAACAATGGCAATCCCAGGGTGCTCATTTTTTGCACTAAAGCCATAGGGTTGGGCAAACATTTTCACTGCAGTGAAATGACAAAGTCCGCGAATGAACTTGATTTCGCCCAGTAGTCTATTCCTGTCGGCAATAGACAAGTCAGCCACCTTATCCATATTGTCTTGTACGAAGTTGGCACGGAAAATCGCTCTATAGAGAATTGAGTAAAAACTACCACTGGTTGTATTGAAAAACAATACGTTATGACTGTATAATTCCCTTAAGTCATTGTTGTTTGGCATACTCAAGTTGTCCGATTGCATTTCGCTCATCATCGATGCAAATCCTCCGAAGGTGTTGGCGACCTCATTGTAGCTCGCATTGAGCAAACGCTGCAAATCGTCGGTGGTTTTGATTGCATCATCCACCAATAATTCATTGGGTGGGGGCGTTTCAATGCTTTGACAACCAGTAAATGAGCTAGCCGCGGCAAATAATGCTACGACGATGGCTATGGATTGTGTTAATGTCTTTTTCATGATTAGAAGCTGAAGTTAAAGGCCAGACTGACGCTCTTTTCTTGAGGCGTTGTTAAGTAAGTAATACTACCACTCATGTTTCTATCTGTGGCGTTTTCAAAGTCACGGGCAATTTCTGGGTCGATACCAGTATAGCGAGTCCAAGTTAGTAAGTTGGTCCCCACGATCATTACCTTGGCGGCATCGAACTTGGATTTTGCTAACCATTTTTTAGGTAATCGATAGCCGATGTTTACACTTCGCAATCTTACATAGCTTCCATCTTGCAACCAAAGATCTGTATTGATCCATGGGGTAGTAGCGCCATGATTGAATGTGTTCAATGTCATTTTAGGATACAAAGCATCGTCGCCAGGATTCTGCCAACGGTCCATAACACGCGTGTCCATGTTCCAATCAGTCATTAAGCTGAGCTGACGTTTTACAGAGCTTTCAAAAATGCTTCCACCATAGTTGAAGTAAATATTGGCATTCAATTCCCAACTTTTGTAGGTGATTGTGTTGGCCAAGTTTCCGAAGGCTTTAGGCAATACATTTCCAACCGCCACGCGATTTGCAGGATCCCATTTGGAAGTTTCTTTGCCGTTGATGTCTAAATACACTGGCGCGCCTGTGGCTTTGTCGATATGGGAGAATCTTACCAAGAAGTTAGTACCAACAGGTTGGTTTAGTACAACACGGGTATCATTTGTTCCACCACCAATTGCGTCGGGTGAGTAAACGCCAATACTAGTGATCTTATTTACGTTTTTAGCTACGCTGAAATTCGTAGTCCAATTGAAATTCTTCTGACGGATGTTTACTGTCTTCAAAGAAAATTCTAATCCTTTGTTCGTGATACCACCTACGTTATCGTAAAAGCTACCAAACCCTGTAGATACTGGAATTGAAACATTCATAATCACATCGCTAGTCACTTTGCTATAATAAGTAATCTCAGTGCTGATTCTGCCTTTCATGAAGGCCATTTCAACGCCTGCATCAAAGTTTACAGTGCTCTCCCAACGCAAATTGGGGTTTTCCAAACGGGCAGGTGCCAATTGAGGTTGGCCGTTATAATTTGGTAAATTTCCCGATGGTGTAATCGTACCCCAACGCGCATAGTTGTCGAAGTTCGCATTTCCGCTCTTGCCCATTCCTGCACGAAGTTTCATGAAGTTGATCCATTTGTATTGTTTCATGAATTTCTCTTCTGAGAGGATGTATCCAACGGCAGCAGCTGGGAAAAATCCGTATCTGTTGTTTCTGCCAAAGCGTGAACTTCCATCCCAACGACTGGTGAGCTGGAAATTAAGTTTGTTTTTGAAGCTATAGTTGAATCGACCGAAATAACTAATGAAAGCCCATTCGTATGGAGTTTTGCTGTTGGAGATTTTTGCGGTATCAGGAATGGCAACTTGATCGATAGGGCCCGTTGCGTCAAAATTTTCTACATATTTACTATGTGTGATGCTGTGCTGCGACTCAGTTCCACCCATGAAGCTGATGTTGTGGTTGCGACTCAATTGCTTTTCATACTGAGCGGTGAAGAATTGGTTTCTATTCATCGTCCAGCTAGGGAACCATTTTGCAGCACCATTCTGTTTGTAGTTGCTGTTGTATAATTTAATTAACGAGGCAGGCTCATACAGATGTTCGTTATAATCCATGTAGTCTACACTTGTGCTGTAGTTTAAGTGGATATTCTTGTTGACTTCATAGCTTACGCTTACGTTATTGATGGATCGTAATTCAACCGTTCTCCAATTTTTTAAGTTACGAATGGTTTGGAGTCCTACGGGTGTGATATAAGATTTACTCGCACTATCATAGAGTTGTTCCAAGGGGTATATCGGAAGCATTGTGCTCATCGCGCTGCCCAATCCGCCAGCCCAAGATGCATCTACACGTGTATTTGTGCCTCTGCTCAATGACTGAGAAACCTGAATATCCAAGCCTTTCATCGGCCTAAAATCCATATTTACCCTTTCAGATACCCTGTTGTATTTATTGCCAATGATGAAACTACCATTGTCGTCCATGGATAGAATCCCTTTTAAAGCGAAATTCTTACCCATGTAATTCGCCGATAAGTTATAATTCTGCTTGAAACCGTTGCCAATTACTTGGTCGATCCAATTCGTATGATTTTTTGGGTCGTTTGCTTGCGCCCACGACATTCGGATTCCGCTCGCACTCAAATCAGGCGTGCCCGTTTTGCCATCGTTTTGCCAAGCTTCTTGATACAATTGTAACCATTGGTCTGCATTGACAAAATCAGGCTTTTTGGTAGGGCTAGAACTACTCCATCGCGCGCTGACATCAAATTTTAGTCCTTTTTTCTTGGCGCGTTTGGTGGTGATTAAGATTACCCCATTGGCACCGCGTGAGCCGTAAATACTAGTTGCGGCAGCATCTTTTAAGATTTCAATATTCTCGATATCGTCTGGATTTATGCTTGCCAGAGGGTTATTGTTGAACCCAGCGCCATAGTTTGAACCATTTGCGCGGTTCATGAAATAATCTTGCGAAATCGGGATCCCATCAACTACGTATAATGGGTCGCCCGCCGCAGAAATTGAAGAAGCGCCACGAATACGGATCAACGATGCTGATCCAGCCATACCACTACCTACAATAACCTGGACACCAGCTGCCTTACCTTGCAATGCTGCTTCAAAGGACGGCGCAGGCATGTCGGTTATGTCCTTTCCACTAACGGTGGAGATTGAACCTACCAAATTTCTACGACTTTGTCTTCCGTAACCAACAATTACCACGTCTCCAACGCTAGAAATACTAGTGTCTTCCGCAGTGACTTTGGGTGTAGAACCTGTTTGGGCAAAAGCCGATATTGAGGCCCAGAAGGCAATCAATATAAGGGCTGGCTTTTTTTGTTTTTGTATAATTGAATACATAGGCTATTAATAATAGGTCGGCAATATAATTAAAAAATAAAGAAGTGTCAATTATACAATTACGAAAAAGTGTCAAATTGACGATTTGTGAACTATTTTTTGTAAAAACGTATCACCGGGCGAAACCCTACATAATTACTACTGTGGTTGGACTGCATAAATTGCACCGCGGATGGGTCCAAATAATGAAACTCTTGTGCCCACGATCCACCTTTGATTGCGAAGTGGGATTGTAACGCGGTTTCATCAACCAAATAACCTCTTAAGTCGAATACGTTTGGTTGCTGATAAGGGTTTGGAATGAGTTGGCCATTCGTATTTAGAATGGTTGTGTTGCTATTATAAAGGTGTCCATAAGCCGATGTGGATGTCCATTCAGATACGTTCCCTAACAAGTGCGAAATTTGCTCGGTTGCATTTGCGGGTTTCGCATTTACGGCCATGGGACGACTCAAATTGGCATTTTGGATTTCCGATATTTGGTAACCGCGATTGGTAAATAATCCTTGATATACAACGGGTTGGCTTCCGTGGGGTTTGTTAAGGACAAAATCCAGCAATGCGTTTCCGATATTGGGCTTTGAAAAAAGGATGCCCGAGAGTCGCTGCGTGGCTTCCGCATTCTTCTTTTTGACTTTTCCGCTATTTCGGGATTGAAAACTCCGAGCTTCAAATGGAAATTCGATGGCTTGTTTGTATAAATAAATCCATTCTGCTGTTGTTGGCAAATCAATTTCAAAGGTTATTCCTTCCTTGTCGAGGGCTGATAACCACTGCTGATAGGGCTTACTCGCATTCTGTTCGATTTTAGTTTTGAGCCATGCGCAATAAGCTTTGGCTTGCAATTGGCTAATTCCAACCACCGGGTAATTATGGAAATTGGTGGACTGGAAATAATAATTACGGAAGGGGTTTTTTACACTGCTGCGTTCGGCGGTGGCTGGAATATCTTTCCAAACTAGGGTATCCGGATACAGCTGGCCGATGTTATAACCGTTCAATTTCATCCATTCGGAATCCATCAAAAATTCCTTGTATTCGGCATTCGTTATTTCTGTTCTGGCCGACATAAAGGGGCCACAAGCGAGTCGTTCTTCGATGGGTAAAATCGTATCAAATCCCAGTTGAGGCGTGGATAGATACTCCAAATAGGGCATGGCGTTTTCTCTGCCATTGATTTCGAATTTTGGACTTGGGAAGCATCGGAAACTGAAAAAGCGCATCGTGGAGTGCTCACTAATAAAAGTACTCGGTGTTACACTTTGCTTAATAGGCTCATTGGCGGTGAAATAATATTTCATCAAAAACTCCGGATGCGCGGTGCGTTGTGCCCAAAGATTGCCGCCAATGAGGAAAATGAAAAAGGAAAATAGAATGCGAGTTCGCATTCTTCAAATTTAACTTTAAATCTACAAAGTGGCTAAAACCTCTCTGATTTTATCAAGGTTTGGAATTTCGCCTGCGTTATCTAAGATTTCAACGTATTGTAAAACGCCTTTTGGGTCAACAACAAACGCAGATCTTTTAGAAACACCTTTCATACCAAATGCAAAGGTTTCATAAATGGTCTCATACGCTATACTCACCGTTTTGTTGAAATCGCTCAACATTTGAAAGTTAAAACCTTGTTGTTGTTTCCAATTTTCCAATGTGAAAACGGAATCGACAGAAATGGCCAAGATTTCAGCGTTTAAGGTGCTGTATACATTGAGGTTGTCGCGAATATCGCAAAGCTCAGTTGTGCAAACACCAGTAAATGCTTGGGGGTAGAACAACAATACTACAGATTTGCCTAAGTATTGAGACAACGTAACTTCTTGTTTTTCACTGTTGAATAATGTGAAATCGGGGGCTATTGATCCTATTTGAATGCTCATAATGTGCAAAGTTAACAATTGGAAGTAAAAATAGATTTATTGAAACAATACGGGATTGCTAAATACCTTTTTATTTAACTTCAAATCTTGTAATAATGGGCTCTTGGGTCTTAGTGTAAATAGCCACATTTTGGCATATCCGCTCGGGATCCACTTAAATTCCAATTGCCAGCAGTGAAGGTTTCTTACTACCGAAAATTCGCTTCCGGCCATCATATTCCTTTTTAAATCATAACCGGTGCTATATGCAATCTTCCATTCCTGGGTGATGCTGATGTCGCCGTTGATTGAAACCCTGTGATTCGTTAGCTTGTTATTGGCAATTGCGATTTCATTATTGTAGCCAACATTGTAGGTGAGATTCATCGACCAGGGAATACTGAAATCAAAATAATTCCAAGGCTGAGATTGTACCATTCTCAATTCGGCTTCATCCGTTTTTAGTGGATTCGTGAGTTTAGACGATACATCTTCTGTCGATTTTTTCCCGCCAAATAATTCCGGGGTGATGCGTGAATTGATGCTTAAATCTACCCCGCGATATCGTAATAATGGACCTTCGTTGGCGGCCGAAAATGTATTGATTTTGCGCCCATTCACATATGAGTAGGGGCTAAGGCCAGAGTTGATTCCAATCCGAATCTGTTTTGCAATTACGGTGTTAAATCCCAGGTTGATATCACTCCATTGTAAACTGTCCGCCGCTAGATCGTAGTTCCCACTAATCATCAGTTGGTCGATTAGATTCGCTTTCTCCAACTTCTCTTTTCCTGTGGTGTCTTTTCCGATTACTTTTTTAGCCTGCAGGTTGTTGCTCAGCGAAAATCCAATCGCGCCCCCTTTTCGTTGCACATAATCAGAACCGCCATATTTTTCGAACAAACTATAGCCAATTTTCTTGCCAGATGTGTCGATGTAAGTCCGATTCCAACCCCTTTCATATCCATCAATTTCCGGACGATAATTGAAGTTCACATTGGGAGTTATTGTGTGCCTAATTGATCGAACTTTGCCCAAGTTTAAATTCGTAAAAGTGCCATAAATGTTGGTGCTTAATCCGGTAGAAAAACTATAATTATTTAATCTAAAAAATCCACTAGTATCTTTTGATACTAATTTCTTTGTTAATGGATCAATGGATTTAGTGTTTGCTTTAAATAGCCATTTCTCTTGGTAGTTAGCCGATGGGGTTACGTTGAGTACACCTTTGAACAATTTTATATTTGTGCTCAAGGGTATTGAGTGTTTCACGGCCGATTGTATCGTGGCGAGAACGTCTTTGTATTTATCACTAAATATTAATGTATCTTTTGTATTCAATGAATTGGTGAAATTCATATTATACGATAGTCTAAGTTGTTCGAACCATTTTGTATTTGATCCATTCTTTTTTGCAAAGGGTGTTAAGCTCGATACCCCAACGTTGACGTTGGGTAATTCCAATCGAAAATCGTGGGTTTGAACGTTTTGGGTGTGGCGGGCAGAGGCCGACAAATTGACCTTGTTTTTTAGGAAGCTCTGTCCATAATTTACGCTGGAGACAAATTCGTTTTTCGACAGTGTTTGAATGTCTTTTGAATTTCGTTTGTTGTAATTTCCTGTAACGATGTTGATGTTTCCGTTGAGTGTTACACCGGGAAGCAATTTGCGGTCGAGTCCAAATCGAGAATTGATGGAAAAATCGTTCGTTTTTGAGAAAAATGGACTGGCACGGTCTGTTCCGTTGCCGAAGCGACTCATGTTTATTGCAAGGGCGCCGCTGTATTTATATCGTTTGATAAAATTGGTTGTAACGCCCATACGGAAATCTCCATTGAAATAGAGGTCTGAATTCACCTGCGCATCGGCAAATTTTCCCAAGCCTTGATAGTAACCTAAGTTGGATAGAAAAAAGCTATTGTTACTATTGTTAAAGCCCGGGTTTGGCATAATGAGGCCATTGCGCTGTCCTTTTTTCATGGGAGCAATACCAAATGGAAGCGCGAGGGGCGTAGGGATATCGGCCAGGACGAGGTTTGCGGCGCCAAAAAGTACTTTATTGTTGGGAATGACTTTGATTTTTGATGCGTTCAGGTAAAAATGGGGGTGGGGGTCGGAGCAAGTGCTAATCTTCCCGGAATTGCCCATCAAACTTCCATCGGGTTGCTTCATCACCTGTTTGAGTTGGACATGGGCCTCGTCTTGGGTCAGCGATAAGCCATACACCATTCCTTTTTTTGATTCGTTGTTGTATCGCAAGCTATCGGAAGTATAAGCATCGTTCCCATCTTTAAAGATTGGTTGATTGATGTACTTGCCAGTTGAGTCGATGTTTCCTTTTGCGAAAAGGGTTTTGCTGGCAAAGGCTACCTCTATATAGTTGGCGTTTAGTTCGGTTTCATCCATATCTACCTTTGCTTTATTATATAGCAAGGCTTTCCCGTTCTCCATTCTTAAAATAATGGAATCTGAGGCTTCGTAATGGATAGGGTTGTTAATGGCCTTTTTGGCGGGAGACGGATTGCTTACGCTGTCTTTTTTTGTGGACGCTGTCGTGATTCCTTGCGCTGACAGAGGATTGAGGTTGCCCAAGCAAAGCGCGAATACAACTGTTAACAATTGTTGTAGGCATCTATGGTGATATGAATGTTCGCGGTTTAACAAATTTCAGCGAATTTCGGCAAAAAGTTTGCCATGATTGCGTTATGCAACAGGAAAGAATGAAACAAATGTTAAAATTCATGCGGAGAGGCCTTCAACAAACGATGCATTTTTGTTTGTCGTTGGGACTTTTGATATGTTTACCCGCCGCCAAAAAGGTGAGGGTAAGCAATTCTGTGAATACATTGGTTATTGATGCGGGTCATGGTGGATTGGATCCGGGTTGCAATGGCAACAACGAGATTTTTGAAAAGGATGTGACATTGGGTGTGGCTTTGAAATTGGGAAAACTCTTGAAAGACAGTTTGCCATCGATAAAAGTCTTATTTACTAGAACCACAGACAAATCGTTAAAACTGTGGGAAAGACCCAATTTGGCGAATGATAGACAGGCGGATTTATTTATTTCAATTCACTGCAACGCCAATCCCAACAAGGCAGCTGCGGGTAGTGAAACATATTTTATGGGGTTACACAAGTCTGAAGGAAATTTAGAGGTCGCCAAGCGTGAAAATGCCGTAATCACCTATGAGTCTGATTATAAGGAAAACACCAGGTATGGCGGCTTTGATCCGGATTCGCCAGAAGGACATATTATATTCAGCTTGGTGCAGAATGCGTTTATGAAACAAAGCTTGAAATTGGCTAGTGGAATTGAAAGTCATACAAGCAAATTAAGTCCCATAAAAACGCGAGGTGTAAAGCAAGCGGGCTTTTTGGTTTTATGGCAAACTTCGATGCCAAGTGTTTTGGTAGAAACCGGTTTTTTAACCAACGCTACGGACCGTATTAGTTTGAAGTCAAATGATGGTCAGCAAAAGATTGCGTTGGGCATTTTTAGGGCGGTGCGGGAGTATAAAAATTCGCTGGAATTGCTAAATTCCGTGAACGGGAAATAAAGTTCGGGCTGAATACAATCGATTAGAAGTAAAAAAAATTAATTTTTTTATCAATTTTCTTGCAACCAATTGACTTTTTCGCGTCATTTGTGAAAATATACTTAAACTAAAACTATGAAATCAACAATTACACAACTCAAAAAGCTTGCATTTTTAGGGGTTCTCGTGGGTGGATTATTCACTTCGAGTACTTTGAAAGCGCAAACGCCATGTTCGGGAACTACTTCCTGGGGATGTGGTGGGTCCATTCTTGGTACCGGTAACCCTACCGAATCACCTGGTGACATCCTAGACGTAGAGGTTAAGAACGCAAAAGGAACAACTTTGGCTTCTTATACTGGTCTTGGATGTACTTCTTCATCGGGTGCAAATGCTTACAGGGGTATCTTGAACTCTGGCAAAGGATTTGACGTTACTGCCAGTGAGACAATCACCGTTACTGTAACCGGTGGAACATGGGCCACTCAGTCATGGGGATCTCGTTGCGGTATTTGGATTGATGCAAACCGCGATGGTAGTTTTTCATCATCTGAGTGCGTGGTAGATCCTAGCTCAAACACCGCATCTGGTAAGGTAACCTACACGCTCAAAATGCCTTGCTGGACCTCTACGGGGTTAAGTTATATGCGTATTCGTGGCGGTGCTCAGGTTTACACTATGTCTGCATCGAATGGTTGCGGACAGGCACAGACTTACGGTAACGTATTTGATTTGGAATTGAATTTAAAATTGGGAGCAACTCCTACTGCAAACTTTATCGTTCCTACAGGTACAAACTATGTAAAGACGAATGTGAAATTTAGTGCAGTTAATCCAAGTAATGGTTATTCTTACAAGTGGACATTTGACCAAGCAGTTGCGCCTCCATACGTTGGTTACAGTGATAAAACAGATAAAGGAGCGGCCAAATGGGCATCTGACGGTACGTATGATGTTAAAATGCTTGTTAACTATTGTGGATTGGCAGATTCTGCCTCCAAGACGGTTAAGATTGTAGCGCCTACTGCTGTTCCTAAGGCAGATTTCGTAGCTTCTACAAACGAATCTGAAATTTATTATGATGTTACCATGTATGATTTGAGTAACAACGGAGCTTATAGTTACAGTTGGGAATTGACATCACCTACCGGTGTTGATGATCAGACTTCTACTGCTCAAAATCCTAAATTTACTTTAAGTGAATTAGGATGGTATAAAGTTTGTTTGACATCGTCAAATGATATCGGTCCGTCAAGTAAATTATGTAAAGATCGCTACGTAGAGTGTATTGCTCCAACTGAGTATTACATGGGACCTTCTAAAGAGGCTCAATCTAAGGCAGGTCGTTTGTATGACAACGGTGGTCCAACGGCGCCTTATGGAAACGGTCGTAAGACTTCAATTGACTATTTTAAAATCATTCCTTGTGGAGCAACCAAAATCACTTTGTCTTTTGGCGAATTGAAATTGAAAGATAATGGTGACATCTTGCGTATTTATGATGCGAAAGAGGCAACTCCAAGTAAGTTGATTGCTACAATTGACGGGAATAACTTTACAGCTTATGACACTTCTAAAATCGTAACTACAAGCGGTGCTGTGTATATCACGTTTGAATCTAACGGTTCTGGAACAGATAATGGTTTCATCATCAACTGGGTGTCTGTATTGGCTCCAGCGGTTAAGCCTTCAGCCAAATGGACAACTGATTACAACCCAGCTGCAAATGGTTTGAATGTAAATTTTGTAAATGCTACAGGCAATGCAAAAGGTCTTCCTTCTTTTGAGTGGCAGGTCGATGGCAACCCTGAGGCTAGTACTACGGACTTTACCCGTGCCTTCTACACAGATGGTAGCTATCAGGTATGTTTGATTGCTTTGACTTGTACAGGTGTTGATACATTCTGCAAATCAATCACAATCAACACTCCAACTGCTCCTGGTTATTTGGATTACACTGCGAGCAACGTACGTCCTAACATTGGTGATGTAATTACAATCACTACAAAGACTGACTATGCAAACACTTTCGAGTGGAGCATTTTCCCTACTTCTTTCACTTATGAAAATGGTACAGATAAGAATAGCCAAAACCCACAGTTGAAATTCCAAAAGGGTGGTGCTTACACTTTCACTTTGAGTGCTTACAATTCTGTAGCTGGAAAAACTGCAACAGAGAAAAAATTGATCAAAAACAAATATGTTGTTTGTTTGGACTATTGTATTCCTTTGGTTGATTTGATGTCTGCTGACGTTGGAATCAATAATGTAACAGTTAAGTCTGGTAGCACTGAGTTGATTAATAACACTTCGAATTCAGGTATTGATTACTACACCAATTTCGCTGATAAAGTGGCTCCGGCTAAATTGACTTATGGTGGTACTTACGACTTGACTGTTGGACGTAACACAATTTCTAACTCTGTAAATTACAAAGCTTGGGTCGATTGGAATATCGATGGTGACTTTGCTGATGCTGGTGAAGAAGTTTATAGCAGCGGAACAATTGCTGGCGCATCTGCGAGTGGTAAGTTTACTGTACCTGATATCTCTAATTCATTTGAAGGTAACACCCGTATGCGTGTTGGTGTTTCTTACAGTGGATTCTCAAATACATACTGTGGAATTAACACTGTAGGTGAATTTGAGGACTATGTGTTGACATTGGCTAACGATGGTCAGGCTCCAGTTATTACATTGATAGGTGGAGACACTGTACGTGTTGAAAAAACCGCAACTAAGACTGCATGCTATGCTGAAATCGCAGGAACTACTTTTAAGGCAAATGATGCAACTCAAGGTGATATGACTTCTTCTGTAGTTGTTAAAACTGACTTGGACTGTTCAGCTCCTGGTATTTACAGTTTCCAATTTGATTTACGCGATGCATCTGGAAACAATGCTGTTTCTAAATTCCGTACTGTAATTGTTGCTTTGGACAAAACTGCTCCTAAGTTGACATTGAATGGCAAAGACACTATGGTGTTGGAGCAGTGTGATACCTACACTGAGCCAGGTGCTGTAGCGATTGATGCTAACGATGGTAACTTGACTTCTGCAATCAAAATTGCTGGTAAAGTTGATGCTGGAACTGTAGGTGTTTATACTTTGGTTTACTCAGTATCTGATGCACAAAAGAATGCTATCTCTATCAAGCGTGTAGTTGTTGTAAAAGACACTAAAGTTCCTAGCATCTTGAAATTATCTAAGGCAATCGTAGATGGTACAATTATCAATGTTCAAATTGGTGGTGTATTCGTTGATGATGTTTATTCAATGGATCCTTGTAACGGTTCAATCTTTGTTTCTAAGAATCCAGGTTTCAACGGTCCTGTTAACACTAACATCCGTGCGACATACCCTGTGACTTATAAAGCAGTTGATCCTTCTGGTAACAAAGCAACTGAATATGGTTTCGTATTGAACTACCGTGTTGACGATTATATTGCTCCAGAAATTGAATTGAATACTAGTGATACTGTTTTACATGATGTAAACAACTCTTACTATTCACGTTCAGTAACTGTAACGGATAATTTTTACTCTAAGTCTCAACTTTCAGTTACTAAGATTGGTAAAGTAGATGCTTATACTTTGGGTACTTATGTTGAAACATTCACTGCAACTGACGGTAGCGGAAACGTTACAACTAAGCAGCGTTTCATCAAAGTTGTTGATAGGATTTCTCCTACCATCACTGCACCTGCAATCTCTGTATGTATCGCTACTCCTTTCTGGGCAATGTCTGGTTTGATTGTACGTGACAACTACTATTCTTCTGGTGATTTGATGCCTTTGGTTAAAGTATTGGGACATAACGTGAACGTAATGGAGGCTGGTGTTTACTATATCAATTATTCATTGGTTGATCCTAGTGGAAACGAAGCAACTGCGGTTTCTCGTCCAGTATATGTTGCTTACCCACCAAATTGCTTCAATACTTACATGGGAACTGAGAGCGCGAAATTGCAAGATGCAGTTTCTGTTCATCCTAACCCAACTACTGGATTGTTGACTGTAGGTTATAACTTAACCAACAACCAACCTTTGAACGTAGTAGTTACGAATGCATTCGGTGCAGTTGTATCTAAGTTGGATAACTTGCAAGGTGGATTTGGTAACACTCAAATCGACTTGAGCAACGTAAGCGAAGGTATCTACTTCGTGAACTTGACCAACAACGGTGAAACTGTTACTAAGCGTGTTGTAGTTAAACACTAATCATTAAGATTTCATAGTGAAAGGCCCCGCGAAAGCGGGGCCTTTCTTTTTTTATAAGCTTTGTATTTTTTACTTATTTTTGAATAACGTATTTACTGTGTTTAAAGGACTATCAAACGAATTCAAAGTTGGGGTGCTCGCCATTGTGTCGATCTGCATTCTCTTGTTAGGCTACAATTTCATGATGGGCAGAGATAATCTGTTTGATCGTGGTAGGAGTTTTAAAGTGTATTACGATAATACCCAAGGGTTGTCGGTTGGTACAAAACTCATGTACAATGGTTTTAAGATTGGTATGGTTCGGAGTCTTAAGATGGATGAAAATCAGAAAATTGTGGCAATTGTTGAAGTGAGTTCGGATATGAATATTCCGGAGGATTCTAAAATTAAAATTGAGGCACAATTGCTTGGGGGGGTAACTTTGAAATTATTGAAGGGGAATTCTAAAGATTTAGCAGAAGATGGCGATGTTTTACAGCCTGACTATTCTAAGGACGTATTTGGAATGATCAACACTAAAGTCGTGAATGTTACAAATAGTGCGGATTCTCTTTTTGGTACTTTGAATGCTTTCCTACATAAACAAGAGTTGAATGAAGCTGTGAATAGTGTGCCTGTAGTATTGCATGAGCTAACGGCTACGATTGTTGAAATTCGAAAAACTATTGCTGCATTGGAACCGGCTTTGAAACAGACATCAGGGAGTTTGAGTTCGTTCTCGAGTAATTTGCCGGAATATGATCGGCAGTTACGTGAAGGATTGGAGCATTTCAATAAAGCTGGACGTCAGATGGATTCTGTTCGTATCGCGTCGTTGTTAAACAATTTATCTACCAGTAGTGAAAAATTGGCTCTTTTATTGGATGATTTGAATCAGGGGAAGGGTAGTATGGGTAAGTTGCTTAAGGATGAAGCCCTATATGCTGATATTAGAAATAGCAATGCGCAATTGCAGAGTATTATGCTGGATTTGAAGAAATACCCTGAAAAGTATATTCCTGTACCCGGAACAAAAAGTCAACGCAAAAAGGCCAAGAAAAAGAGTTTGGCTGATACTGCGATTTGGCACTAGGATTCGCTTGGAGTAGTTGTATTTTTCCTTCTTAGGATTTCATAAACCGTAATCATCCATAGCATGTAAACCATGTTATAGAAAAAATCTTCTACAGGTATCGTGCCAATGCGAATTCCCAGGTTTTGAGCGTTGTTGTAAATCAATACGGGTTTGCTGGTTAGTATGCCATTGACATATGCCATTGGGAGCAAAGCGATGATCCAAGCGAGAATGATGTGTGATAAATGCACTGTGTAGCGGGTGAGAAGTAACACCAACAGTGTGATGAATAAAAATCCAAACGTTATTGTCGTATATAAATGACTCGGGTTAATTGCTATTGCGATGAGGCTTATAGCCATTAGAGAAATCACTATGGGTTTGAGCGCTTTGTTTAACGAGAAGTTAGGTAGATAGGCCTTGAGGCAGGAATATATGAAAAGGCAGGCATATGGGATGATAATAAAGAAGACGTATTCTTCTAATGGGAGACTAGCAAGCCATTTTCCGCATACGAATTGCGGATTGAATAACCATACGTTTGATTTGGTGAACCAGATATCCCATACAACGTATATAGTGCTCGTTGCAAGCATAGATAGCGTAAACGGTTTCCAGTTCTTGTAGAATGCCACTTTTTTGTCGAATGATAGCGCTAAAGGGCCAGCAATCGTGACGAGATTCAAGAATAAGTATGTTAAGTGATCGGGTATCATAAAGAATACCTCAAATTTACGCCATTTGTAAACCGTAAACTACAGCATATTCTTTAAGACGTTCGCGAAGAATACGGCGGGCGACAAATATGCGGGTTTTTACGGTGCCAATTGGGATTTGCATTTCTTCGGCAATTTCGTGGTATTTGTAACCTTCGGTATTTAGTTTAAACGTCACTCTTAAATCGAAGGATAGTTCATCAATTGCAGCTTCCAGATCTTGGCGGATAAATTTAGTCTCTGCATCGTTGTCGATTTTGTGAGACGGCAAATCAATAAAATATGAATTGTCTGTACTGTCCAAGAATGTATTACGCTTCATGTCACGACGGTAGTTGTTGATGAAACTATTTTTGAGAATGGTATAAAGCCAACCGCGAAGGTTTGTGCCTTCTTGGAATTTACTCTGATATCTGTAAGCTTTAAGGATTGTGTCTTGCACTAAATCTTTGGTGTCGTCCATGTCGTGGGTGAGCGACAATGCATAATTTCTTAGCGGAAGCAATTCCCCTGCTATTTTCTTGTCGAAATCATTTTGTATAATTCTCATACGGATATCTTATACAAAGATGGTATTTTGTTTAAGTTTAATCAAATTTTCTTGTACAAGAAATGTCGTTATAAAGTTAAACAAAATAACGAATTGTTGCCGGGTGTATTTATTTAACTTATTGATTATCAATTATTTGCACGGTATTTTGACTTGGATTGTTGATGTATTTTGTGGATAAGTTGAACAATTGGTATTCTGTGGGGTTTTGTGATTTTTAGTTATGTTCATTTTCGTTTGATTGCTTTTTCTTGTACCTTCTGCCAGTCGATGAAATTTTATAATTGTGAGGATGGTATTGGTTTTTCACAAAAAGCGAGAGGGCTCCCACTGGGAGCCCTCTCGCTTTTTGTGAAAATATGTTGTTAATCTAAACCGACTCGAATTGTGAGTGGGATATCAAAGGCGATTAAACCAATACAACGACTTTGTTCTTCAGCACTTCAACCAATCCACTTTTGACTTCGTAGGTTTCGGTTTGAGTACTGCTTTTGATTTCCACGTTCCCCGATTTCAAGTTTGCAATCATAGGTGCGTGGTTGTCGAGGATCTGAAAGCTTCCGTTTACACCAGGCAATGTAATCACTTCGGCGTCTCCGCTGAATAAGGTTTTATCTGGAGTTAATACTTCTACAAACATATCTTTAATTATGCGTTGGCTTCTTCCAATAATTTTTTGCCCTTTTCGATAGCATCTTCGATGGTACCTACTAAGTTGAACGCGGCTTCTGGGTATTCATCCACTTCACCGTTCATAATCATGTTGAATGATTTGATGGTTTCTTTGATGTCGACCAATACGCCTGGGATACCCGTAAACTGTTCTGCAACGTGGAAAGGTTGAGACAAGAAACGTTGAACACGACGAGCACGGTGAACCACCAATTTGTCGTCTTCGCTCAATTCATCCATACCCAAGATGGCAATGATGTCTTGTAATTCCTTATAACGTTGTAACAACTCTTTTACGCGTTGAGCACATCCATAGTGTTCTTTACCCAAAACTTCCTCGCTCAAAATACGGCTGGTAGAATCCAAAGGATCCACAGCTGGGTAGATACCCAATTCCGCAATTTTACGAGACAATACTGTTGTAGCATCTAAGTGGGCGAAAGTTGTTGCTGGTGCTGGATCTGTTAAATCATCCGCAGGAACATAAACTGCTTGAACCGACGTGATTGATCCACGAGTAGTAGAAGTGATACGCTCTTGCATCGCACCCATTTCAGTAGCAAGGGTAGGTTGGTAACCTACGGCGCTAGGCATACGGCCTAACAACGCTGATACCTCAGAACCTGCTTGTGTGAAACGGAAAATGTTATCGATAAAGAAAAGAATGTCTTTTCCGGCACCGGTGCCATCGCCATCACGGAAATATTCAGCCACTGACAAACCGCTCAATGCAACCCTTGCACGGGCTCCTGGAGGTTCATTCATCTGACCAAATACCAATGTGGCTTGGCTACTTTTTAAGTCTTCCATATCTACGGTATCCAAATCCCAACCACCGCTTTCCATGCTGTGTTTGAATGCTTCGCCGTATTTAATAACGCCAGATTCGATCATCTCGCGCAATAGATCGTTTCCTTCACGGGTTCTTTCACCAACACCGGCGAAAACTGACATACCTGAGTATGCTTTCGCGATATTGTTGATCAATTCCATGATCAAAACCGTTTTTCCTACACCGGCACCACCGAACAAGCCGATTTTACCTCCTTTAGCGTAGGGCTCAAGCAAATCGATTACTTTGATACCTGTATACAGAGGTTCTGCACTGGTGCTCAAATTGTCGAAAGTTGGAGCTGGTTGGTGAATTGCTCTTCCATTTTCTTTGGAAAGAGGCGGCATCCCATCGATTGCATCACCTACCACGTTGAGCAATCGGCCACGAATGGCTTCACCCACGGGCATGCGAATTGCATCGCCAGTATCAATCGCGTCAATTCCGCGGCGAAGTCCATCAGTTCCGTCCATCGCAATGGTACGTACCATGTTTTCGCCTAAGTGCTGTTGTACTTCAAGCACTAAGGATTGACCGTTGTCTTTGGTAACGGATAATGAGTTGTAAATTTTAGGGAGCGTAGATCCGGGGTCGTTGAAACTAACATCAACCACTGGACCAATAATTTGTGAGATTTTTCCTACGTTGGCCATCGTGAATATTCGGTGCGCAAAGATAGTAATTCGAAATGCCTATTCAAAGGGGTTTCCATCATTATTTATTAGAACTTCAATTTTTTCATAGAATGCCCGTCTACTTTTTTTGTAACTTCGCACACTTTATTCATGGATCGCAATACAATTACCGGTTTTTCGCTCATTTTCCTAATCTTAATAGGATACTATTGGTACACGGCTCCCACCGCGGAGGAACAAGCAATTTTTCAACGTCAGCGCGATAGCGTAGCAAGGGTTGAGGCCGCGAAAGTGACTTCTCCAACGCCTTCTAAATTAGGTAGCGCAGCAATTTCTGAAACGGCATCGCCCGTAAAAGATTCCGCCTTGTTGAGCACAATCGGAGGATTTGCATCGCAATTGCAAGGCAAACCAGGCTTAGTTCAGCTAAAAAGCAAGGAATTGAGCATCGATATTCGCACCAAAGGTGGAAATATTGGTCGCGTTGTCCTTAACAATCACCGTCGTTCCGATTCTAGCGTGTTGGAATTGTTGTCAAATCAAGTGAACGACAACCAATGGGCATTTGAACTTTACACGGCCAACGGCCCTTTGAATAGCGCCGATTTTTATTGGAACGTTGTTTCTCAAACTGAGAACCAAGTGACATTGCGTTTGGGGGATTCGGCTAGATACATCGACCAGATTTATTCTTTGGCGGCGGATGGTTTTACTGTAAAGCATGAATTGAAGCTCAAGGGCATCGATGAAATCGTGAAATCGCGCAATTCGGGTATCAAAATTACTTGGAGGGCACAATTGCAAAAGCAAGAGAAGGACATGAAGTGGGAAACGCAGAATACCACTGTTGTTTACCGATTGCATGGTGAGGATGCGGATAAGTTGGATTTGGCAAGCCCAGCGAGTGAGGAACTGAAGAATAATTTGGATTGGTTTGGCTTTAAACAGCAATATTTTTCTGTGATGATGGTTGCCGATTCCGGATTCTCGAGCGATGCGAAAATTGCTTGGAAAGAAACGAAAGATGCGAACCGGATCAAAGATTTAAACGCTGAAGTATACGTCGATTTCGAACGTCAGCCCCTGAAATCATACGGATTTAGCTACTATTTTGGCCCAAACCAGTTTTATACGATGAAGGATGCGCAATTGGGTATGCCAAATGCGGGTCTAGAGAGCATCATTCCTTTGGGATGGGGGATCTTTGGTTGGGTGAATCGTTATGCGGTGATTCCTGTTTTTCATGCTTTGGATGGTGTGATAGGCAGTATGGGTATTATCATTTTGCTCCTTACGGTGATCATCAAAACAGCCTTGTTGCCATTGGTTTACAAGTCGTATATCAGTACAGCCAAAATGCGTATCCTCAAGCCAGAAATTGATGTCATTAAGGAAAAGCACGGTAGCGATATGCAGAAAATGCAGCAGGAAAATATGGCGTTGTATCGCAAGGCGGGCGTTAGTCCGATGAGTGGTTGCGTTCCTGTTTTATTGCAGATGCCAATATTATTCGCGATGTTTCAGTTCTTTCCAAATGCGTTTGAGCTTAGACAGAAAGCATTTATGTGGGCTACAGATTTGAGTCAGTACGATGGTCCGCATTTGGGATTCACCATTCCTTTCTATGGTGATCACGTGAGTTTCTTTACTATTTTGATGACCGTTTCTACCTTGATTTATACCCACTTTAACAATCAGTTGTCGGGTGTAACAGGTCAGATGAAGTATATCGGATATTTCATGCCCGTGATTTTCTTGGGTGTTTTGAACGATTATGCAGCGGGATTAACATGGTATTATTTTGTGAGTAACATGATCACGTTTGGTCAGCAATGGGTGATTCGCAGAACGGTTGACGACACCAAATTGCATGCGCAAATTGCGGAGAATCGCAAGAAACCCGCTACCAAATCCAAGTTCCAGCAACGTATGGA
The DNA here is from genome assembly GCA_945870885.1 of Chryseobacterium gleum. Lineage (GTDB taxonomy): Bacteria > Bacteroidota > Bacteroidia > NS11-12g > UBA955 > UBA955. Next base: position 784 of record CAMBTR010000003.1, on the reverse strand, counting down.
AGATGCGATGAAGGCGAGTCAGCAGCGCGCCAATTCCGCCCCAAAGGGTAAAAAGCGTTAAGCCGACAAATTTCTTAGGGATCAAGATTGTGAGGAAATAATTTCCTTTCTAATTCGGACGGTAGTTATTGCCCCCCGTAGCGCAAATCAGACCCTTTAGTTCTAAATCGAGCAGTGCCATTGAGATTTTGCCCGCTGCCCATTGTTGTTTTTCGAGCATTTTGTTTGGGTGGTTAATTCCTTCCATCAGCCATTCCATGACTTGTTTTTCTATGGGGTTTAACTGTTGGAAGAGGTTTAATTGATGATTATTATTTCCGTTTGAGCTGGGGTTTTTGTTTTCCCAATTCATAGCTTCTCCAATATCAGTGGCGTTTGTGGTGATTTGGGCCATGTTTTTTTGGATGAGAAAATTGCATCCGATGGAGGCAAGGTCTGATGGTCTTCCTGGGACGGCAAATACGTCGCGATTATATCCATGTGCGATGCGTGCTGTAATCATGGATCCACCTTTGATGCCGCTTTCGGTGACAAGGATTGCGTCGCATAGGCCGGCAACAATTCGATTTCTTTTGGGGAAATAGTCGGGGTGCATTTTTGTGCCGACGGGGAATTCGGATATTAGGCCCCCGCCGCCGGCCAGCATTTGCTGCGCAAATGTCTGGTGGGCCGCGGGGTATATTTTTTCAAGGCCGTGTGCAAGCACAGCCCATGTTTTTTGTCCCGTTTCCAATGCCGTTCTGTGGGCGATTGCATCAACCCCATAGGCCATCCCACTCACAAT
>CAMBTR010000002.1 GCA_945870885.1 Chryseobacterium gleum | reverse complement strand
ATGGAGCACATCGAAACCATTCTTCAAAACAAGCCCCAACATCCGCTGTACTAACTGTGGCATAAGGTTTGCACATTTGGCGCGAATGAAATTTCGTGGTCCGCTACTGATGTCAACTGTTTTCCTAAGCCTTCTCGCTTGGATCGGTACATCAAACGCAGACCCCATAGAAAAAGCACTCAAACTCATTCGCATTTCCTCCAAATCCGCCAAATCGATATCCAAACTCCGAAAATCTTCGGTACCGAAAGATACAAATCACACATCAGAAGATATCGCTCAACTCAATCAACAAGAAGCGGCACTCATTTTATTCAAAAGGCGATTCACCAAAGACAGTATCAACCCTGTGCTATATCACGCCCAAGCACTGCTGCCTAACAACAAAGAATCCAACGCCCAACTCCGTCTCGCCTTAACGGCAATGCAATATTGGGGAACGCGAACAATCAGCAAGGCCGGGAAAGACAAATCGGGGGAAGTCTGGAAAAAGTACGAAAACAAATATGGCTTAAACTATAGGAACACAGATTCATTGTTGTTCGATCTTACCCAAATCTGGTGGACGCAAAAGCCGAATTACAACCTGGAGCACGCAAGAAAGTTATTACAAGAAATTGAATTCAACCACGAACGAATTTCTAACTATCAAATCGCCATTCAACGCATCGAAGATGAGACTTTTAATCAAGCTGTAGCCAAACTCAAAACGCCAGCAGATACTGCATTCCACGCACCAAAATTTGAATCCATCTCACTCAAATCACACCACAAACTCATTGAATTTCAAAAAGAATATATCGAACGTTTAGAATTCGATTCCTTGATGCACTCGCGGGATATCCAAGCCTTATCGGCACGGAGATCACAATTGCTAAAAATCAAAAAGCCCGCCCAACAGGTGAAGCAAATGATTCAGCAAGCGGAAGATACTCTCGTTCAGTGGGAATATGAATTGGCTTGCAGCGAGGACCAAGAATCTAGCTATCTCAGATTCCTAAAAATGTATCCAAAAGCACCTCAAAAGAATTCGATCCTTCAAAAATTGGATGCGATGGCCTTTGAGCGTGCCCAGCAAATCAATTCCGTTGAGGCCTATGAAAATTACCTCAAGAATCAGCCCCAGCCCCCAATTGGAAGGCAAGATCTCACGATGCGGGCACAGTTCCTACTTCGGGCACTTACCGTGATTCCCGTCCCCTTTGCCTACTCAATCAAAGACGGATTTTACTTTGCAGATTCATCTACCGGTCAGCCCTGGATGGAATTGGACTATAAAATGGCCTACCCGTTTGCGTTGAATAACAACAAATCGCATTTCGTTGAAAACGGTTCCACCCTAATCCCGGGATGCGCCCTGGTCATGCGTACCGATACCTTTGGCCTGATTGAATACAGCTATATCACCAAGGATGGAAAACCCTTTACCAAAAACAATTACGAAACCATTTATCAGTTCAGCAGCAGTATGGCCTTTGTACAACGCGGCGGAAGATGGGGCATTCTCAATTACCGCGGCAAAGAACTGTTGCCCTGCAAATTCGAAAATCTACGATACGATACCGCCGCCCATCGAGGAGCATTAAAAACGAACAAAAAATGGGCACTTTTCAATGAATCTGGGAAGCTGATTACCCCGCCCAAATACGATGCAATAGGTTTTGAAACCTGGGAAAATGAACCCACCGAATCCCCCGCCAAACTGTGGGTCAAAAATCGATGCGCCGCCCAAATCAATGGAAATTGGGCCTTAATAGATACGCTAGGGAATTCATTAACCCCCTTCGCGTACGAAAGCATGACCTCACTGCCTTTTGGTCGTTTCATGGGCAAAATCAACGATGGATACTGCCTTTGGCGCGATACCATTCAATGCAGCGCGGAATACTCCGAAGCCGTAGATTTCGGAAAACCATACACCCTTGTGCAACAAAAAGGCTGGGGAATCATCGATACCCTAGGAAGAATTTTGGTGCCCCCGATCTATGAAAAAGCCCTACTCGTAGGCAGTACAGTGGCGCTCCTGAAGAACAAAAAATGGAATTTCTATTACTCTCGCGGTGAATTCAATTTGCCCATCAAAGGCGCGATCGACGATTTTAGAATGCAAGGTGATGGAATGGTTTTCGCACGTCAAAAGAAAAATTGGATCCTTTATCACGCCTATACCAAAACAGTTCGTAAGGTAAAAACAACCGCTATACAACAACTTACAGACACATTGCTCTTGGAGCCCATTGGTAATAGTTGGTTTATCACACATGCAAACGGTAAAGTGTTATTGTCGGACAGCCTTACTAGCCTCAGCAAACTAAACGGCTACGAATGGTTGGCAAGCAAATCATCTGGAACGGGATTACTTTGTTTGCCTTCGATGCAATGGAGCCTAAAGCCCAAATACCAAGAAATCATCGTTTCCCAAAAACCCTCCCATTACATGGTAAAAAGCAATGAAAAATGGGGTGTGGTAAACAGCTTCGGCGATGTAATTGTACCTATAATTTACGATGCGATAACCGATACAGAATATCCTGGATATTGGTATGCCTTGCAAGGTGAAAAAACGGTTTGGATCAATGCAACTGGAGCGGCCTTGATGGGTAAATAACGCATGTCAAAGGCGTATTTGTTGAATGCACTTGTGGCCTATTCGATTTTGGGCGGATTGTCCGCAAAACTTTGGCGCGCAGCCTCCCCTTTGTTTATCTTTGCAATCCGGCATCACATCTACAACCCCCTAACCCATTATTATATGGTCCCGTAGTAGAATGGATACTACGAATGCCTCCGGAGCATTAGATACAGGTTCGATTCCTGTCGGGACCACATGGCAGCGACGCCAAACCATAAAATACTGAGAAAAATAGAAGCGTCGCAAGAATAACTGTTTATTCGAAATCGATAATTTATATTTGCTACGATGAGTTATAAAATTCAGTTTTCACAATGGTTGATGCATCAACTCCAACAAGCCGGAGCCACCGCCGATTCATGTGAAATTTTACACCCCCTCGTTTTAACGATGGGACTCGTTGCCCTAATTGCAATCGCCGATTTTATTTCCAGAAAAGTCATCCTCACAGTGGTGGCTCGGTATGCTAAAAAATCCAACAATACCTACGACGATATTCTGGTTGAAATGCGGGTTTTTATTTACTTGGCGCATGTAGTTCCAGCCCTAGTAGCCAAAAAAGGACTCCTCTTCATCTTCAATGAAAACTCCGATTGGATTAACATCTTACAACACCTAATCGATGCGTATATCATCATCGCCATCATCCGTTTTGTACAAGCTGTGCTCCGGGCCATAAAAATCTTTTTACTCAATTCCGAAGATTTCAAAGACAAACCCATTGGATCGTATACCCAACTGCTCAACATCATCAATTATGCAGTGGGCATTCTGTTTATCATTAGCAACATAACGGACAAACCCCTGTGGACATTGCTAACCGCTTTTGGTGCACTTTCAGCCTTGGTAATTCTAACCTTCCGCGATACCATTTTGGGATTGGTGGCCTCCATACAAATTTCCGGAAACGATATCGTAAGAATGGACGATTGGATTGAGGTACCCAAATACGGTGCCGATGGACATGTGATTGAAATTAACCTTACAAATATTAAAGTCAAAAATTGGGACAATACCATCACCACAATCCCAACCCATGCACTCATTAACGATGCGTTTAAAAACTGGAGAGGCATGGAAGAAAGCCAAGGCCGGCGAATGAAACGCGCCATCAATATCAAAATTTCTACCATCCAATTCTGTACCCCTGAAATGTTGGAGCGATACAAAAAAATTGCATTGATTCGGGACTATATCGACAAAAAACAAGAGGACATCGACGCATACAACAGCAAAAACAATATCGACAAAACGGTCCTCGCCAATGGTAGAAACCTGACCAACGTGGGGATTTTTAGGGAGTATATGTACCGGTATGTGGATCAACATCCCAAGGTTAACAAGAAATTGGTGGCCCTAGTGAGGCAGCTGTCTCCCGGCGAAAAAGGATTGCCACTAGAGTTATATTGTTTCACCCGTGACAAACAATGGATTGACCACGAGAATATCGCAGCCGACATTTTTGATCATGTGCTTGCGGTTGTTCCTCAATTTGATTTAGAAATTTTTGAATCTCCTTCCGGTAAAGAAAGTTGATTGCAAAATAATTTCGCGCACGACTTTACCCTATTACTCACTGCGATTTTTGTATCTTTGATTCATGGTGATCCGCTTGCCCAAATGGTTCTTACTTTGCCTCTGCGCTTTCTTCTTAAGCCAAGGGAATAAAGTCGTTGACAACCTATTTGAATATTCAAAAAACATAGAGATTTTCACAGCCCTCTACAAAGAATTAGGCACCAACTACGTCGATGAAATTGAACCCGGAAAATTAATGAAAACCGGTATCGATGCGATGCTCAAATCACTGGACCCCTACACCAATTTTTTTACTGAATATCAAGCCGAGGAGGCCCTGATCGAAAAACAAGGACAATATGGCGGCGTGGGATGCAGAATCATGCTCCGAAACCATTACCCCGTTGTCAATTTTATTGAAGAAGGCTATGCCTTTAACCTCGCCGACGTTAGACTCGGTGATATCATCACTAGCATCAATGGCATCTCCTTACAAGACAAGTCAACCGACCAATTATTGAGTTTGGTTCGGGGCGCACCCAATACATCGTTCTCCATAGAAATTGATCGCGAAGGCAAAAGCATCAAAAAGCAAATCACCCGCATGGCAATCAAAACAGCCAGCGTATCATTCAGCGGTCTGTACCAGGGGGATATTGCTTACGTAAAACTCGAAGAATTTGGTCAGCATGCCGCAGACGAAATTGAAACATCGCTCAAAAAGATGATGGAGAAAACGGAGTTGAAAGGGGTGATTTTGGACTTGCGCGACAATGGCGGTGGACTCTTAAACGAAGCCGTTCAAATCGTGGGTCTTTTTGTGGGCGAAAATCGTTCTATCGTAACCCTAAGAGGTCAAAACGTAACAGGTCCAAAAAACTGGATCACTCCAAACAAAGCCCTTCTGCCCAATACGCCCCTTGTTGTTTTAGTGAATGAACATTCCGCCTCCGCATCTGAAGTCGTTAGTGGCAGCCTACAAGACATGGACCGCGCAGTGATTATGGGTCAAACAAGTTTCGGAAAAGGGTTGGTACAAAATTACGCGAGCTTGCCTTACAGAACCCAAATGAAACTGACCGTGGCCAAATACTACACTCCCAGTGGGCGATGTATTCAACGACTTCAATATGGTGATCGCGATGAAAATGGCGTTGCCAAAACGATGTCGACCGCGCAAAAAAAAGCCTTCAAAACCCAAGGTGGTAGAACGGTTTACGAAGGCGGTGGCATCGATCCCGATGTGGCCTTAAAACCCTACCAAGGATTGGAAATACTAAAGTGGCTGGAACAGGAAAACATCATTTTCGATTGGGCGAATCAGCAATACAACTTACTACCCGACACATTATTTCAGGCCATTTCTGATCAGCAGTATGCGCAGTTCTCCCAATATGCAGTCAAAAAAAGTCAGGCCAAATTGCAAGAGAAACTCAATAAATCTATGGCATCGATGTACTCAGACACTCAGTTTTTACAACAGATTTCAGGATTAAAAATAAATTCCGATCAGGTAAATACCAAAGTAAAATCCGATTTGATCAAACAAAAATCAAGCCTCATACTTGCATTAAATCGCGCCATGATGGAAAGAAAATTAAAGAAAAATCGTTTTCATCCAGCGTGGCTACTCTTGGATTTGGAATCAAAAGAAGCAGCCCAATTACTGCATGAACCCACACGCTATCAATCTTTGTTAAAATAAATCAATACTCCACCCCTTCAAAATGTTAAACGCATCAACAGAATTCACTTTGGCATCCATCAATATCGCAACAGATTTGATGGCCTCAGGATTCTTGTGGCTCTTGCTCTTGGGCTCATTTGGTGGTCTTTTGGCCGGTTTGCTAGGTGTTGGCGGTGGAATGTTATTTATCCCTGTTATCACTTCCTACCTGCATCAATACGATATCAGCAGCGCAGAAATGGTGAAATTTACCTTGGCCAATTCCATTGCATTGGTGTTTATGTCGGGCGTTTCTGGAACCTTCCGCCAAATCAAAATGGGAACTTGGCAATGGAAACAAAGTCTAACCATTGGTATTCCTGGAGCCATTAGCAATTACTTCATGACCCAGGCCATTCAAGACGGCGACTGGTATCAAAAGGAAGTCTTTCAAGGTGTCTTTCTGGGATTCTTAGGCTTGAGCATTCTCAACATGACTTTTGGGAAGGCGAAATCTTCCAGCCCAAAAGATGGAAATGGCAACCCCCAAATCGAAGAACAAAGCACCCCGTATCAGTTTAATTTGATTCAAGACTGGCCATCCATGCTGGTGGGTATTTTCGCCGGCACAATTGTAGCCCTGAGTGGCTTGGGTGGCGGCATTATCATGGTTCCCCTGTTCCTCATTATCTTAAAGAAATCGATGCATAGCGCTACGGCATTGTCGCTTTCCATAGTTCCAATCCTGTCGATTTCCGCTTTGATAAAATATATCAGCACTACCCCCGCCCAACAAATTTCTAGTTATCAAACGGGTTACCTTTTATGGATTATGCTCATCCCAATGCTACTTGGAGTGATTTTTTTCTCATCTCTTGGACAAAAATTGGCGACCAAAGTACCCGTTGTTTGGCTCCGTGTTATATTTGCACTACTTTCTGCTTTCATTTTAGTAAAAACCCTTTTAGAACTATATTCATGAGATTGATTTCATTATCTATTATTGCTCTTTGCAGTACCACCATAGCCCAAGCACAACAAGTCCCAGCAACAAGAGCTGAGCGATTAAAAAAGGACATTAGTTACTTGGCAAGTGATGAACTTCAAGGCCGTCAAACCGGATCACCGGGCGAAATGATGAGTGCCGAATATATTAAGCAACAATTTATTGCGGCTAAGCTTCAGCCTCAAACCCAAGAATTTGATATCGTAAAATTGCGTTTGGCAAGCAACAAATGTCTTATTGGCGTTCGTGCTCCTGGCATCGATACTGTTATCAGAAAACTCACTCTTTTCAGTGAATTCTATCCACTGTCGCAAAGTGCAAACCTAGACAGCGTCACCGCTCCATGGATTGATTGTGGTTATGGATTGGTTCAGGAAAAAACAAAAAGAGACGATTACGTTTTCGACATCAAAGGGAAAATTGCATTGATCAGATTGGGTTTCCCAGGGATGCAAGAAAACCCAAAAAGTGAACTTTCAGAGGTCGCGGAAATTCCAAATAAAATCGCTGAAGCCACCAAGCGCGGTGCTGTGGGAATCATTTTTATCAAACCTTACACCAGTTTTATCGCCCCCAGTGGGAATCTTAAACGCGACGAGAAAACCTTGAGTATACCTGTTTTCTTTTGCAATCAGACGGGTCAATTCCCCGTTGCACCCATCACCTTGATTAGCAACATTCATGTCCTTAAAGCCCAAGGTCATAACGTCTACGCTTTCCGCAATAACCGCAAGAAAAATACCATTGTGGTCTGTGCACACCACGACCATATAGGTATCAATGAATACGAAAACAGTAGATATACCGGCAAAGCAGAAATTCACAATGGCGCCGACGATAATGCTTCCGGAGTGGCAGCCATGTTAGAAATGGCAAGAACCTTAAAAGGGGGCAAATACAAGAAAAATAATTACCTATTTATCGCATTCAGCGGTGAAGAATTGGGACTCCTCGGCTCTAAGTTCTTTACCCAAAATCCTCCTGTGGCTCTAACTGGAAATAACAATGGCAAATTGGGTAAGATCAACTATGTGATTAACATCGACATGCTAGGTAGAATCGATACAACCAAAAAAGTGCTCACGCTCAATGGTGTTGGTACTTCTCCGCAGTTCGAAAAGGCGATCTCAATCATCAAAACCGATACCAATCAAATCAGAATTATCACAACAAAGAGTGGTCTAGGACCAAGCGATCACGCATCGTTCTATATCGAAAATATTCCCGTGGTACACTTCTTCAGCGGACAGCATGAGGATTATCACAAGCCAAGCGACGACGAAAACCTCATCAATTATGTTGGCATGTCAAACAGCCTAAACGTGATGGAACAGCTTGTCTCGCTCAACAACAAACGCGGCAAATTAGCTTTTACTAAAACCCAAGACGCAACGGCGGGAAGAACCAAATTCAAAGTAACATTGGGTGTGATGCCAGATTACAGTTACAGTGGAAAAGGCATGCGCATCGATGGCGTAACCGATGGTAAACCTGCTCAGAAAGCCGGTCTTCAAAAAGGCGATATCATTATGATGCTTGGCGATATGCCAGTAAATGGCATCGAAGATTATATGGTGGGTTTGGGTAAAATCAACCCAGAAAATCCTTCCAAAGTGGTTGTCCTCCGCGGCACCGAAACCCTAACCCTTCCAATTACATTCCAATAAGTCATGAAAATTACTGAACATATCTCTGGCGCAGACAAAACGCTCTTTTCGTTCGAAATCTTGCCTCCTTTAAAAGGCGCAAGTATCAAAGAACTGTTTGCCAGCATAGATCCGTTGATGGAGTTTCAGCCATCTTTTATTGATGTTACTTATCACAGAGAGGATTACGTATTAAAAAAGCGTGCCGACGGGAGTTATGATCGTATTTCAACCAAAAAACGACCTGGAACCGTTGCCATTTGTGCGGCGCTGCAAAACCATTATAAAATTGATGCCGTACCTCATTTGATTTGCGGTGGATTTAACAAGGAAGATACAGAAAATGCATTGATTGAATTGAGCTTTTTGGGAATCGACAATATTTTAGCCTTGAGGGGAGATAACCGGAAAGAGGATACTCACTTTGAGCCAGAGAATAACGGAAATAAAAACGCCTTGGATTTGATTCATCAGATTCAAAATATGAACGCCGGTATTTATTTGGATGAAGAAATCAGCAATTCCAATGAGTCTAATTTCTGTACCGGTGCTGCATGTTATCCAGAGAAGCACGCTGATGCGCCAAATATGGAATCGGACTTGAAATTCCTTAAAAGAAAAGTGGATGCCGGAGCTAAATTCTTGGTTACGCAGATGTTCTTCAACAATCAACATTATTTCAATTTTGTCGATAGCTGTCGTTCCGCCGGAATCACCGTCCCTATCATCCCCGGTATCAAACCCATCACAACCAGAAAACAACTTTCCATCCTTCCCAAGTTATTTCACATGGATATCCCGTTTGCTCTGACCAATGAAATCGACCAGTGTAAGGATGACAAGCATATCGGCGATATTGGTGTGGCTTGGGCTATCGAACAGTGCAAAGAATTGGTAGCAAAAGGTGCCCCAGTTTTGCATTTTTATACCATGGGCAAAAGCACCCAAACCAAAAAAATCTGTGAAGCCATTTTCTAATGGAGGGAACGGTCACCAAATCCACTGGCAGCTGGTATCAAGTACTTACAGACGATGGAAAAGTCTGGATGGCTAGAACGCGCGGCAAGATGCGATTGAACGACCTAGATACGAGTAATCCTGTGGCTGTTGGAGACCGAGTAGAACTCATGGAAGACCAAAACTACGCTGATACGGGATCCATTTCAAAGGTTTATCACCGAAATAATTACCTGATCCGACGGGCGAATAAATTGAGTTCCCGCCGTCAAATTTTGGCTACCAACTTAGATGGTGCCGCTCTGATTGCCAGCCTAACATCGCCGAGAACGAGTTTGGGTTTTATCGATCGATTCATCCTTACCTGTGAGGCCTATCACGTACCCGCGATGGTCTTTTTTAACAAAATGGATTTGTTAGGCGAACGGGGCGAAGAGGTAGTAGACGACATCAAGCACATTTACCGCAATGCCAATGTCAGCGTGCTATTGGGTTCGGCCACAGAAGGCAAAGCACTAGAGGCATTTTCCGCGATGCTGAAAGGGAAGCGATGGTTGCTCGCAGGTCATTCTGGAGTGGGTAAAAGCACTTTACTCAATGCCGTGTTTCCCGGAGCCAATGCCAAAGTAGGTAGAATTTCAGACCATCATGCCAAGGGCCGACATACAACCACGTTTGCTGAGATGTTTACCCTAGCCGACAATACCCAGATTATTGATACGCCGGGGATTAGAGATTTTGGTGTCGTGGATTTTGAACCCACAGAAATTTCCCAGTATTTCCCCGAAATGCGTCCTTATTTATCCAAATGCAAATTCAACGATTGCCTTCATACCCATGAGCCCGAATGCGCTGTGCTTGAAGCCTTGGAAAAGGGCGACATTGCCGATGAGCGATATCAAAGTTATTTGGGTATACTAAACAACGAGGATATCTTCGAATAAACGAATGCAATACAAAAACGCAACATATCGACTTGTGGGGAAACTCAACGGCATGGTAGCAGCGTTGATGCTGTTATTGGCGATGGCGTTTTTATCGAGTTGCAGAAATAACAACGATTTTTTTACGGCTAAAAACAGCCTTAAATATTCCGCCGATACCGTTTGGTTCGATACCGTTTTCACAAGGGTTCCGGGCTCGACCTATCCCATTTCAGTGACACAGATTTTTAGCATCAAAAACCCCGAAAAACTGGCCGTGAGCGCAAATTTCCAGTTGGGGGGAGGTGCCAATTCAGCTTATAGAATGAGTATTGATGGGATTTCTGGCACCCAAATCAACGACATAGAAATTGGTGCATCGGATTCGGTCTTTGTTTTCGTGCAATGCAAACTAGAAGCGAATAACAATACCCAACCTTTGTTGGTAATGGACTCAATTATTTCAAGTGTGGGCGGACATCGAAGCAATGTTAAATTGGCGGCTTACGGTTGGGATGCACATTATTATAGAGATACCATTTTTGAAGGCAATATCACCATATCAGACAATCAAAAACCCACGGTAATTTTGGGTTACATGGGAGTAGAACAAGGAGCAACGCTAACAATCAAAGCAGGGGTTCAACTGTTTGCATCGGCTCAAACCAAAATTTATATTGCAGGAACGCTAGATATCCGTGGATCGGCAACACAACGCGTTACAATCCGTGGCGACAAACCCGTTTGGGACCCGCAGTTTCTACCCAACCAATGGGGTGGAATTCATTTTTTGGTGGGTAGCATCAATAATAGCATTCAATATGCTGATATAACCAATGCAACGATTGGTGTTCGAGTGGATTCATTGCCTGTGAATGGAACCACTGGACTTAAAATTTCAAATACCCGCATTCAGTATTCCGGCCAAGCAAGCTTGGCCGGAATCACAGCCGATATCCAAGCAACAAACTGTTTGTTTGCCGATGCAGGCAGCTATAGCTTCCTCGGATTACTCGGAGGAAATTATGCCTTTAATTACTGCACATTTGCAGAATATTCCGGGTTCTCTTCCCGCACCGATGGTCACTTCGCCGCAACCAATACATTGCGAGACGGCAATGGGAAATTACTCAACCACGCACCACTAAATTTATCCGTTTATAATTGTATTGTTGATGGACCGCAGAAAGAGGAACTTCAGTTCGACCAAACCACGTTAAACGTTTTCAATATCCGCCTCGAAAACAACCTACTTAAATCGCTCAACCCCAAATCCATCATCACATACCCCAATTTCTTTAATAAAACCGTTGGGTTTGTGGATGTGCAAAAAGGAAATTACCAGACGGATTCCACCGCCTTCGGATACAAAAAAGCTGGAACTTTCGGTTCTCCAGTGACAATTGATCTACTTGGAAAAACCCGAAAATCCCAGCCTGATTTGGGTTGCTACGAAAAACTCCCCTAATTATTTTTCTTACGCCGTTCACGAAAAAAACGCTTCATCACATCGCCACATTCCTCAGCCATTATTCCTGAAACAACCTCCGTTTTACCCAACATACCCTTGTCAATTCTTTCAAAGCCGAATTTGGGCTCACTTGCCCCAAATACGATCCGCGAAAACCTCGACCACTGAATCGCACCGGCACACATCAAACAAGGCTCGATGGTGACATACAGAGTACACTCATCCAAATATTTGCCATTTACCGCATTGCTAGCCGCCGTAATCGCCAACATCTCTGCATGCGCCGTAACATCCTGCAACTTCTCGGTTTGATTATAGCCCTTGCCAATAATTTTATTGTTGTGAACCACAACCGCCCCTATTGGAACTTCTTGCTCCTCATAGGCTTGCATCGCCAAATCCAAGGCCCTCGTCATGAAATACTCGTCGCTATAAACCTCCATAGATATTAATCACTTATTTAACATCGCAAACCTACATTTTTTGCGGAACTTTGTTACTTAAATAATGCGAATAGGAATTGTATGTTATCCCACCTTTGGTGGAAGCGGTGTATTGGCCACGGAGTTGGGTAAATCCCTGGCAGTGAAAGGGCATGAAGTGCATTTTATTAGCTACAACCAACCCGCTCGATTAGACTTCTTTAGCGAAAATGTTTTCTATCATGAAGTCAATATCGCCAAATACCCCTTGTTCGAATACGCCCCTTACGAAACAGCACTGGCCGGTAAAATGGTAGATATCGTTCAAAGTGCCCACCTAGATATCCTCCATGTGCACTATGCGATTCCTCACGCCTCTGCCGCACTTCTAGCAAAACAAATACTGGCTCAGCAAGGCATAACCATTCCTGTGGTAACTACCCTACACGGTACAGACATCACGCTCGTTGGACGCGAAATGACCTATGAACACGTTGTAAGTTGGAGCATCAATCAGTCCGATGCCGTTACAGCCGTTTCCGAAGATCTCAGAAAACAAACCTATGAGCACTTCAAAATCAACCGCGATATAGATGTCATCCCCAACTTCATAGATTTTGGTCGATTTAACAAGAAACCACGAGAGCATTTCAAACAAATGATTGCACCAAATGGTGAAAAAATCATCATTCACACCTCGAATTTCAGAAAAGTCAAACGCATTGAGGATGTCATTGCCGTTTTTGCCAAAATCATCAAAGAAATCCCAGCAAAATTGCTACTCATTGGCGATGGGCCCGAACGCTCACACATCGAAAAAGTCTCTAGAGAGTTTAATACCTGTGATTGGGTAACATTCCTTGGAAAGCAAGAAGCCATCGAAGAAATTTTAAGCATCGGCGACCTATTCATATTACCTAGTGAATCCGAAAGCTTCGGCCTTGCAGCATTAGAAGCCATGGCTTGTGAAGTCCCTGTAATCAGCTCAAACGCGGGCGGAATTCCAGAAGTGAATATCCATGGTGTCACCGGTTATTTGTCAAATGTTGGCGATGTAAACGACATGGCCCAAAACGCCATCACCTTGCTTAAAGACCCACAATTACTCGCAAAATTCAGAAAAAATGCACTTCAACAAGCGCACAAATTTGATCTGGCAGAAATTTTATTGCAATACGAAGCAATCTACAATCGGGTAATCACCCCCAACTAGTTTCCTGGGAAACTTTCGCGCAAAAACTTAAGCGCAATTCCAATTTGATTCTCCACCGTTTTAGGAGAAATATCCATCAATTCGGCAATTTCTTTATAGCTCATCTCATGCATGCGACTCAACAAAAAGACTTGCTTGCACTTGGTGGGTAACTTATCAATCTCTAAAGTAATTCTTTCACTCATTTCTTTGGCCTCCAGCTGATCCAAAGCCCCGTGATCTTTACTCGCCACCGGCATTTCATCCGGCATTTCATCAAATGGAAGTCGCTGTCGCTTGATGTTATTCAAACAACGATTCTTTACCGACCGAAACAAATAACTCTTCAATCCTGGGTCAGAAAACATTTCACTATGTCGCTCCCAAATTCCCACAAATACATCGTTTACAACCTCTTCGGCATCGGGCAAACTGCGTGTAATCGACATAGCAAATCCCATCAACGCCGGACGGAATTTTTTGTAAATCAACTCAAAGGATGGCTGCTCTTTCAATGCTGGGTGCACAATAAATCATTACAAAATAACATAACACGCACCACAAAAAATAAATTCAATGCTTAATTGCCTACGTCACTCAAAAATTGGATGTGCATAAGTTCCAATTCTTCCATACTGAAGTCGCCGTCAAAATAACCGCTCGCCCCTTCCATATCGGCAACATCCACCGTCTTGAAATACGACATCACCTCCACTTGCAATTCTTCTTCGATGAATTGATTTAAGAAATATCTCAAGTTCAATTTGGTCCCTGAATTCACAATTTGATCCAATTCATGAATCAACTCTTCAAAGGAAATACCCAACTGCTTGGCGATATCAGGCAAATCAACCTTTTTATCAATATTTAAAATGATATTCACCCGCTTAGCCGACTTATCAGAATTTCCTTTTAACACGATATCCTGGGTTCGTTCGATATCATTCGCCTTTACAAACTCGGTGATATAGGCTACAAATGGTTCTCCAAATTTCTGGGCCTTGTTCTTTCCAACCCCGTTGATATTGACCAACTCGTCAATCGTCATTGGATATTTGGTGGCCATGTCTTCCAAACTCGGATCTTGGAAAATCACATAGGGTGGCAATCCTTTTTCCTTGGCAACTTTACGACGTAAATCCTTCAAATGATCAAACAACTCTTCGTCACAAGCACTTTCCGCTTTGAAGTTGTCGTAATCCTCATCCTTCACACTATCAAACTCCGCATCCACCGCCATTTCATGAAAAACAGGCGACTTAATATATGCCTCGCCTTGATCCGAAATACTCATCAACCCATACTTTTCGATGTTCTTGTTAAGATAACCCTGAACCAATGCCAAACGCATCAGTGACTTCCAGAACAAACTGACTTTTTCCTTACCGAAACCAAAGGTTGATAACAAGTCATGACCATAATCCCTCACACTATCGGAACGCTTGCCAACACAGAAGTTCACCACGTGACTCATACCCAACTCGCTCTTTAGGCTCTCTATAGCTTTTAGCATTGTAACCAATTCCTGTGTTACCTCTACCTTTGGTTTGGGTGTTGCACAGTTGTCGCACATCTGTTTGCAATCCTCTTCGTTAAAATGCTCCCCAAAATAATGAAGAAGCATCTTACGCCTACAATGACTACTCTCAGCAAATGCCGCAGTTTCAGCAATCAACAAACTACCAATCTCTTGCTCCGCCACCGGCTTGTCCTTCATGAACTTCTCCAACTTCTCGATGTCCGATGGATTATAGAACAACAAACAATCACCTTGCAAACCATCTCTACCACCACGACCCGTTTCTTGATAATACCCTTCCAAACTCTTAGGCACATCATAGTGGATCACAAACCGCACATCCGGCTTATCGATGCCCATTCCAAACGCAATGGTAGCCACAATCACATTGCAATCTTCCATCAAAAACGCGTCTTGATGATGACCACGAACCTTTGACTCCAACCCCGCGTGATAAGGCAACGCCTTGATGCCATTCATATTCAACATCTCACTGATCTCTTCCACCTTCTTGCGTGAAAGACAGTAAACGATGCCGCTCTTATTATTTCTTGCCTTAATGAAGGAAATGATTTCTTTATGTACGATGTCCTTCCGGCCCTTCGGTCTTACTTGATAAAATAGATTCGGGCGATTAAATGAACTTTTGAATAGGTTGGCCGACATCATGCCCAGATTCTTCTGAACATCCTGCTGCACCTTTGGCGTGGCGGTAGCTGTTAACGCCATCACAGGCACATCATCAATGGCCTTCACCATTTGCTTTATCCTGCGATATTCTGGGCGAAAATCATGACCCCATTCAGATATACAGTGCGCTTCATCCACCGCCACAAAAGAAATTTTGACTTGTTTTAATAGGTCTATTGTCTCCTCCTTTTTTAGTGTCTCCGGTGCAACATACAATAACTTGGTTTCGCCGCTGAGCATATCCTCAATCACCTGGTTCAATTCTGCCTTACTCAAAGAGCTATTTAGAAAGTGCGCCAGTGAACTTTTCTGAGCAAATCCCCGAATGTTATCCACCTGGTTTTTCATCAAAGCAATCAAAGGAGAAATTACAATCGCCGTTCCCTCCATCATCATCGCTGGTAATTGATAACACATGGATTTTCCAGCACCTGTGGGCATAATCACAAAACAATCTTCACCAGCCAATACGCTGTTTACTACGGCCTCTTGATTGCCCTTGAATCCATCAAAACCAAAAAACTCCTTCAATACTTTCCTTGGTTCCAAAATTGGGACCGTCGCCGCTGATTGCATAAATTCAATTAATCAATGTTTAAATGATGATCGCTTTACCCTAAAGCAATATGTGAATTTACAAAGAATTTTTCATCCCCACACCCCCTAGTTACAATTTTTCCAAACGCTGCTAATATTTTTGGTTAATTTGCAACAAAAATTGATGTCGTTCCCTTCAAATTCATCCGATTTGATCAAAAAATACGCAGTTCAAGCCATCACCGATGAATTGGATTCACTGCAATCGTTAAAAAACTACATCGATAACGACTTTGTTTCTGTAGTTCAATTGTTGCTTTCCAATCAAGGTCGTGCCATATTTACAGGAATAGGCAAAAGCGCCATCATCGCCCAAAAGATTGTCGCCACACTCAATAGTACCGGTCAGCCTGCACTCTTTATGCACGCCGCCGACGCCATCCATGGCGATTTGGGCATGATCCAACAAAACGACGTAGTAATTGCCATTTCCAAAAGTGGAACTACGCCAGAAATTATCGCATTAGCCCCATTGGTAAAACGATTCAATAACACCTTGGTTGCCATGGTAGGAAATACCAACAGCAGATTGGCTCAACTTTCGGATTTTGTCCTCAATACTACCATTAATCGCGAAGCTTGCCCCAACAACCTCGCCCCAACAACCAGCACAACTGCACAATTGATTATGGGCGATGCCCTTGCCGTTGCCTTGATTCAAATGAGGGGGTTCTCTAGCGACGATTTTTCAAAATACCATCCCGGTGGCGCACTTGGAAAGCGACTCTATCTGCAATGTGGAAGCATCGCCGAACAAAACGCTAAGCCTACCGTTTTAAACTCTTCACCCTGGAAAGATGTCATTCTTACAATCACTAAAAACCGATTGGGCGCAACCGCCGTAGTGGATGAAAGCAACAAAGTGATTGGCATCGTGACAGATGGGGATATTCGGAGGATGTTAGAAAACCACGACACCTTTGATCATCTAACGGCAGAACAAATTATGGGCAAATCACCCATTACGGTGGAAACCGATATCATGGCAACCGAAGTTGCTGCTATCATGCAAGAGAAGAAAATCACCCAAATTATTATAACACAACAAACTATTTACTTTGGAATGGTACATTTGCACGACCTTTACAAAGAGGGTATTTTATGAGTTTAAACAAAAACAATTACGTTTTGATAATGGCCGGAGGAATCGGCAGTCGGTTCTGGCCAGTAAGTAAAAAGAGTTTCCCCAAGCAGTTCATTGATATTATGGGGACCGGGGAATCCCTCATCAAACAGACCTACAACAGATTTAGTCATATGGTACCGCAAGAGAACATCTTCGTGGTTACCAATACAGATTATGTCCCCCTAGTGCAATCACACATCCCCGAAATGCATATTTCTAGGATTTTGCATGAGCCCCTAGCAAAAAATACCGCACCTTGTATTGCCCTTGCGAACCGACATATCCAAATGCTGAATCCTGATGCCGTTTGCTTGGTTGCACCTAGCGATCACCTCATTAGCAATGAAATGGCTTTTATCGAAACTTCGCTACAAGCGATGGATTTTGCCGCCAATAACGATGCTTTGGTTACATTGGGTATTAAGCCAACCCGCCCCGATACAGGCTATGGATACATACAGTTCAATCCTGAATTAGATCCTCGTGGTTTACATCGGGTAAAAACTTTCACCGAAAAACCCACCGAAGAAATCGCCAAGAGCTTTTTAGAAAGTGGAGAGTTCTTATGGAATGCAGGCATATTTGTTTGGAGTATCAAAGCCATCAATAATAGCATCGAAAAGCATCTACCTGAAATCTATCAGATTTTTGCCGATGTGCACCCAGACAGTCCAGAATACAACAACCAATTAGAGCAGGCCTATGCGCTCACTCCGAGCATTAGCATCGATTATGGCGTACTCGAAAAAGAGAAGGACGTTTTTGTGATGCCTGCCAATTTTGGCTGGAACGATTTGGGAACCTGGAAGAGTCTGTGGGATGTGAGTGAACGAAACGATAAAAACAATGCACTCATTGGAAAGAACATCCACACCTATAACACCTCAGAATCCATGGTATTCAACAACTCCAATAAGTTAATTGTAGTGAATGGTGTAGACAACATTGTGATCGTTGAATCCGATGAGGTTTTATTGGTCATGAACAAAGACAAAGAACAAGAATTGCGCACCATTGTAAACGAAATCAAAGACCGTTACAAAGGAAAATTCAATTAAATTATTTTGCAATTTTTTCCAAAATTGTTATATTTGTATTGTTATCGGTTATTTCGATAACGCCAACTGTTACGCGCTTTTATATACCAACATCCTGGCCGCTTTAATCAGCGGCCTTGATTTTTTAAACAGGTTATGGCTTCCGAAACTTCCCCTAGAACCAAAGCATTTATCGCACTGCATATAGCCGTGTTCCTTTGGGGATTTACCGCCATCCTCGGTAAGCTAATTTCTTACGGATCTATCACCTTGGTTTGGCATCGCATGATGTTAACAGCCATCATTTATTTGTTGATGCCAGCAGTTTGGAAATCGTTAAAGGGTCTTTCTTTAAAAACAGCAATGACGTTTTTTGGAATAGGACTTCTGGTCTGTGCGCATTGGCTCACCTTCTATGGAAGCATCAAATTGGGCAATTCTGTCTCCGTGACCTTGGCCTGCTTGGGCTCCGCATCCTTCTTTGCATCCATCATTGAACCTCTTGTACTCAAACAGCCTTTCTCCAAAAGAGATATTTATATGGGCTTGATTGTGGTCCTTGGCATCCTGTTTATCTATTTCTCACTGCCCGAAAATCAACCGGGTCACGTGGCCAAAGTCGGCGATGTTTCTTACGGATGGGCCGTAATCACCGGTCTATTGAGTGCAGCCCTCGCCGCCACCTTTACAACGCTCAATAAAGCCCATATTCATCGTGCCAAACCCCTTGCCATCTCAACCTTGGAAATGATTTCAGGTGCTTTGGTTTTGTCGCTGATCATCCCTCTAATTTCCTCCGATCCCATCGTCTTACCCCCCATCGATTTTAGTATTCTCACCTTAAAAAACATCGCAACAGGTCCTTGGGATCTAATCTGGATTTTATTGCTCGCCGTGCTATGTACCAACCTGACTTTTTACCTGGGAACCTATGCCCTAAATCAGTTAAGCGCTTTTACCGCGAACCTCACAGTGAACCTCGAACCAATCTATGGAATCGTCCTAGGTGCTGTGATTTTCAACGAAAACAAAGACTTAAATATCTGGTTTTACACCGGCGCATCCGTCATCCTAGGTGCCATTTTTACCCAAGCATATCTGTCGAGTAAAAAAAATTAATACGCTTTCGCGAATACCACTCTGCCCTTACTTGGCTTTCCTGAGTAAACGCAAACCCCATCTTCAAATTTCTGATCAATCGCAATACAACGAATGGTGGCTTTGGTCAATTCCTTGATCTTCTCTTCGGTCTCTCCCGTTCCGTCCCAATGCGCAATGGCAAATCCCTCTTTTACGTTGATCACCTCCAAAAATTCGTCCCAACTGTTGACCTCCTGGGTTTTCTCTTCACGATATTTTGCTGCGCGAACAAATAAATTTTGCTGTATTTCATCCATCAACGAAACGATGCGAGCTTGGAGATCATTCATGGCGACAACAAACTTCTCCTTGGTATCACGACGAGCAACTTCAACCGTGCCAGACTCCAAATCACGCATACCCACCGCCAAGCGAACAGGTACACCCTTCAATTCCCACTCGGCAAACTTATAGCCGGGCTTGTAGGTATCGCGATCGTCAAATTTAACGGTCAATCCCAACGCTTTTAACTGAACCGACAGTGGCTTCATGGCCCCTTTGATCTTCTCTAAATCTTCATCACTGCGATATACAGGGACAATAACGACATGAATCGGTGCCAATTTTGGTGGCAATACCAACCCTTCATCGTCGCTGTGTGTCATAATCAAAGCACCCATCAATCGGGTAGAAACGCCCCAGCTGGTAGCCCAAACGTATTCCAATTTGCCTTCCTTACTTTGGAATTTCACATCAAAGGCCTTGGCAAAATTCTGTCCCAAAAAGTGACTTGTTCCCATTTGCAGTGCTTTTCCATCTTGCATCATCCCTTCGATACAGTAGGTATCATCGGCACCGGCAAAGCGCTCTTTTTCGGTTTTTACGCCTTTGATCACAGGCACAGCCATAAAGGTTTCGGCAAATTCAGAATACACATCCAACATTTTCCGAGCTTCTACCAATGCTTCCTCTTTGGTTGCGTGAGCGGTATGACCTTCTTGCCATAAGAATTCGGCGGTGCGCAAAAACAATCGCGTGCGCATTTCCCATCGAACCACGTTGGCCCATTGGTTAATAAGAATTGGAAGATCGCGATAGCTTTGAATCCAATTTTTGTAAGTATTCCAGATGATGGCCTCTGAGGTAGGTCGAACAATCAATTCTTCCTCCAATTTTGAATCGGGATCGACCATGAGATGACCTGGTTTATCGGGGTTTGCTTTGAGTCGATAGTGAGTTACCACCGCGCATTCTTTGGCGAATCCTTCGGCGTTTTTTTCTTCTTTTTCGAAAAGGCTTTTGGGGACGAAGAGCGGGAAATAGGCATTAACGTGACCTGTTTCTTTGAACATATCATCGAGTTGTCGTTGCATTTTCTCCCAAATGGCGTAGCCATAGGGTTTGATGACCATGCAACCTTTCACGGCACTATGTTCTGCTAGGTCGGCATTTTTAACTAGGTTATTATACCATTCACTGTAATTCTCGCTGCGTTTTACTTTTTCGAAAGCCATAATTGTAATGTTTACAAAGTTAAATTGTTTTGGGTTGGGGGGATGGGAAATTTTTTAAAAGAAGGACCCCCAGCGGCTGCGCCGCTGGGGGTCCCCACATTATCTAATTTTTTCAAGAATTGCAAATCCTCGCAAATCCTCGCTTCGCTTAGCTACAACCCAAACTGTTTCCACAGTTCAAGCACTTATAACATGTTCCGCTGCGAACCGTAATATGACCGCAAACATTACACGCCGGAGCATCGCTCTGAATCTCTCTCATATGATCTTGCATATCAAACTTGCTACGTAAAGGCTCGCTTGAAACCACTGCTGGCGCCGCTGAAACCGATGGTGCTGGCTCTGGATTGAAGACCGGATGGAACTCACTAACAACCGGTGCCTCAACAGCCTCAGGTGCACGCAAATCACTTGGCTTCACCTGTACCAAATCCTCCCTGCGCAAATATTCAAAGCCCAACAATCTAAAGATATAATCTACAATTGATGTCGCGTTTTTCACGTTAGGATGACCTTCAACCATACCACTTGGCTCAAAACGAGTGAATGCAAACTTGTCTACGAACTCCTCCAATGGTACACCATACTGCAATCCAACCGATACCGCAATAGAGAAACAGTTCATCAAACTGCGGAAACTCGCGCCCTCTTTGTGCATATCAATGAAGATCTCTCCCAACGTTCCGTCGTCATACTCCCCCGTACGAACAAAAATTGTCTGTCCTCCCACACGACCCTTTTGGGTAAATCCGTTTCTGCGGTTTGGCAAACGCTTCTTCTCTACGATGTTCGATAACTGACGTTTGAACTTTGTATCAGGACTCTCACTCAAAATGCGCTTAGCGGCCTCCAAAACCATCTCTGGGGTTAACTCACCCACACTTGCAACCTTCGGTGCAGCAGCACTGTCGGTTGAAGCCGTTGCTTTCTCTTCCGTATTGTCCTCTTCCGTCTCAGACTTATTGCTCAAAGGCTGACTCAACTTGCTACCATCGCGATATAAAGCATTAGATTTCAAACCCAATGACCAACTCAAGTGGTAACATTCTTTGATCTCATCAACGGATGCCTCATTTGGCAAGTTGATGGTCTTTGAAATTGCACCCGAAAGGAAAGGTTGGGCAGCAGCCATCATACGGATATGGGCATTGGCATGGATGAAACGAACGCTTTTGTCCCCGCATTTATTAGCGCAATCGAATACCGAGTAATGCTCTTCTTTCAAGTGTGGTGCTCCCTCAATGGTCATGGTTCCAGTCACAAAATCGTTACAAGCAGCAATTTGTTCGCGGGTGAAACCCAGTGCCTGCAACATGTTGAAGCGTGGGTTGTTGTACTGCGCTGAATCAAAGCCCAAACGCTGTAAAGTTTCTTCGCCCAAAGAATATTGATTGAATACAAATCCAATCTCAAATGCCATCGGTGCTTCTGACTCCAACTTTGCCAAATCTGCATCGTTGAAACCCAAAGCTGTTAAGCTATCGTGGTTGATATGAGGCGCACCCTTGAAAGTCTGGTGACCTTTTGCATAATCAACGATGTCCTGAGTTTGCTTTACATCATAGCCCAAATGCTTCAATGCCACTGGCACAGTTTGGTTTACAATTTTAAAGTATCCACCACCGCTCAATTTCTTATATTTCACCAAAGCAAAGTCAGGCTCGATACCGGTAGTATCGCAATCCATCAACAATCCAATGGTTCCCGTTGGAGCAATAACGGTAGATTGAGCGTTACGGAAACCGTACTTCTCACCCCACTGTGCTGCTTTGTCCCAAGCGTTACAAGCTGCTTTCAATAAGTAATCAGGGCAATGCTTCTCATCCAAACAAACGGGCTTAATTCCCAATCCTTCAAATGCCAAAGGCGTATTGTATGCCGCATATCTGTGGTTGCGGATAACGCGCAACATGTGCTTCTTGTTTTTCTCGTACATACGGAATGGACCTTTTACTGCCGCCATTTCCGCTGATGTCGCATAAGCCGTTCCTGTCAAAATTGCTGTGATCGCGCCGCAAATCGCTGTAGCCTCTGAAGAATCGTAAGGAATGCCTGCGCTCATCAATACAGAACCCAAGTTGGCATAACCCAATCCCAAAGTGCGATAATCATAGCTCAACTGAGCCACTTCCTTTGATGGGAACTGAGCCATCAACACAGAAATTTCCAATACTGTCGTCCACAAACGTGCACTGTACTCAAATTTCTCCATGTCAAACGTCTTGCTGTCCTCATAGAAGAATTTTCTCAAGTTCAATGAAGCCAAGTTACAAGCAGTGTTGTCCAAGAACATATACTCAGAACATGGGTTAGAAGCGTTGATTCTTCCGCCCTCTGGACAAGTATGCCACTCGTTGATTGTATCGTCGTATTGAACTCCAGGATCCGCACAAGCCCATGCCGCATCACTAATTGCATCCCAAACTTCTTTGGCAGGCATGCTGTTCATCACCTCACCGTTAGAACGTGCAATAAAATCCCAGCTCTCGCCTTTCTCCAACTTGTGGAAGAAACTATGTGGGATACGTACAGAGTTGTTACTGTTCTGTCCGCTCACCGTATTATAGGCCTCGCCTTCGTAATCGTTAGAATATCCAGCAGCAATCAAGGCAGCCACCTTGCGCTCTTCTGTGCTCTTCCATTTGATGAACTCCATGGCATCTGGGTGATCCAAATCCAAGCAAACCATCTTAGCGGCACGGCGTGTAGTTCCGCCACTCTTGATAGCACCCGCAGAACGATCGCCAATCTTCAAGAAACTCATCAAACCAGAACTTGTTCCGCCACCACTCAACTTCTCGCCCGATCCACGAACCTTGCTAAAGTTAGTTCCTACACCTGAACCATATTTGAAAATACGCGCTTCACGAACCCACAAATCCATGATACCACCTTCGTTAACCAAATCATCATCAACCGACAAAATGAAACAAGCGTGGGGTTGAGGACGCTCGTAAGCTGAGGTACTCTTCATCAACTTCTCAGTATCAGGATCTACAAAATAGTGACCCTGTGGCTTGCCCGTAATTGCATAACTGTTATGTAAGCCAGTATTAAACCACTGTGGTGAATTAGGAGCCGATTCCTGATTCAACAACGAATAAATCAATTCATCATAAAACACCTGAGCATCAGATGCATTTTCAAAATAACCATACTTTTCACCCCAATGTCTCCAACATGCAGCAAGACGATGAGTAACCTCCTTTACAGAGCTTTCACATCCCAAACTGCCATCCGCCTGAGGAACCCCAGCCTTACGGAAATACTTTTGCGCTAAAATATCGGTGGCTACCTGACTCCATCCTTCTGGTACCTCAACATTCTTCATTTCAAAAACCACACTTCCGTCTGGCTTCTTAATAACTGATGTGCGATAATCGTACTTAAATAAATCGAAAGGAGATACACCATCGGCGGTGTTCATACGGGCAAAATTTAGCCCCTTGGTGTTAACGGTTTGTTGGCTCATGGTTATTACAATTGGGTTGTGATGATTTTATTGATTTAAAAGTTTTTTGTGAATAGCAAATCTATTCTAGCAAATGCCACCCACACAATCATGTTTTCCACACAAATGCCTCAAACCCTTGATAAATTTGGCTTTAGGCTGTTGAAAACATGTCAACCCAACAACGACGGGGCTTCGCGTGTATCAAACTCACTATCAATTAGTTATACCTGACATAAAAAGTAGACATTGCACAAAAAAACAAAAAAATACGCCTCTAACTCACAATTCCTCAAGTCCCAGGGAAATTCACGTACTTTGTAATGGGTTTGGTATCAGAACTACTTAAAAATCCACGCCACCAACAAATGTTTATTTATCCGTTTAAAATTGTTTACCTGCAAAGCAGTCTAACAAGGCAAACACTGCACGACCAGCTGTTAAAACATACGTTTTTATCTGATCATGGTTATCGTAAACCAGACGCAAACCCAAGGGCTTTCTTTGGTGAGCTATCCGACCAAGATTTCACCCTAGAGACCATCGAAAAAGGAGACCGTTTGGTGAATTTCATAACTGGCGACTTTAGAGGTTCCGAAAATGAAATGTACATGAGAATTCAATTGGGCGCTTGGCAACATCAAAGAATCTTTTTACTCTATGCCATCGCTACACTGGCTTGTTTTGTCGGATTTTTTGTCGCCATTGCCAATCAAGTTCATATCCCAGCCCCATCTGAAATGTCGGATATCATTCATGGAATTCTCACAGCACTAAAACCCTCTTTGGCTTATGTGTTTTTGATCTGCGGAATATCGCTAATCGTCGCTCTGTACGGCAAAGCAACGCAATTCAAAAAACGATACGCAACCAGCATGGCATTCTTTTCTGAGTTGTGGCAAGCCACAGTAATAGAGAGAAAAAGTGTTCCCCTACTATTTCAATAAGAAATTTTACTTTTTGAACTGTAGGTCTTGGTAGAACGAGGCATCCACCGCTTCAACAAATAATTTTAAGAAATCAGCTTCCCAACTTTTTATTGGCATTTCTAAAATGCTACCCATAAAAACCCAGCTATCGTCTACCTGGTCAACTAGCACCTCTGCGCTATTCCTCGATACGAATTTCTGAGAAAATACCCCCTCGGGAACCCGACCCGCTTTCTCCTGTTTCAAATTGATTCCCCCGGTACTGCCATCCATAATATTAGATAAACCCCCATGTAAAACATACTTATGGGCCTTGTCAGACTCTATAAATTTCTTATTGCGATCTACCCGCAAATAATCCAAGACCAGACGTACACTGCTCACTTCCAATTCGGTTTTTGAAATTACCACATTGCCTTCTGATGTCAACATCAACTGATCCAATACCTTACACAAACGAGGCAATCCCATCCTAGTATCCGAACACCAATTTCCTCCAATCATCAGCATTCGGAAAGTTGGCAAAGTAATTAGACCGCTGCCCGCATTCAATACCTTCGACCGCAGCACACTATCCAATTGTTTTAATAAAGCCTCACTCGGCGAATACATCATATACTCTGTTTCAAAATCGTCCCAAAACAGTTGCGCATCTGCCCGCATTGCTGAATCATCCACCATCGAACCTGAACTTGCTGAATAATCACCCGTAGCTTTGGCCATAGCCATCAACTCACCCCTCATAAAATGCAAAGTGGGATGCAACTTCCATAACTCATTCGACACATTGTCCACGATTTCCACCTGTATTCCTTTGTTTACCGTCATCTCAGTATTTGCTTTTTTATGTTTCATTACCCCACATGAGGCCAGTCCAATGAAAAAACATCCCAAAACCCATTTCCAGATCATAACAGCAAATTACTGCCAAATATTCAATACACCCAAAGAAAATATTACCTTCGCAACACCGTCATGAGTGTATCGTTAGAGGCGATTAAAAAACCCATCGAAAAGGAGCTAAACGCATTCGAAATCATGTTCAAACAGAGCATGAAAACACGCGTGCCCTTATTAGACATCGTTCTCAACTATATCCTTAAGCGAAAAGGAAAGCAAATACGTCCTTTGTTCGTGATGTATACCGCCAAATTGTTCGGCGATATCAATATCCGAACCTACCGCGGAGCCTCTTTGGTAGAACTCCTACATACCGCCACATTGGTACACGACGATGTAGTAGATGAAAGCTATTTGCGTCGTGGATTCTTTAGCATTAACGCCCTTTGGAAAAACAAAGTCGCTGTGTTAGTAGGCGATTACCTCCTCTCCCGAGGATTGCTTCTGGCCGTTGAACACCGCGATTTCGATATGCTTGAAGTGCTCTCTAATGCCGTGAAAGACATGAGCGAAGGAGAATTGTTGCAGCTGGA
This sequence comes from Chryseobacterium gleum, assembly GCA_945870885.1. Taxonomy (GTDB): domain Bacteria; phylum Bacteroidota; class Bacteroidia; order NS11-12g; family UBA955; genus UBA955. The sequence goes on along the minus strand of CAMBTR010000002.1, from coordinate 20,247 downwards.
ACGCGCACGTTTCATGAATGCCACTGAAGAAGTGTACTTTCAAATAATCAAACAAAAAACAGCATCGCTCATTGCAGCCTGCTGTGAAATTGGTGCCGCATCAACCACGCCCGACAATGAAATTCAAAAGAAGATGCGACAGTTTGGTGAACAAATTGGCCTTGCCTTCCAAATTCGGGACGACCTTTTTGATTTTGGCGATAACAAATCAGGAAAACCCGCTGGCGTTGATATTAAAGAACGGAAATTAACCCTCCCAATCATCCATGCTTTTTCAAAAGCCACGCCTTCCGACGTGAGAAAAATCAAAAAGTTGATTCGATCCAATACCAACGAAAAACAAAAGTTGACGGACGTGATAGAATTCATAACAATCCATGGTGGTATGTCATACGCCAAAATCAAAATGAATGAGTTCCGCGACCGCGCATTCGAAATACTTGAATCTATCCCTGCCAACAAAGAAGACAAACAATCATTGCAGAATTTAGTGAATTTTGTCATTGATAGAAATGTGTAAATCATGAAAGTCGACATTCAAAACAGCAAAATCGAATTGGTAAAAGTTGATAACCAATGGGTAGCCCAGGCAAACCCAAATGTGTCGTTCATACCCCAGTCCGAAAATACCCTTCTCATCCAAACGAAAAATCAAACCATTCAGGTGCGATGTATTGGAATCGATAAAGCGAATAAAACGGTCACATTACTGTATAACAACCAAAAATATAGCGCCAAAATTACCGAGCCAATGGATGAACTTCTTAAATCTATGGGCCTAGAAAATGCATTGGTTCAAAAGATTTCTGAAGTCAAAGCGCCTATGCCAGGTTTGGTTCTCGATGTTTTGGTTTCTCCCGGCGATACAGTTGAGGTAGGTCAAAAAATCCTTGTTCTTGAAGCAATGAAAATGGAAAATGCCATCAAATCACCCACCGCGGGTGTCGTTGCCTCCATCAATGTTTCTAAAGGTCAAGCCGTAGACAAAAACTACATTCTGATTCGATTCGAGTAATATCCATCGCAAAAAATCGCCTTTGGGTTTGGGCATTGCAACCATGAACAAAAGACTTTCCATCGGCCAACTCAACGTTCCATGGATTTTCCTATTGGTTGGAATTTATCTAATTGCGGGACTCGTCAATTTAGATCGCCTGCCAATTGCATGGAATGATGAAATTCAAAACCTCGACCCCGGCTTGGTTTGGCACCACACCGGAAAATATTGCTCACCACTTTGGCCGAATCCCGGTGCCGAATCTAAGTTTCTCAGCTATCCCCCTCTTTTGGAAGCATGGCACTGCCTTTGGCTCTATTTTGGTCAATCCGTATGGATCGTTCGATTTCCTTTCTTGATTTTTCATCTACTTACAGCCTTACTTCTTTATCGATTTGTAGTCCATCTGCTTTCTGCGGACTCTTCAACAAGAAAACAGCCCGAACCCTATTCGCCTAAAATCATTGAGCAGCTGGCATTATTGATCACTGCGTTGTTTCTGTTCGATAAATCCACCGGAGAGATTGCCAGAAGCCTTCGCGTGGAAACGCCCATCATGCTTCTATTGGCATTGTTTTTATCTACGGCGCCAAAATTAATCCATCAATGTAAATTCCATGTCCCGCCATTTCTGGGATTATGCCTAGGCAGCCTCGCAATCGCACATCTATACACTTGGCCTTTGGTATTCATTGCAGCGGCGTTGATTGTAAATCATTTTATTCATTACCAAAAACAATCATCCTTTACCCATGGATCGACATTCCTATTGGGATTAATCGCCCCAATTACGATATTTTGGCTTGTCGTAAAGCCCGAATGGCACGATTTAACCACCCAATTGTTCATGCAGGCCGAAGACCACAGTGGCTCTTCCGTTGGATCTAATCTGTATGGATTTTTCATTGGCCGGTTCATCCCCTATTATATCGAACAACCCTATACTTTACTGCTACATCTATTGTATTGGTTTGCCGCATTGCGTTTGCTAATTTTATTCTATGACCCTAGACCCAACCTATGGAGTACGTTCTTTAAAACCCCCAAAAAACACTTTTTCAACCCATTCGATACAACATTACTCCTCCCCATACTCTACCTTTCTTTTGCGATACCCACTGCCATATTTCTTACCCCCCAACACCGCTACTACCCCGTACAGCATCTTTTGGGGCTTTTGGTCATCGCCGTTTACTTGCAAAATGTCAAACCTCAACTTCCTTGGAATCCCTTGAATCACTGGCGCAATATTCTAAAATCCACCCAATCTGCAATCCCCACAGAAAATAATCATTCAAATCGCTTTGCACCCTGGATTTCCTTGATTTTCATCATTTCTTTGGTAACACCCTGGACAATCCGACATACCGTAGCACTCCTTCAACGCAACCAGAGAAACCCCAACACCGCCACAGAATTCCTCAACAAAAACCTCAATTCCCTCCCCGCCGGAGATATCCTGGGGGAACCCATCGCCAATTATTGGCTCGCCCAATCCCCCAATCCCAAAAATTGGACTTTTGGCTTTGAATTCTACCCCCAACACTTTCCTTTCAATCCCAAAAAACCTCGCTATTTTCTCTCCCGCACAACCCCAAACCAACTGCCCTTCCTAACCGTTCAAGATAGCCTGATCATCAAGCCCCAATTCAACTTTACGGAACAATTGGGACATACCTATGATGGTCTGTATTTGTACAAGGTTCAAAATGAAGATGCCTGGAAAATATTAACTAGTCCTGCGATTCTCAAAATCACGAGCGGACATTAATTCTTACTTCAAAGAAGTGGAATTTTTTAATCCATAACCAATCAATTCATCGAATCCCATGGCCGGGTTTTTATGGTAAATCAACACCATATAATTGTTCTCCGTCTCGCTGTGCTGACCCTCAAATTCACGGAAATCCAATCGGTTTGTCTCCGAATTCAAAACCCCATACACATAATTGTAATATCCCTGCTTCAATGGAATTATACCCTCATAACTTCTATTGTCGGGATTATAGAACATCCTGTGTGATTCCAATACCCTCCAATCACTGCACTCGCCGTAGACATAAACTGGATCCGGCAACTCTGCATCCGCAGACACAGAAAAGTGTACAAAACAATAATCGCTTTCAAACGCAGTTCCCGCTGGCATCGGCAAGTCCTTGTTATCATACAAAACCCGTCCATTGAAATCTGCCCAATTGAAATATCGCTCAAACCTTCGCGTTTTGTCGTTCACCAAAATCACATGCTTCTGATTCGCTATATTCAATCGCTGACGGACACCCGCCGTAGAACTCCTAAAACTACGAATATCAAAAAAGCGATATTGGTTCAACCCATCCATTTGATTTCCCAAAGTTTGATTGTACTGCATTTCATTGCCCACAATAAACATCGGCTTCAAGTCATCAATGGAATAATCCCATTCGCCATTCCGCAAAACCACCGTCTTCACATCCTGCATCGCATTGGGCATAAAATAGTTGGCGTTCTTCGTGAAACTAAAATTGATCTGCTGATGCGTACTCCTCAACTCAACCTGACCGCTCTGCTTAATTTGCATGTTTACCGCGCCCTGGCTGTTCAAAACCATCAATCTTCGCGATAAAACAATGTCCTTTTCGTCGAAATTGCGATAGACCAACAAAATAAAATTCCCGCCTATTTTCGGCTTTGTTTGCTCACCCGGAACCGACACTGAATAATGCGTGTATTGAGTTAACGTCCCATTGCTAAAGTTCGCATTTTCGATGTTTTCATAACCCATACCATCCAAAAATTGAGTTCTCGACAACGAAGTAGGGTTCCACTGCGCATCGCAATGAACCAAAGTATATTGATAAAAATCTCGCTCACTTTTGATTTGATCAAACTCCAAAACCAACGACTCGCCACCACCCAAAGTGAGTATCGGAAAGGAAAATCCACTGTTTTGTTGATACAAACGAACCGCCCTTACATCGCCCTCATAAATCACATTGCTCATCCGCAAAGTGCTATCAGTTGTTGCCTCCAAGTGGGTAAAACCAGAAAGCATCAAAGCAACAGAAAGGACAATTAATTTTCTCATCAGAACAAACTTAACAAATTCGGGGCCAATATCAAGATTCTTGCATCAACATCCACTCCTCAAACAAAGATTCGTAAGCAGCCTTTACGACCAAATAATCAGCATTGATCAAATCATAATCCTTGGTAATGCCCGACACTTTCTCAAAATCACTAGCAACAGAAGGGTCATGCAATTGATTCTCGAAAGCCGAACGCTTCACACCCAACGCATTCATCTCAAGCTCCTTGGCATTCATCGCATCCTCCACCTTTTTGATTTCGTTTTTACTGTACGATTTGTTTCCTTTGTCCGATGCAATTGCCGCAGGATTGATCATCCCCGCCGGTGCAGCACCCTTAGTTTGTGATGAATTCGACTGATTCCCACCCTTTTTCTTGCCATCATCCAATTTCGCCAAACGCAAATCCTCCGCCACTCGCACCGAATTCCATTCCTTGTATTCCTCATACGTTCCTGGATATTCCCTCAAAACACCATCCTCAATCCACCAGATTTTATTGGCCACCTTACTAATGAAAGTACGATCGTGACTCACAAATAAACAACTGCCCGCATAATCAATCAACGATTCCGCCAACACCGCTGTACTAAACATATCTAGGTGATTCGTAGGCTCATCCAACAACAAGAAATTCGACTGCGTGATCAATGTCTTTGCCAAGGCCAACCTCGACTTTTCACCCCCACTCAAAACCTTCACCTTCTTAAATACCTCATCCCCAGTGAATAAAAAGCAACCCAAAACGGTCCGCAATTCCCAGTCGGTATATTCAGCACTCACCGTACTCAACTCACTCAACAAATCATTTTTAAGGTTCAACGCCTCCAACTGGTGCTGGGCAAAAAATGCCGATTCCACATTCCATCCCTGCTCAATCAATCCGCCACTCGGCTCCGAACCATGAACCATGCGCAAAACCGTTGACTTACCCTTTCCATTTGCTCCAACCAACGCAATTTTATCGCCCCGCAATATCTGTGCTTGGGAGGGTTTTAAAATCTCCAACTCATCATAAGACTTGGTGACATCCTTCAAATCGGCAATCACCTTTCCCGGTGTCACTCTGATATTAAATCGAATATCGAAATCCTTTCTCTCATCCTGCCTCACTTCAATCTTCTCGATTTTATCCAACATCTTCACCCGACTCTGTACGGCAGTTGCCTTACTCGCCTTGGCACGGAAACGAGAAATAAACTTCATCTGCTGACGGATATAATCCTGCTGATTCTCGTATTTCCGCATCATCAAAGCATCTCTTTCCTCCTTCTGCTCCAAAAACTCATTGTAGTTCCCCTTGTAATGGAAAACCTGCTGATGCGCCACTTCCGCGATGCGATTCACTGTTCTATCCAAAAAATAAGGGTCGTGCGATACGATTACATAGGTACCCTCATAGTTCGCCAAATATTCTTCTAACCACTGAATGGTAGGCAAATCCAAGTGGTTCGTCGGTTCATCCAAAAGCAATAAATCTGGGGCTTGTAACAACAATTTACCCAACATGGCACGCATGCGCCATCCCCCTGAAAATTCTCTCAGCGGTCTGCCTAAACTACTCGTAGGAAAGCCCAAACCCTCCAAAATCTTATCACCCTCGGCATGCCATTCATATCCACCCAACGCACCGAATCGCTCCTGTGCATCAGCCAAACGCTGCATCGTGACATCGTCATATTCTACTTCGATTTTTTCAATCAGTCGATTGATCTCAACCTCCAACTGCACCAAATCTTCCCTGCCGCTCAAAACCACATCGCGAACACAATCGCCCACGTCCATACTCAACAAATCCTGATTTAAGAATCCAATTCGCAAATCTGAAGGCCTAGAAAGCGTACCCTCCCGCAATTCAAAATCGCTCGATATCAAACGCAATAAGGTGGATTTCCCTGTACCATTCAAGCCAACCAACCCGATTTTTTCATTGGGTTTGATATGCCAAGATGCATTTTTAAACAGGTATCTACCAGCAAATTCAAAAGAAAAGTCATTCAGTGCTAACACCCCGCAAAGGTAGGCCATACAAGGCCAATCGCCCTAATGAGATTCAATAATTCACACAATTATTTGGGACGATAAACCATCACAAAATCATTCATAAAATATCCATCACCAATGTCGAAATCAGCCACCTGCTCAATCACAAACCCCATTTTAAAGTAAAAATTGATCGCCTTCATGTTCTGTCGATTCACTTGCAAACGCACCGCCTCCAAGTTCGACATCAACGCCAAAAGCTGACGAAACACCTCAGAACCCATGCCCTTGCGCTGTTTATCGATCTCCAAATACAATTTATGAATGAAAAAATTTCCCTCGCTGATTTCTGAAATCGCGGTATAACCCACCTCAACGCCTTTTAGCAACACAAAATAAAATTGCTGCCCTTCAGCCAATTGACCAGTGATGTGTTCGGTGGTGTAAAACCTACCCAACATATAATCTACTTGGGTCTGACCAATGATCGGGGTGTAATGCACGTCCCAAATTCTGCGAGCCATTTGCTGAATCAAAGAAATTTTATCCGGTCCAATAGGAGATAACAGTAAATTCACCCTTCGAAATTCGCATTTTTGCAGCAATATCTCATGCTTCAACTGAAGAACCTTTCCACCGGTATCCAAAAACAAGGAATCACCCTGCACCACAACATAACAGTTGATGGACTCGGTCCTGGTTTAATTCTACTTGTCGGACCCAACGGGGTGGGGAAATCAGTGTTCCTGAAAACGATTTGTGGCCTGATACCGCCAATTAATGGTGAGGTCCTTATCAACCAAATCAACATTCATCAGACATCACCTGAAAAAAGAGCTTCCCTCAGTAGCATTCTGCTTGCCACACCGCCCCAAATCGAGCATTTAAGCGTTTACGATATGGTGATGAGCGGACGTCAGCGCTTTTTGCAAGGCTGGAGCAATCCAACCCAAAAAGATGTTTCCGAAGTCCTTAAAGCGATAGAAAAAACGGGGGTAACCGACATACAGCAAAAGAATTTTGCCGAATTGAGCGATGGCATCAAACAAAAAGTTATGCTCGCCCGATGCTTGGCCCAAGACAGTCAAATTATTCTGCTCGATGAGCCCTTGGCTTTTTTAGATTACCCCTCCAGAACCACATTTCTGAAACTATTGCATCAACTTGCCAAAACTGAAAATAAGTGCATCATTTATAGCAGCCACGACTTGCATCTATCGCTCCAATATTGCGATCAATTGATGGCTCTTACTCAAACTGAATTTCTGCATTATAGAAAACCATCAGACATCAACCTACAGATTATTTTCCCCGAAACCGCATAACAAATCCAATCCATTCATGCGAAAACCCTTTGCAATGAAACAATTTACGGTCGTCCAAAGCGAGGTGGCCCTACCCGTGACCTCCGATGCCTGTGTTTTTGGTGCTTTGGCTGATTTTCAAAATGCAACGCAAATTTTAGATATTGGCAGCGGAACCGGTGTTTTATCGCTCATGATGGCCCAGAAATTTCCGTCGGCCCGCGTTCAAGGCATCGACATTCACCTACCATCCGTGGAACAAGCCCGCGAAAATGGAATCAATAGCCCCTTTGCTGATCGCGTTTCGTTTTTACACGATAATATTCTGGATTTTGAACCCGACACACCCATCAACGGTATCATCTGTAATCCCCCGTTTTTCGAAAATCATCTGCCTTCATCCGATGAAACACGGAGGTTAGCTCGACATGCGCAATCGTTTACCCTGCTATCCTTAACCGCTCGCTGCGCTCGCTTACTCAAAACCCATGGAGAACTCCTGCTACTACTTCCAGCCTCCTCCCAAAATCAAATCCTTGCAGCCCTGCAACAACATCAGTTCTCCCCGCAAACCATCACCACCATCCAAGCAACCCCCACAAAACCCCCACACCTGATCGCCGTTTACGCCATCAAAAATTCACCACACCATTTCAGCACCGATACTCCGACACACACAATTCAATACACCCACTACAGCGCTGACGGACAATTAACCCCACAAGCCACAGAACTCCTAAAAGACTTCTATCTGGCCCTGTAACCCATTAAAAATTACTACTTACTGTAAATCTTACCCCACTAAACGCAGGCTCCTCCCTACAAATACCCCCCGAACAATTCACCCCCTGCTGCTGCTTCAAAAACGCCAATGTAAATACCGTGTTCTTCTCCGTGTAACCAATAAAGAACGTGGGATAGTGCAAAACCTTATCAGCAATAATCATCCGCTCATATCGATGCGGCACCAAATTCACCATGTCCGCCACCGCAATACTCAAATTCTTATTTACGAACATCTCAATCATTAAATTGGCAAACGAACCCTGATCGTTCTTCGTATTCAAATACTGCCACTCAACCCGCAAACTCTTACCCTGATTCATCGTATGTAACCACTCCCCAAAAGGTGTAAATGTTTTCACAGGAACATACTCCGGCTCGCTCTCATACCTCGTCTGATTGTACACAATCCGCTGAACCCCCAACTTCAATTTGTCGTGCTTGCCAATCTTCTGCACCACCTCTATATAATTCTCACTAAACAACTTCTCCGCTTCCATTACGCCCGTTGCCATATTCAATTTTCCATTGCTAGCCAACGTTTGAACATAACTTCCGTTGAAGAAAATTTGTGTCCCCTTGCGTGGCTTAAACTCAATCTCCCCCTGAATTCCATCCTCTCCCATGGCCTGCCCCGGGGCATTGTATCTGCTCAGCAATCTATACGTATTCTGACGTGTCATCGATGGCAAGTAACTCACCAATCCATTCAACAAATTCTCCGTGGGTGCCGTCCTAAATGAAAAATTATCTACGTGCCTGGCCTGAACATTCAAACCAATCGAAGCCTTTTGCTTGCCCAAATTCCATCCGCCTTTACCCCAACTCATTGATGTATATAAAACCTTACCGCTCCTTAGATAAAACTTAGTATTATCATCCATAATCGCCTCCTTTGATTTCACATTCCCCTCAACCGTCCAACTGAAATTGTCCTTCGTGTAAGTAAAATAAGCATTCCCGCCATAAACATTGTACTTGGGATAAAATCGATCCGCCAAATCATACGTATTAATCGTCCCCACCAATCGATCCATCGTCTCACGATCCAAAGTCCTATTCACCCCCGATGCACCCACCTGCAAGACACCATATTTACTGTCCTTTCCCAAATCCAAATTCCCCTCAATATTCAAACCGCTTATCACCTGGTTTGCAAACCCAAAACGATTTTTAATATTCCCCTTCTGATTGCCCGCAAAACCCTTAATCGCCCACTTGTCGTTGATATTATACTTCAAACGCATTCCCTGAATCGCATAATCAATACCAATCTGCCTCTGCTCGTATGCCCTAAACAAAATTCCCGTACCAAACTGATCGTAAAACGACCCCATTGTGATATCCAACTTGTCAACGCTCTTGTTAATCTGCCAAAACCCTATCCCGTGATTTGTATAAGCATCCTGAGGGTCCAACAAGGGCGAATTGTTAAACGCATCGTATCGTAAAATAAAAGAATATCCCTTGATTCGATACTGCATAAACAACCAAGCATCCGCGCTGGCCGTGTTCTCCTTGTAAACTTTTGTAGTCGCCCCGATGCTGTCGTCGCGGACATATTTTTGATACGTCATCAACAAATTGCCAGAAAACTGACCCTTATCCGAATCCTTGCTCTGACCCAATGCCAAATTGCATGTGCCCAACAGGACAAGCAACACCACGATACTGAAATGTCTCATTCACTGCAAAGAAACAAAAAAGCCCGTATTTTTGTAGACCGATTATGTCCGAAGTCATTATTCCACCCACCGCAACCGCTACAAGAACACTATATATTGAAAGTTACGGCTGTGCCATGAACTTTAGCGATAGCGAAATAATCGCCTCTATTATGGGTGAACATGGCTTCACTTCCACCAACGATGAACTCAATGCCGATGTCATTTTCCTCAATACCTGCGCCATTCGCGACAATGCAGAACAACGTATCAGAGAGCGATTAAAACATTTACGCGGCAACAAAAAACATAACAAAGAACTTATCATCGGTGTCCTCGGTTGCATGGCCGAACGATTGAAAGAGAAATTGTTGGAAGAAGAAAAACTCGTGGATATCGTTGCCGGTCCCGATAGCTATAGAGATTTACCCAAACTTGTTGCCGAAGTAGATGATGGCGGACGTGCAATTAACGTGATGTTGAGCCGTGAAGAAACCTATGGCGACCTCAACCCCGTTCGTTTAAATTCCAACGGCATCACCGCTTTTGTGTCGATCATGAGAGGGTGCGACAATATGTGTACTTTCTGCGTAGTGCCATTCACAAGAGGCCGCGAAAGATCTCGCGAACCCGAAAGTATCGTCAGAGAAATCCTTGAATTATCAAAAAATGGCTACAAAGAAGTAACCCTCCTCGGCCAAAACGTCAATTCCTACCTCTGGTTTGGCGGTGGACCCAAAAAAGAATTCAAAAAACTCACCCAAGAAGAACAAGATACATCGGTAGATTTCGCCGATTTGCTCGAAATGTGTGCCCTGGCCGTACCCCATATGAGAATTCGGTACAGCACAAGTCATCCGCGCGACATCAACGAAAAAGTGGTGTACACGATGGCCAAATACAACAACCTCTGCAACTATATCCACCTGCCCGCACAAAGCGGAAACACCAGAATCTTAGACATCATGTCGAGAAACTATTCGCGCGAATGGTACATGGATAAAATTCGTATGATTCGTAGCATCATCCCCGATTGTGGCATCAGTTGCGACATCATTTCGGGATTTTGCACCGAAACAGAAGAAGAACATAAAGATACATTAAGCCTAATAGAATGGGCCAACTTCGAGTTCTCTTACATGTATATTTACAGTGAAAGACCTGGTACTCCGGCAGCAAAGAAATTGGCTGATGATGTTCCTGATGATGTTAAATCGCGCAGATTAACCGAAATCATTGCCCTTCAAAACGGCAAGTCGAGGCAGAAAAATGAATCGTATATCGGCAAGGTCGTTACCGTGCTCATCGAAGGCCATTCCAAGAAAAGTAATTTGGATTGGAAAGGACGCAGCGACCAAAATTCGGTGACCATTTTCCCATGCGAATCCTACCAACCCGGTGATTTAGTGCAAGTGCTAATAGAACGCTCCACCACTACCGCCATGATTGGCAAAGCGATTGGCTACGCATCGTTATAAGTAGAAAATTTCGCGGAATTTTTAACCCTTCACCGAATACTGAGGCCTCAAATTCTTGAGCATATCCTCTGTCATTCGATCCAAATCGTAATCCGGCTTCCAACCCCAATCTTCCGTTGCACGACCATCATCAATCACGGCTGGCCAACTGTTGGCAATTGCCTGACGAGAATCGGGCTCATAGGAAATTGTGAAACCTGGAACAAATTTGGCAATCGATGCCGCAATTTCCTCTGGACCAAAACTCATCCCTGCCAAGTTATAGCTGGTACGGATCTTAATGCTCTCCGCAGGTGCATGCATGATATCCAAAGTGGCTTTCAATGCATCGGGCATATAAAGCATCGGCAAAACAGTTCCCTCACCCAAAAAACATGTGTGATGTCCGGTCTGCAAAGCATCGTGGTAAATAGAAACGGCATAATCCGTAGTTCCACCGCCTGGCGCACTCTTATAACCAATCAAACCGGGATAGCGCAAACTGCGGGTATCAACGCCCCAACGGTTATAGTAATATTGTGCATATAGCTCACCCGCTAATTTGCTAATTCCATAGATCGTTGTGGGATCCATTGTTCCATATTGAGGTGTGCCAAAACGTTCTGTATTTGGTCCAAAAGCTGCGATACTACTCGGCCAATAAACTCTTTTGATGATACCCGTATCCCTCGCCGCATTCAACACGTGAAACAAGCCCTCCATATTCAATTTCCAACCGAATTCTGGATTTTTCTCGGCCGTTGCACTCAATAAAGCCGCCAAATGATACACATGCGTGGGTTTGTACTTCTGAATTACCGCATTCAAACCTGCAGCATCCAAAACATCCAACGTTTCAAACGGACCACCTTCAAATACCGGATTGTCGGATTTTTTGACATCACTCGCAATCACATTTGCATCGCCATAAATTCCGCGTAACGCTTCAACCAATTCCGTGCCCAACTGTCCGCACGACCCAATCACCAATACTGTTTCTGTCGACATACTTCCGCAAATTTTGGCGGTTCAACCCATATTACCAAACCTTTTTCTCCCCGATTCACAAATGAATGCGTATTTATGGCAAATGTTCTGCATTTTTGCCTCCCACAATTCGGAAATGGCAGAAGAAACAATAAAATTTGGTATCATTGGCGTAGGGCATATTGGTGCTCGACATGCGCATATGATTCAAGCCAATCCAGGTGCAGAACTCATTGCCATCGCCGATATCAGAAATCGCGAAGATTTATCGGTGCAAGATTTTCAAGTGCCCCTTTACGAAAATGTGGAAGAGATGCTCATGAGGCACAGCAATATCCAAGTGGTATGTATCGCCACACCCAACGGTTATCACTGTCAACATGCAATCCAAGCCCTAAATATGGGCTGCGATGTCGTGGTGGAAAAACCGATGGCCCTATCCGTAGAGGACTGCGATGCCATGATTCAGGAGGCACAAAAACGAAACAAAAGGATCTTCTGCGTGATGCAAAATCGCTTTTCACCGCCCTCGCAATGGATAAAATCAATCATAAACGATAACGTTCTCGGCGAGATTTTTCAAGTACAAGTAATTTGCTATTGGAATCGCGACCATCGCTATTATAAAAAAGGACATTGGCATGGAACTGAGGATTTAGACGGCGGTGTGCTGTTTACCCAATTCTCACATTTCATCGACATGGTATATTGGCTGCTGGGGCCACTTACTATTAACTACAGCGAGTTCTCCAATTTCAATCACCAATCCTTAACAGAATTCGAGGATAGCGGTCAAGTCTTGTTCTCGTTCGGTGAGCGCGGAAAAGGAAGTTTGAGCTTTTCCACCAGCCTTTACAACCAAAATTTCGAAAGCTCGATAACGATCATCGCCGAAAATGGCACGGTCAAACTTGGTGGCCAATACATGAATGATGTCGTCTATTGCGATATCAAAAACTACGAAATGCCAACTTTACCGCCGTCTTCACCGCCAAACGATTACGGACAGTATAAAGGAAGTGCCGCAAACCATCATTTTGTAATTGATGAAGTAGTGAACCATGTCAACCACAATTCCCCTTGTATTACTACCTCTCAAGAAGGACGTTCCGTGGTAGAAATCATCGAAAATATCCATTTGTTGAAAAAATAATACTCCTTCATTTTGTTGAATTTCAACGATTTGAATTACCTCGTGAATTATTTTTAGATTTTTTTCAAATTCTTTTGGGGGTATACCACGAAATGGGTGTTGTTGGCTCGGTATACCCATACCCTAACCGGTAAATATCATGACAAAAGAACAACTGGAAAGCAACACCTTCACTAAATATGCTGCAGGCTTAATGCAAGACGAAGAATTGCGCAAACTTGAAGAATGGTTAAAGAAAAACCCACAATTCAAACCCACTTTGGCTATCATCAAACAACAGGTATCAGCAATGATGCCAAAACTTAATCACTAATTCAACATGTCAAACCCAAATAATACATCCCGTCCAGAATCCGAAATTGATCAGATTCTAAAGGTTTCAGAAAATTATAAATATACGTTCGAGGCTAGCAATGATGAAGCTTGGAATAAGTTTTCTGCCGCTCGTGAGGCCGAAAAACAAGTCACAACACCATTTAAAGTTTACAAAAACACATCGCGTTTGTTGCGGGTAGCTGCTGCCATTGCAATTCTTGCCGTTGGTAGTTGGGCTTTTTGGCTTACAACTTTAAACAAAACATTGGATGCAGGTCAGTTTGCCACAAATACTGGTCAAATTGAACAAATCACAATGAAAGATGGTAGTGTGATCACACTCAATGCCAATTCCAGTGTAGAATATAAAGTGACCGAAAAGTCCCGTGAAATCAAACTACAAGGAATGGCGCATTTTGAAGTTGCAAAAAATCCAAACGCCCCATTTGTCATTGAGTCAAACAACAATAAAGTAACCGTTTTAGGCACCGGATTCGACGTTCAGTCTTACTCTGGAAAACCACTCCAAGTAACCGTAAATCACGGAAAGGTAAAAGTGGAGAAACTATCAAACAGCACCACGCTAGAATCAGTAATTCTTACAAAAGGAATGAGAGTTCGCGAGAATCTGAATCAAGCAAATGCAGCAGACAAACGTTCTCAAATCTTCGCTGTTGATTCAAATGTGAATTTGGAGGCCGTGAAATGGGAGTCAGGCAATTTGATTTTTACCAATGCCCCAATCGCCGATGTGGTTAATGCCATCGAAACGCGCTACAGTAAAAAACTTCAAGCTTCTAACCAAACCTCTGATTTACAGTTTACTGGTGTATTTAAAAATACCGACGAATTTAGTACTGTGGTTAAAACCATTGAAATTGCCCTAGGATTGCAATTTGAAGTAAAATAAGTACACTCACCGTGCAACGCGGAAACAACTTTTGTTTTCAATAACTTTGTTACACTGTGAAAAAAGCTTTTTGGATTGCGCTCGTATTTTTTCCACTACTTCTAGGGGCAAAAATCAGTGTCAATTCTCCCAAGCAAAACACACTTCCACAACTGTATTTCACCCCCAATCTAGGGCAGTTCGGCGTTAAAAATCCGAGTATCGCACAGGCCGTTATACCGGGAGGAGCCGTTTTTATTACACAAAATGGCATCCGTATCCGGATGGACCACCCAGATGACATTGGCAATAAACACCAAGCACATCATTACCGAGGAAAAGATACCCAGTTTAGCGTTCGTTATCACATTAGCGACATCATATTTGCAGGAGGACAATCGCCATCGAAAATTCAATTCCTCGATCCCGCGCCCTTTTACGAAAATTACTTCTTAGGGCCAGACCCAGAAAATTGGAAATCCGCCGTTCAACCGATTTCAAAAGTTATTCTGGAAAATATCTACCCCCGCATAGATGTCGCCATCTATTTCAACAACCAAAATTTAGAGTTCGATTGGATCTTGCATCCCGGCGCCGACCCAAATCTAATCGCGCTGAAATTGGATCAGAGCAATCAATGGAAAATATTGCAACAGCAAATTCACATTCAAAATTCTGTCGGTGCCTTCATGATTCAAAAGCCCATCGCATCGCAGAAAAATCCGCTGCAAAAGAAGTCAAAACCCGTTAACGTTGCCTATTCCGTTGACTCCCAGAATTTAATTCGATTAAATGTCGCCAAATACGACCCCCAACAAACCTTAATCATCGATCCAGTTCTCGTTTTTAGTACCTATAGTGGTTCACAGGGCGACAATTTTGGCTTTACTGCAACATACGACACCGCTGGTTGCCTCTATGCAGGAGGTATCGTTGAAGCCGACACGCGAAAGTACCCCGTAACCACTGGTGCATTTCAAACCACATACGGCGGCAGCGGCTCCGGTGCTCCCCCAGTCCAATTGCCTTGTGATATTTCAATTAGCAAGTACAGCGCAGATGGTACCAAACTGCTTTATGCAACTTATATGGGTGGAAGCGACGATGAATATCCCCATAGTCTTTGCGTTGACCCCAATAACAATTTGCTGGTTTTTGGAACAACCCTTTCGGCAGATTTTCCCGTTCATCCAGATTCTGCATTCAATGATATCCATCAAACCGATTACGACATCTTTGTAAATAAACTCAGCGTGGATGGAACCACATTGCTTGGGGGAACCTTCATTGGAGGAAATGATGCCGATGGATTTCAAACGGAAAACCCCTTTACTTTTTTACTTTACAACTACGCAGATAATTATCGCGGCGACATTACCACCGATCCTAAAGGCAATGTTTTTATCGCCACCTGCACGCGTTCTACAAATTTTCCCTGTACCATAGGTGCACTTCAAACAAAACCCGCCGGAGAAACGGATGCCGCCGTCATTTGCTTAAATAGCCAACTCTCTAGAATCAAATGGGCCACACTCATTGGTGGCCTAGACGACGATGCCGCTTATTCAGTAAAAGTTGACGACTCTTCGCATGTATTTATCGGCGGCGGTACCGTAAGCTCTGATTTTCCAATGACCGGAAAAGGCTTTATGCAAACTGGACTAGGAAACATAGATGGATATATCGCCAGGTTTAGCCAAACCACAGGCGCTTATCAGGTAGGTAGCTATTGGGGTAGCATCGATTATGAGCAAATTTATTTCATCGACTTAGATATAAATAATAAAGTCTATTTCACCGGCCAAACCGAAGGCAAATTCAAACGAACCGCCGGCTGCTATGGAAAAGACAATACCACCCAATTTGTAGGACGTTTAAGCAATGACCTAAGTAAGGAAGAATTTGTCACCACCTTTGGCAACCGCACAAACAGCATCCCTGAACTATGTCCGTCTGCTTTCATGGTCGATAATTGCTATAATATCTATTTCAGTGGCTGGGGCTCGGTCATTGGCATCGGAAATAATGGAACAACCAACGGTTTACCAATCACAGCCGATGCACATCAAAAGACCACCGACAACCACGATTTTTATCTCATCGTACTTGGAAAAGATGCCAAAAGCCTAAAATATGCATCCTATTTTGGGGGCAATAATAGTAGGGATCACGTAGATGGCGGCACCTCCCGTTTTGATAACCGCGGCATTATCTACCAAAGCGTTTGCGCCAGTTGCCCCAACAGCCCGCCGGGTTTAAACGATTTTCCAACCTCACCAGCCAATGTCGTCTTTAAAAATAACATCAGCATTCGATGCTCCAACGCTAGTTTCAAGTTGGACTTTAGACTTGGTTATTCAATTGATGCGATATTTACTGTAACCCCCGAAACCGTTTGCCTCAAATCAGCCAACGCCTTTCAACCCCTGCGCAAATACGATGGCAGCTACCTCTGGGACTTCGGCGATGGCGATACCTCCCATCAATTTAGCCCGAATCACTTATATAAAGACACCGGGAATTACACCGTAACGCTCACCGTGGTAGATACAAATTCTTGTAACGCCCGAGCCACTTTTAACAAAAAAATTAGGGTTTCAATTGCCCCAAATGGCGCTTGTAACACCAAAATCACTCCATGTAAACCGGGGGTCGACTTCGTTTTCGACATCAACAATTACGACAGTATTATTTGGGATTTTGGTGATGGTTCAAAAATCGAAAGGACGGGTGGGGTTGACCTGAAAAAGTACTTCGACGGTAATGGCGTCCTAAAAAGGAACTACCAATATTTTGCCGGTCAATACGAAGCCAAGTTTGTGATCAAAAATAGAAGCTCAGGCTGCACAGACACACTAAAAATTCCAGTGCAGGTCAACACAGACAGTACCCACGAAGTAAAAATTGCCAATGTTTTCACACCTAACGGCGATGGCAAAAATGATTGCTTCCGCGTTTTTGGCATCGCACCTGATTGCGAGGAGGCTGAAATCCGAATTTTCAATCGCTGGGGCGAGCGTGTTTATTACTCCAAGGACCTGAGCAATTGCTGGAATGGAAAGGTCAATAATACAGGACCAGAACTGCCTTCAGGCACCTATTTTTATCAGTTGGACATCATAAAAAGCCCATTTATGAAAACGCCAAAACATGTGGCGGGCTCCGCTAATTTGATACGGTAATCCCGTTTAGGAAATACTAATCGCTTCTACTTCTGGTGCGATTTTCTTCACCAATCCCTGCAACACCTTACCAGGTCCCACTTCAGTAAAATGCGTTGCACCGTCTGCCACCATTGCCTGCACACTCTGCGTCCACTTTACCGGAGCCGTTAATTGCGCCACCAAGTTTTCCTTGATCACATCTTTGTCCATCACCGCCGAAGCCGATACATTCTGATAAATCGCACAAATAGGTGAATTCAATTCCGTAGCCGCAATCGCCTTGGCCAATTTCTCTCTGGCTGGCTCCATCAAAGGACTGTGGAATGCACCACCCACCGGCAATATCAAAGCACGTTTTGCACCCGCCGCTTTCATTCCCTCACAAGCGGCCTCAACTGCCTCATAGGCGCCTGAAATGACCAACTGACCCGGACAATTATAATTCGCTGGAACCACTACACCCGCTGTTTCAGCACAAACCGATTCCACTTTAGAATCATCCAAAGCCAACACCGCAGCCATGGTTCCGCGCTCAATCTCACAAGCTTCCTGCATCGCCAAAGCACGCTGTTCAACCAGCTTCAAACCGTCCTCAAATTTCATTGCACCCGCAGCTACCAGTGCACTAAACTCACCCAAACTATGTCCGGCAACCATGGATGGATTAAACTCATCGCCCATCACCGCTGCCCGAATCACACTGTGTAGAAAAATCGCCGGCTGGGTAACATTGGTCCTACGTAAGTCTTCATCCGTTCCTTCAAACATCAAATCAGTAATCCTGAATCCCAAAATCTCATTGGCCAATTCAAACATCTGTTTGGCCTTATCATTGGTCTCGTAGAGGTCTTTTCCCATGCCTACGAACTGACTTCCCTGTCCTGGAAATACGAATGCTGCTTTGCTCATAATGAGGCAAAATTAATCCTATTTTTTGCAATTATCACCCCAAAACCCAACGCGACCCGCGCACATATCGAAGTAACAAATACACAGCGCCCAGAAAAAGCAACTCCGCCACCGAAATATATCCATAAAACCGCGACAGATATTTGGTTCCCACCCAATCTTTAACCCACAGCAATGGCAAAACGTGCCACAAATAAATTCCCATCGAATTTTTTCCAACCCATTCCATCACAGCCACCTTGGGTAATTTCTCCTGATTCATCCATCGAAACAGCGGCACCATCAAAAAAGCATTCGCCATCACCACCAAAAAATCCTCCGTATTGTAATCCAAACCCCGATGAAAATAAAACAACACCCAGTACAGAATCATTACCGTGCCTCCACCCAATGCAAAAACCCACGATTGTGTTGCTGACCTCTCACCACGCAAATACACACCCAATCCAAAAAAGAAAAACAGTTGGGGTCGCAAAATATTTCGAATAAATCCAGCCAGATCGCCGCCTAAAGCCAAAATCAGCTGACCTTCTAAGTTGTTCTTGAGATAATAAAAAATCAAGCCCATCAAAATTGCAACAATCAAAAACACTTGTCGGTCAAAGTCAAAACGCAACAATATCCAAGCAATAAAACTCCAAAAAATGTAGCCCACCACAAACCACAAATGATAATAAGGATTCAAGAGGTAATTCATCCATCCCTTCCACAAATGCGTAGGATGCGATGCAAAAGCCCCTAAATACATGGCGTAAACCAACATCGCGATGGTCCAAGGCAACAAAACGCGGGAGCCATATTTCCCAAAAAACTGACCGATACTCAGCGATCGAATCGAATCAATATTGAGTAAATAGCCCGATAATCCCACAAAAAGGGGCATGTGGAAACTGTAAATCACATAACGACCAAAATTGTCGAGGACCTTGCCTTGCAGCACGTGACCCACGATCACCATTACAATCAAAAAACCCTTGAGTCCGTCAATATTCCGGTTTCTGCCTTCCATCCGAACTGCAAGGTTACTATTTTCTGTCAGTATACAAAATCAAAGATCCGAGGAGTTTCTTACCACATCCTAATTCCATTCCGCCTGTATTAACAATCAAATCCGCCAATTCCAGCAGTTAAATCCATTCACCCAATTCCAACCATCTCAACCCCTTTTCATCCAAATCATCGTTTACCTGTTGCAATTCCGCACTCGCCGATGAAATTCGCTCAAACTCAGTACTCAAGCCACCTAACTCCGTTTCCAACAGTTTCTTCTTCGCTTCCAACGCCTCAATATCTTTCCCCAATTGCTCGTATTCAAACTTCTCCTTAAAGGTGAGTTTTCGCTTCTCCTCCGATTTGGCATTCCCTGCAGCGCCCTCTTTCAACCCAGCATCAACCGCCGAACTCGCACCGTGTAACGTCCCCGATTTCTTCCCCGCATCCGCCGCTCCTTGCAAAGAACCTGCCGCCTTGCCCGCCTGACTCTTATTGCCAGAACCCTTTCCGGCCGCCTGCGCATCATCCCACTCTTTCCAAGTTCTGTATTCCGTGTAATTCCCCGGAAAATCCCTCACCTT
>CAMBTR010000001.1 GCA_945870885.1 Chryseobacterium gleum | reverse complement strand
TTTACGCCTTTTCCTCCCCTACCTGTAATGCGATAGTCCTCGAGGTCTGTGCGTTTTCCATATCCTTTTTCACTTAAAACCAGGATGGTAGCTTCACTCTTTCTTGGATTTACACAAACCATGCCAATCACTTCGTCCTCCGCCGATTCTAGAGTTACACCTCTCACACCCGCTGCGGTACGGCCCATTGGACGAACTTTTGCTTCTGGGAATCGTATGGCTTTTCCTTTTCTCTTTGCGATGATGACTTCACTGTCGCCATCGGTTAAGCATGCTTGTAACAACTCATCTCCATCTCTCACGGTAATCGCATTGATACCATTGGTACGAGGACGGCTATATGCTTCCAAAGATGTCTTTTTTACCACACCCATTTTGGTAACCATGATAATGAAGGTGTTCTCCAAGTATTCTGGATCCTTTAAGTTGATTACGTTTAGGTATGCTTTTACTTTATCATCGCTTGGAATGCTAATTAAATTCTGAATCGGCCTTCCCTTCGTCGCTTTGTGACCCTCTGGAATTTCGTAAACCTTTAACCAGAAACATCTTCCTTGTTCGGTAAATAACAGTAAATAGTTGTGTGTTGATGCGATAAACAAGTGTTCCACGAAATCTGCATCTCTGTGAGCGACACCCCTTAAACCTTTACCACCCCTATTCTGTTCTTTGTATTCACTCAATAAAGTCCTTTTGATATAACCCATGTGAGAAATGGTAATAACCACTTCATCGTTTGGAATCAAATCTTCGATATTGAATTCTCCAGCGCTAAATTCGATGTTGGTACGACGAGCATCGCCGTATTTTTCTTTTACTTCGATGATTTCGGTTTTGATGATTTCCATACGCAAATCCTCGCTCGCCAAAACACTTTCGTAATACATGATCTCTTTCAATACCGCATTGTACTCTTCGCGGATCTTATCGATTTCAAGGCCTGTCAAACGCTGTAAACGCATTTCTAAAATGGCTTTGGACTGAACTTCAGAAAGACCAAAGTTCGACATCAAACCTTCTTTTGCGGCGTCTGGTGTGCGGCTTTCACGAATCAATTTGATTACAGCATCAAGGTTGTCCAACGCGATAATCAAACCTTCCAAAATATGGATGCGCTTTTTCGCTTCGTCCAATAGGTACTTGGTTCTGCGCATCACGATTTCATGTCGGTGATTCACAAAATGCCTAATCATGTCCTTCAGATTCAACATTACTGGACGACCTGCAACCAAAGCAATGTTATTCACTGAGAAACTGCTCTGCAACGGAGTGTATTTGTATAACTGGTTCAAGATTACGTTTGGAACCGCATCTCTTTTTAGTTCGAATACCACGCGCATACCCTGACGTCCACTTTCATCGCGAACAGCCGATATACCATCAATCAACTTTTCATTGATCAAATCAACCGCTTTAAGGATAATTTGGGTTGGCGTTACTTGGTAAGGAACCTCGGTAATGATAATCATTTCCTTACCGGTTGAGGTCACTTCGATTTCCGCCTTACCGCGCATTACAATTCTGCCACGACCGGTTTCAAAAGCATCCTTAATGCCTTCTACCCCGTAAATGCTACCCCCAGTTGGAAAATCGGGGCCCTTCACGTGATTCATCAACTCACTAATCTCAATATCTTTATTTTCGATATAAGCAATGATACCGTCACACACTTCAGTTAAGTTGTGAGGCGCCATGTTTGTTGCCATACCTACAGCAATACCGCTGGCTCCGTTCACCAAAAGGTTAGGGATCTTTGCTGGCATTACCGATGGTTCTTGCAAACTTTCATCAAAGTTTGGTCTGAAATCAACAGTGTTCTTGTCGATGTCTACCATCATCTCTTCCGCAATCTTCCTTAAACGAGCCTCTGTATAACGCATCGCAGCCGGCGGATCTCCGTCGATTGAACCGAAGTTACCCTGCCCGTCAACGAAGGGATAACGCAAGCTCCAATCCTGAGCCATACGCACCATCGTGTCGTATACAGAACTATCGCCGTGTGGGTGATACTTTCCCAATACTTCCCCTACGATACGGGCTGATTTCTTGTGCGCACGATTTGAGGCAAGCCCCAAGTCTGTCATACCGTATAAAACCCTTCTGTGAACTGGTTTTAAACCATCTCTAACGTCTGGCAATGCCCTGGAAACAATCACCGACATTGAATAGTCGATGTAGGCTGTTTTCATTTCATCCTCAATGTTGATTGAGATAATTCTTTCTGTGTTTTCGTTTAGTTCATCCATGAAAATAGTCGATTATACAAATAACGCCGAAATCGGGGTTGGTTGGTTGAATTTATTGGGGATGTTGCCCACAAATTTTATACATTTTGGGGGGCTTGTTGACTATTAAAACAAAAGAGGAAAGGTTGCCCTTTCCTCTTTTGTTTATAGCTATTCCAGAACGACTTATTTGCGCAAGTCGGCCGGTGGATTGTATTGTACTTTTTTACGTGGCAACGAGGTGGTTCCAGGCTTCATGTATTTGATTTTTCCAGCTCCAGTAGGCTCCAACATTTGGATTTTGCCCATGCCCAAAGCGTCTAACTTAGGCTGAAGATCAATGATATCGCCCGCTACAACAACGGTTAGGCTTTCAAGATTCATTTCCTCTTTCGCCAAAGTATTGATTTGCTCTTTTGTGATCGACTGTAGGATCTTCAATTGTTGATCCGCAAAATCCATCGGCAAATTGCGATTTGCCATCTGAAGGATATAACCTGCCTTTTGTCCAATTGATTCGTACTCCAATGATTCACTAGCAATCAAAGCCGATTTTGTAAAATTGAATTCTTCGTCCGTAATGCCACCATTTTTATATCTCACCAATTCATCAACGATCTCGATAATTGCGCTGTCAGTGGCCCTTGCTTTAACTCCTGCACTAATTGTATAAGTACCTGGCATGTCTTTGTATGCAGGAGAATAACCCCCACGAATGCCATACGTCCATGCTTTGTCTTCCCGGATGTTCAAATTCAAACGAGAATTGAAGTTACCAGCCAAAGCAAAGTTCATAATGTTGTTTTGGAAGAACTTTCCAGCATAATCATAAGGCTGTGACTTAAAGCCCAAGAAGATATCGCTCTGCTCAGCATCATTATATTTCACGCCAAATATTTGTGGAGTTCCCATTTTCGTTGCGGCCACCGGCGTAGTGATGGTTACTGACTTCTTCTGCCAGCTATTCAAGAAGGCAAACTTTGTGTAGATTTCATCTTCAGAAACTGGCCCTACGACAACCATTTTTGTCAAATTGGGTACATAGTTCGCCGCATAATACGCTTTGCAATTTTCCATGCTCACTTTGTCGTAATCGTCAGACAATAAAGCCGTTCCCAGTGCATTTTCACCGTTCATCAACCTGCGATAAGCGTTGCTTGCCCCGGTGCCACGGTTTGTTAGACTAGACTTCGCGCCTTCTTTAACCTGTTTCTTGGCTTTTTTGAATTCTGATTCATCCCAACGGGGTTTGAACATCATTTCTTGCAACAATACAATGGCAGCATCCAATTTGTCTTTTTCACAGCTCAAAGTGATACTAGTTCCTGTTGAACCGCCACCAAAGCCAATATTGATGCCCAATTTCTCAAATTCTTTTTCTAAGTCTTCAGGAGTTTTTGTCGATGTACCCGTATTCATAGCTGAAGCAGTCATCTCTGCTGTTCCCGCTGGATATACCTTGCCATCTTCCAATAAACGTCCGCCTTCGATATTCAATTGTACTATGACACGTGGGGTTTCATCGAAGTAGGTCGACCAAATCTCTAGGCCATTATCCAACACCTTTTTAGCCACCTTCGGTGATTTTGCAGATGTGATTTCTTTGGGTTGAGGGCGTACGCTGCGATCAAAATTGTCTTTTACAGGTCTTGGCGTTAAACCTTTGTATTCAGCATCAGCCAATGCACTTGTAAATCCAGCATTTGGGTTAACACTCTGATACTTGGGCTTCTCTTCGCCTTCAGCAACCTGACTCGGGGTGATGATAACGGTAGATGAGAATTTGTTTTTCAAGTACATGTTGTAAACACGCAAGATGTCGGCCTTGGTTAAGTTTCTATAACGACTTGCATCGTCTTCCAAGTTATAGCTGCTACCATCTGCATTCTTTGCATCCAAATACCAGAATGAACTCAAGTAGTTTGCTTTGGTACTAACATCCTCCAAACCGCTAGAATAATTACTTAGGATATTTGTTTTTGCACGATCCAAATCTTCATCAGAGAAACCAATGATTCCAAAAGAATCGATGGCGCTTTTCATCATTTTTTGAAGTCTAGGTACATCTGAGTAAGGATAACCAACGACAGTGAAAGAAATTTCACCGGCCAACTCATGGTTGATTGAACTCAATGGATTGTTGCTCGCATCGGCTTGTAATGCCCATTCTGCATCAACAAACTTCTTGTATAATGTAGAACTTCTTGTTCCGCCCATCAAATAGGTCAACACGTCCAAAGCCGCTTCGTCCGCATGTCCAACTGGCACACCTACAAAAGTTGAATAAATCAATGGTACATAGGCATTCGCATCAGGATAGGTCGCTACTTTATTTTCCAATAGTTTAACTCTTGGAACCGCCTGCTTTTTCACTTCCGGGCCGCGTTGAATGGCGCCAAAGAATTTATCAACCCAAGCTACTACTTCGCTCGTGTTAACGTCACCGCTAACGATAATACACGCATTGTTTGGAGAGTACCAACGCAAAAAGAAGTTTTTAAGGTCATTGCTATCCGCGCGATCCAAATCATCAACAAAACCAATGGTTGACCAGCTATATGGGTGCTCTTTTGGATACAATTCTTGGTCTTTTACCTCCATCAAGAAACCATAGGGAGCGTCATAACGTTCAGCCTTTTCATTTTTAACGGTACTGCGTTGAATTTCGAATTTTTTATTGGTGAAAGCTTCAAGGAAAAATCCCATACGATCTGCTTCCATCCAAAGGGCTGTTTCTGTGAAGTTGCTAGGGAAAGTTTCAATATAAACGGTACGATCTCGAGTTGTGTTACCATTCACATCTCCCCCATAATTTTTGATGATTTTAAAATGCTCTTCATCGGCGATGTGCTTAGAACCTTGAAACAACATGTGTTCAAAGAAGTGCGCAAAGCCAGATTTACCCCGGGTTTCTCTCGCAGATCCAACGTGATAAGTTACATTTAGGTGAGTCACTGGATCGCTGTGATCCTCACTTACCATAAGCGTTAAGCCATTGGGATACTGGAATTTCTGGTAAGGGACAATCAATTTACCAGGTTTTGCATCCACCTTTTCGATTAGTGTTGCTTGTGCTTGTGTTAGGGAGATAATTGACCCCATCGACAAGCAGAGAACTAACAATTTTTTCATAAGTTCTGCGAAGTTAATAAAATATTAAATCCCGCCGTTCGGTTCTCGGCTAATGTGGATTTTTCTTAGATAAATAATTACAATCCGATGCTTGATTTATTTAAGCTTTTCCATCAAATATGGACCTGTAATGCTATCCGCTGCAAGATGAATATCTTCCGGTAGTCCTTGAAATACCAAATTTCCACCCGCATTGCCCGCTTCAGGGCCCAAATCGATGATCCAGTCAGCACATTTGATAACGTCCAAATTGTGTTCGATGCAAATCACTGTGTTGCCTTGAGCAATTAATGCCTGAAAGGAGGCCATCAATTTTTTGATATCGTGAAAGTGTAAACCTGTTGTGGGTTCATCAAATATAAACAAGGTCCCACCCTCTTTATTGGGACTAGCTTTACTTAAGAAAAACGCCAATTTCACGCGCTGCGCTTCACCTCCACTCAATGTATTCGATCCTTGACCGAGTTTCACATAGCCCAAACCAACATCTTGCAAAGGCTTTAGTCGATCCCTGATATTTTTTAGCCCATCAAAGAAAATCATCGCCTCATCAACCGTCATCTCGAGTACATCAAAGATGTTCTTTCCGTTGTATTCAACCTCAAGGACCTCTTTTTTGTATCGCTGTCCGGCGCAAGCTTCACATTCCAACTTGATGTCGGCCATGAATTGCATTTCAATTACGGTTTCACCTTCACCCTGACAGTTATCGCATCTTCCGCCATCCACATTGAAAGAGAAATGGGAGGGTTTAAATCCATTGAATTTAGACGTTGGGGTATTTGCAAAAAGATCGCGAATTTCATCAAATGCCTTAACGTATGTCACGGGGTTACTGCGACTACTCTTACCGATGGGGTTTTGATCCACCATTTCGATGGCCTTAATCAATGAAATAGATCCTGACAGTTTCTTGTGTTTGCCGGGCTTAATCGTACTAAACTGACCCAATTCACGACTCAAAGCTGGAAACAAAACCTGTTTGATTAAGGTTGTTTTTCCTGACCCAGATACCCCCGTAACAGCGGTAAATGATTCTAAGGGGAACTTGGCTGTAATATTTTGCAAGTTATTCGCCGTCGCATCCTCAATTTCGATGTAATGTGGCGTTTTTCTGCGGGTTTTGGGTACCGCTATCTCTTCGATATGATTCAGATATTTCGATGTTAAGCTGCTCTCGCAGTCCTTTAGACCATCAAAAGTGCCTTGATAAAGCAATTTTCCTCCATGTGTTCCAGCCAAAGGTCCAATATCAATGAGGTTTTCAGCACTTCGCATGATCTCCTCATCATGCTCCACAATAATCACAGTATTTCCCTCATTTTGCAACGCTTTCAATACCGTAATGAGTCTTTCCGTATCTCTTGAGTGTAATCCAATACTGGGTTCATCTAGAATATACATTGAACCTGTCAAGTTGCTACCCAAAGACGTCGCTAAATTGATTCGCTGACTTTCTCCACCGCTGAGGGTGTTGCTTAAACGATTCAACGACAGATAACCCAAACCCACATCGCTAAGGAACTGTAATCGATTTTGTATTTCCTCAATGATTCGATATGCAATGGATTGGTCTGTATCGTTTAATTGTAAGTGATTGAAATAGTTTAAGGCTTTATCAACCTCCATTAACAAAAGCTCCTGGATATTAAGGTGCTTTGGATGGTTTTGGTCAATAAATTCCGAAATGACTTTTACGTAGGCCGCTTCTTTTCTGAGTCGGGTTCCCAAACAATCCGGACAGGTGGTTTTACCTCTATATCTTGCCGCAAGGACGCGGTATTGAATTTTGTATGATTTTTCTTCGATGTATTTAAAGAAATCATAAATACCAGGCAAGGCTTTGCTCCCATTCCATAAGAGTTGGATTTGTTCCTCGTTCAAGTCTCTGATTGCTCTATGGATAGGGAAATCCACTTTGTTTGCCAATCGGATAAAATCGTTGCGCCACTCGCCCATCACTTCGCCTTTCCAAGGGGCTACTGCACCTTCAAAGACACTCAGCGATGTATCCGGAATTATCAGGTCGTTGTCTAACCCCAAAACAGATCCAAACCCTTCGCAAGTTCTGCAAGCTCCATGTGGATTGTTGAAACTAAGGAAATCGCGCGTTGGAAGTTCGAATTTCATACCGTCCATTTCAAAACGATTGTTAAATTCGATTTTCTCTTTTGTATCGGTTAGGTAGATGCTGCAATTGCCTTCTCCTTCCCAAAATGCGGTTTCGCAAGCATCAAATAATCTTGATTGAAATTCATCGTCGTCCTTTTGTATCGTCAAGCGATCAACGATGATAAAAAGTTCAGTTTCAATGGCTGTGGCATCATCAATTAGCGTTTGAACGTTGACTGTTTCATTGTGAATCCAAACACGACTATATCCTTTCTGAATGAGTAAATCCCAATCGGCGTGGGCAAACATTTTTTTTGTTTGCGGCGCTAAAATCAGTAATCGCTCCCCGTCTTTTCGGCCGAGGCAAAAATGATAAACGTCCTCTGATGATTCGCGTTTTACTTCCCTACCGGAAACGGGTGAAATTGTATGTCCGGCACGACTAAATAGCAATTTGATATAATCGTAAATTTCCGTTGAAGTGGCGACAGTACTTCTAGGATTTCTCGTATTGACTTTTTGTTCGATGGCTACTGCTGGGCAAAGGCCTTGAATGTCATCTACCAAGGGCTTCTTCATTCTTCCAAGGAACTGTCGTGCGTAGCTGCTGAGGCTTTCCACGTAACGACGTTGACCTTCGGCGAATAAGGTTTCAAAAACCAGACTCGACTTCCCACTTCCTGAAACGCCAGTGACCACGGTAAAGGAACCATGATCAATATCTACGCTAACGTGCTGTAGATTATGCTGTTGGGCATTGATAATTTTAATTTTCTTTTCTATTGAAGACACAGGCAGGGTAATTCTTAAAATATTTATTGAATCGTGTCTTTTTGGATAGCAGCGCCGGCACAAATGCCCCTTCCGTTGGTAATGTTGCTATAAACGGGCGAAGGATCAGAGAAAATGCCACTTTGGGCCTTGTAACTGGCCAATGACTGTAAGTATCGATAGTAATCATCGCTGAGTGATCGAACCTCCACCAAGAATTTATATTGAGTGCCGGCGCTTCCATAGCTGGTAATAAAATCAAATTGTTTTTTTGACCCATTAAAACTTCTATCATCAATCAGAATTCCACCAATATCTGTCTTGATTCCATTCTCATTCAAGAAAGGATCCGTTGTTGTTGGTGGCATAATTAACCACTCTTGTGTAATATAATCGAAGCGATACAAGTTAATTTCGTAGTAATTGCGTTCAGAACCTGGGTCGGAAATAAAGCAGGTTAAAGTCCCCGTTTCAAAACCCATTGAATCAAAGCCGGTTCTGTCTTTCCAAATTGATTTCGCACTTACCACTCTATTGGGAATCGTTAATGTACCAGAGGCTGTGTTGAAATTGCCTTTTTCAACTCTTACAGTATAAACTCTTCCTGGGCTGGGTTTAAAGGTGGCCAAGTATTTCTGAACTGAAAGATCGTAGACTAATGTGGATGTAGTGGAACCATCGTTAACCGTAACAATTGCATTTTCGATCATCTTTGGCGGATTGGTGTCGTTGATTGGAATCGTAGAAGACACTTGCACCGAAAACAATTCATCGCTATTTACAAATGAATTGACTACTAGCTTGGGGGTATGTTGAATGCTCGACATGTCCAAGTTGGTATCGCAACCTAAAAATAGTGTCGACGCAATAACGGCAGTGATACTAATTGATTTAAATCGTTTCATGGTTAAAATTCTATTCTATAAAAGCCAGATGGAACAAAAACAAAGGCGGAAGTACCTTTAAGGACAACATTGTTGGTATTGGGGTCAATACTTAATTTTGCATTCATAGGGTTGTTGATACCCAAGATGTTGTAAACTTGGATTCCCCAAAATTCTTTGTATCCTCTGTTGTAAAAAGGCTTGATTTGTTTGGTGAATCCTAAGTCTATACGTCGATATGCCGGCATACGATAGTTATTTTTCTCGCTGTAATCGTAAACCAATTTATTGTCTGTGGTAATATACTGACCGGTGGGCACGCTGTAAACATTGCCACTCATATACATTGCTGCAAAATTGATTTTGAACCAAGTCTCAATCTGAAACGTCAATTGAGTCTTGAATTGATGCGGTCTATCCCAACGATACCTGAACTCTTCTCCGTTGTTAATAAATTCAAAGGTTCGATTGGATAGTGAGTATGTATAGCTGGTTAGGCCTGTGATTTTTCCTGATTTTTTAGAAAGTAAAAACTCGATACCCCTACTATTTCCCTCGCCTTGAACAACACTGCGCTCCCAGAAATTCTTTACCAATGGGTCTTCATCGATCCCTGTTAAATCAGTAATCCCGTTATATTTTTTGTAATAAAATTCTGTCGAAAATTCGAGCCCGGCACTCACCGGCATAATGTAGGCAGCTGTGAATTGTGATGTTCTTTGAGGCTTAAAGGTTGCGCTGCTAGGGAACCATACATCGCTCGGCAATACCCCATTCACGCTAGATAATTGGTGCAGGCCTTGGTTAGATACCGAATATCCCAATTGTAATCTTTTCTTGCCTTCAAGTAGCTGGCTAATGATGATTCTAGGCTCTGGTCGACAGTAAATCTTTGTTGGTGTAATAAATGTCCATAATCGAACACCTAGGTTCATGCTTAATCCAATATTTGGATGTACTTCTAATTCTGCGTAGTTAGCCCATTCCAAATTCGTTTGTACATTGGCCATTCCATAAGCGGTATCTATATTCCCCGTATTTGTTTGGTCCACCAGTCGAAGTTGGCCAGGTTCTAAATGATGCAATGTGAATTGGCTACCGTAATTTATGGTCTGTCGTGGATTTCTGACATAAGTAAAATCGCCATTTACCGTGTAGTCTGCGATTGAATTGCTCGATTTCTCGCTCAATTTTGCGGTTTTTGTATTGCCCCCTTGAGTAATGCTGCCATCTAAATCAAAGTTGGTGTAGTATTTATACCTTGAAAGGCCCACAGTAATGGAGCCGAAATGATTGGAATAAAATTCATGCGACCAGCGTGCCCCAATTTGTGTGTTTTGCCAAGAGGTTAGATTTTTTAGGGTATACACTAAGCGACGGCCCAAGCTATCCGTTTCGTCAACCGAGAAGGAAAGCCCATATTTGTCTCTTCCGTTATAGGCCCAGAAATTCCACTGTGTATATTGATTTTTCTTGTAATCAACTCTAGCGTTAATGTCGTGAATATTGCCAATCAAACCACTACTGCTGTTGCTACCTGCTCCAATTATCCAATCTAAATAGCTCCTTCGAACCGAAATTGAACTTGTAACCTTTCCTCTATGGTCCAGTGGGCCATCCATCGCAAATGTAAATGTAGCAGGGTCGGCATGGATTTTACCGGTCCAATCTTTCGCGGCTCCCCCAGAAGTTTGAATATCCAAAACTCCACCCCCAGCTCTTCCGCCGTATCTGGCAGGTGCCACTCCACGGTAAAAATGTACTGATTTCAGAATGTGCGGATTGTAATTGGAAACAAAGCCAAACAAATGTCCATTGCCGTACAAGGGCAAACCGTTCATTAATTGTAAATTTTGATCTGGGTTTGAGCCTCGAACTACAAGTCCAGACAAACCCTCAACGCCGCCAGAAACACCGGGTAGAAACTGAAGATATTTTACTGGATCGGCCACGCTCCCGATACTTGGCGATTCAATGATTTGTTTCTGTGTTGGAGAATAGAAAGAAGGCTTCATGTTGAACAAAGACAGGTATTGCTCGGCTGAATCTAATTCGTTGTAGCCTATTGGTTTTAGAAAGAAGTTCTTATTTACTGAGGCTTCTAATTCAATTTCAATTTTCTGGGTCTTAAAACCCGCGGCAGCCACAATGATAATTTTGTTCCCTCGAGTTGTTCCAAATTGATAATATCCATGATCATTCGACTCAACGGAGGCATTTGTTGTGGAATCAATAAGGATTGCACCGGGAATAGTTTCTAGCGTTTTTTTATTGTAGATCCAACCTGTAATGGCCGGAATTTGCGCCAAAAGCCCGACAGTGTTCAAACTCAATACCAACGAAAATAATTTCGTAATTCTCATTTTTACAAAGATAAGTCTTTCGTGGGTTATTGACCATAGTCTTTGGATAGTTCTATTCCAAATCCCTTGGCATGAAATCCTTTTTGTAGCATTTGCTTCTTTTCGATTTTTAGCCAAGTAGATTGATGTCCAACCACCCCCACTTTTTCAATACAAGTAAGAATGTTTTGGCCCAATGTCTCCAATAATTTCATCGAGTTCTTAGATTCCGATGTTATGATTTGAGATAAAGTTGAATAATCTAACGAATTATTTAGATCATCTGATATTGACGATGATTTAAACATGACTTTAACGCTTATGTATAATTCAACACCTACGATTCTTTCAATCTCGAAATATCCAATGTTAGAATGCACAAGTTGTTGGTCAATAAAAATGGTTGTTAACATATTCTTGTCGTAAAAATCAGATGCAAAGAAAGTAAGTATATTACATTTGTGGACATAACATTATGAGTGAACACGATATTTCAGATTTACTAGCGGCCAATCAAGGAAAAGACCGTTACGTGGCCCCCGATTTTTATGGTGTGGACGATTTGCTAACGGATGAACAAAAGTTGATTCGTGCTTCAGTAAGAGAATATGTAAAACGAGAACTGAGCCCAATTATCGAGCATTATGCGCAAAACGCCGAATTTCCGAGACATATCGTAAAGCAGCTCGGTGATATTGGAGCCTTTGGTCCCCAATTGCCTACCGAATATGGTTGTGGCGGGATGGACTACACTACCTATGGAATCATTATGCAAGAACTTGAACGCTGCGATAGCGGAGTTCGTTCAACCGCGTCTGTGCAAGGTTCATTGGTGATGTATCCAATTTTTAAATTTGGAAGCGAAGTACAAAAGCATAAATACCTGCCTAAGCTCGCTTCAGGAGATTGGTTGGGTTGCTTTGGATTAACTGAACCTGATCATGGTTCAAATCCAGGCGGAATGACAACAAACTTTGTCGACAAAGGAGATCACGTTGTTTTAAACGGAGCAAAAATGTGGATCAGCAATGCCCCCTTTGCAGATGTTGCCGTTGTTTGGGCAAAAAACGAAGCGGGTGTTATTCATGGAGTAATAGTTGAACGCGGAATGGAAGGATTCACCACGCCTACCACACACAATAAATGGAGTTTAAGGGCAAGTTGTACCGGAGAATTGGTTTTTGATAACGTTAAAGTACCAAAAGAGAATATTCTGCCCGGTGTTACAGGTTTGAAAGGCCCTTTGACATGTTTGAATTCCGCTAGATATGGAATCAGTTGGGGTGCTTTGGGTGCCGCTATGGATTGTTACGATACTGCAGTTCGATATTCTAAGCAGCGCATTCAATTTGGTAAGCCAATCGGAGGATTTCAGTTGCAGCAAAAGAAATTGGCTGAGATGTTAACCGAAATCACAAAGGCGCAGCTTTTGGTTTGGAGATTAGGTCAATTAATGGATAAAGGCTTAGCCACACCCGCACAAATATCTATGGCAAAAAGAAACAATGTAGAAATTGCGATGAATGTAGCCAAGGAAGCCCGCCAGATGTTAGGCGGAATGGGAATTACGGGCGAATATCCGATCATGCGACATATGATGAATTTGGAATCTGTAGTGACTTATGAAGGAACGCACGATATTCATTTATTGATTTTGGGAATGGAAATTACAGGCGAGAATGCCTTTTTATAAATTGAAATTGAAATAATATGTATCAAATTAAATTTGGAACCGATGGATGGCGCGAAATAATCGCCGATGAATTTACCGTGGCGAATGTACGACGTGTAGCCAATGCCACCGCGCTATGGTTAAATCAAAGCGAATTACCAAAAAGTTGCGTTGTTGGATATGATTGTCGTTTCGGAGGCGAAATGTTCGCAAAAGAAACAGCCCAACAGTTGGCAGCTCAAGGTATAAAAGTTGTGGTTTCAAAAGGCTTTGTTTCAACACCAATGATTTCCTTGGCCGCCCATCAACTTCAAACTGGTGCAGGAATTATTCTAACCGCGAGTCACAATCCCCCAACCTATAACGGCTACAAGATCAAAGCAAATTATGGCGGTCCTGCAGTTCCTTTAGAGGTTAGCAAAGTTGAAAATTTGATTTCCCCTACCCTTGTCGATGCAGGCGATAGTTTTGAATCGTATTTTAACAATGGAATGATTGAATACGGTGATTTTGAAACCATGTACTACAACCATTGTTTGAATTCTTTCGATATGGATGCCCTTTCCTCGATTTCCTCTGGTTTGGTTTACGATGCGATGTATGGTGCCGGACTATCGATTGTAAAACGATTGTTGCCCGAGTCTACCATTTTGCACGGAAATTATAATCCTGGGTTCGATGGGCGTGCGCCTGAGCCAATATTGAAAAATCTCCCCGAAATTGGTCCACTTATCAATTCGAGTCCCTCCTATTTATGTGGATTGGCAACTGATGGTGATGCCGATAGAATTGGTTGGTTTGATGAAAAAGGAAACTTTGTCGATTCTCACCATTTGATATTGCTGTTGATCGAATACCTAACCACATTTAAGGGTTATTCGGGTAAGGTGGTGAAGAGTTTTTCTGTCAGCGATAAGATTCAAAAATTGTGTGACCTCAAAGGATTAGAGTCGATTACGACAAAAATCGGATTCAAATACATTTGCGAATACATGGTTACCGAAGATGTACTTATTGGTGCTGAGGAAAGCGGTGGTATTGCAATCAAAGGACATATACCTGAGCGCGATGGTGTTTGGATGGGTTTGGTTTTGATGGAGTACATGGCAAAAACTGGTAAGTCGGTATCGGAATTGATTCAAGATATGTATGCTAAAGTTGGGTCATTTGCTGTTGAGCGTTACGATTTGCACTTAACCAATGAGTTGAAAGAAAGCATTATAGAAAAATGTAAATCAAGGAGTTATGATTCATTTGGTCCCTATAAGGTTGTAGAGTTTGAGGATGTGGATGGATATAAATTCCGACTTGACAATGGCTCTTGGGTTATGATTCGCCCAAGTGGTACTGAGCCAGTATTGCGGGTGTATTCAGAATCTACGGATTCGGCTTCGTCCTTTGCAATTCTCGATGCTACGAAGGCTTCGATATTGGGGTAATTATAAAACTATGACAAACAACGCTCCACTTCAGGTCAATATTAGAGATGTCATTGCATCTAAGAATGCTAAGATCCTGAAGTGGATTCCCAATTTTTTCATCAATTGGTTTGAACGATTTGTTCATCAAACAGAGGTTAATGCAATTTTGCGCAAACATCACAATGAGGTTGGAATTCAATTCGCAACGAGCCTAGTGAAGGAATTGGGCGCAAAAGTTAACCTTGTTAACATTGAAAATGTTCCAACCAATGGCAAGTGCGTATTGGTGGCAAATCACCCGATGGCCGGTTTGGATTCACTTTGTTTGTATAGTTCCATTGGTCAAGTTAGAAGTGATATAATGCTAATTGCAAACGATGTACTATCAAACATACCTCCTTTCAATGACTATTTTATTCCAGTGAATAAATTGGGGAAATCACCCAAAGAATCCATGATTCGCATAGATAATGCCTATGCGGCCGGTGGTATGATGATGGTTTTTCCAGCAGGTTTGTGTTCAAGGAAAATTGATGGGAAAATTATAGACTTGGAATGGCAAAAGAGTTTTTTGATGAAAGCCATTCAATATGATCTACAAATTATTCCTGTCCATATAAATGGCGCCAATTCAAATCGCTTTTATCGAATCGCAAATTGGAGGAAATTTTTAGGAATAAAATTCAATGTGGAAATGATGACGTTGGCCGATGAGTTGTTTAAGCAAAAGGACAAAGAACTTACAATTACCATAGGCAAACCTTTGTCGCCTAGTGCTTTCAACAAGAAAAACGCCATGGAGGATGCTCAAAAAATCAAAGCACACGTCTACGAATTGTCAAGGAACCCATTGGCGAACTTTTCTAATTGATTGAAACAATAGCAATAAATTCATTATTTTCACGGCTTGAGTTGATAAACAATGATAGAAAATTTGATTGACCCTATACCTACAGATAAGTTACTTAAAGAACTCACAAGGGATATTTTTATACGACCTACGAATAATGCATCCAATGAAATTTACATTTTCAAAGGGGATGATAAGCCAAACTTGATGGCTGAAGTTGGACGGCTGAGAGAATTGACATTTAGAGCCGCGGGCGGTGGAACTGGGAAGTCTTTAGATATTGATGAATATGATTCAGGACCTTACAGTTACAGTCAATTGATTGTGTGGGATCCTTTGGAAAATCAATTGGTTGGCGGATATCGATTTGTTATGGTACCCCAATCGCAAGATGAAGCCGGACATTTTCATTTGTCGACCACCGAGATTTTTAATTACACTCAGAAAATTAAGGACACATACTTCCCCTATGCCATAGAATTGGGTCGAAGCTTTGTTCAGCCCGAGTATCAACCTAGCTTGAGCAGCCGTAAGGGACTATTTAGCTTAGATAATTTATGGGACGGCTTGGGTGCTTTGGTTTTAATGAATACGGAATACAAGTATTTCTTCGGGAAAATCACAATGTATAGTGACTTCAACAAAGAAGCCCGCGACTTGATTCTATGTTTTATGGATCATTATTTTCCCAATGAGGAGAATTTGGTCAGTATTCCATCGCCAATACAGAGGATGTTTGATTGTTCTGCATTTTTACATGAATTAGATGGATTGGAATACAAAGAAGGTCATAAACTGCTGAATTCAAAAGTGCGCGAATTGGGTGAGAATATCCCACCTCTTTTCAATAGCTACATGAATTTGAGCCCCACTATGAGAACTTTCGGCACTGCCATCAATCACCATTTTGGCGATGTTGAAGAAACTGGAATTATGGTATCTATTGATGATATTTATGACCAGAAGAAAGACAGGCATGTAAGATCTTATACGGAGTACCTCGAGTCTCTATAATTGCTGCGCAATCCTTTGTATGGAGGATACGTGATCGCCTTTTATCTCGACGAAAATCGCTTAAACGACAGTAAATCAATTACTTGATAAATTTTCCAGAGAGTTGTTTGTTGCCCCAAAGGTCTTCAATTTTGATAAAATACACACCAGAAGATAGATCAGAGATGTCTATTTGGTATGACTCTATCGTTAATATACGATTTTTAATCAATTGGCCGCTGCAATTGTAAATCAGCACCTTGTAATTACTTGGGTTTTTAATGTTTGATAAAACGAGTTGTTGATCACCATTTACAAAATAAACCCAGCCTTGAGTTAATTGCAGTTTGGGGATATTTGCATATTGATCAATGATTTTCAGGGTCTCAAACGCATCAACTTTACCATAGCCGCTGTTGCCATTAGAATCGTTGGTTGTGTATTGATCCTTCCTTGCAGTAAGTCGCCATAAACTTCTAATTTCTAACGGGGTTAGCCATTCATTGGCTTGTAAATAAAGTGCTACAATCCCAGCAGTATGCGGCGCAGCCATCGAAGTACCAGAGAACATCGCCCAGTAGACATCGTTTCCATTGTATTGCGTTTTATGCATCAATTCATTATTTAACCAACCCGGTACTTGTCGACGATGCAAAGCCGACGTTATACTCTGGCCGGGAGCAATAATATCGGGCTTGATTCTGCCATTGGGATGCGTTGTACTTTTTGGCATCGGTCCTCGGCTACTGAAACCCGCGATATCTCCTACTATATTCCAAGGCTGATTAAAATACTCTCCTTTGTAATTTGTCCATTCGTTTCGGTTTATATAAGCTCCAGCTGTCAAAGTATGGACCCCCGAGCCACCATTCTCACCAACCGAGCCTTCGGGTGTTCCTTCAATAAATTTCTTACCAAAACTCTGCTTTTTATGCCCTTTCCAAAAATGGCCCGATGTCCAACGATATGCCTGTCCAGAATTCCACGCATTGAACTCCCCGCTACTGGTTACACCCAAACGGATATAGCCATTGTAGGGTCTATTGTGTTCTGCAATGACCAAAAAATTCGATTTGCCATTGAATGGGTAGTTTTGTTCTGTGATAATCAGAGCGAGCGTATCCTTCCCATTGGTGTAAATAGACTTATACGCTCCACAATTCACACAGTCGCCGGCCAAATTCCATGGAGTATTTATTAGGACATTACCTAACGTGTCGACCAAATTCAATTGGATTTTTAGTTTGTCCCCACTCCCATTTTTGATTCCACCCCAAATGTCTATATATATATTCTCACGGGGGTAATCTTTACGATTGTTGTCAACTGCCAACGCGTAAGCCGTATCGCCATTCAATGTCTGATTGATATGCATTTGATTTCTGCCGTCATTCCCTGCCGCACCAACCACAATTCTACCCGAACCAGTAATTGCCTTCACGGATCGATCGAATAGTGAAGTACCATCATGAGGTCCAGTGTGCATACCCCAACTCAAATTACAAACGCTGGGTTTGTTTTGAAGTTCGGCATATTTAAAAACATAATTGTATCCATCTATAATGGTAGGGTTTGCCACAATAAAATCGCCGAGGCCACTTCCACCTAGGGTATCATTGGCATATTTGATTCCAACCATAACTATATCCGACTCTGGCGCCATTCCACGATACTTCAAATTCGGAGAACCCAAGCCAGAGCCTGCGGCTATCCCGGCAACATGGGTTCCGTGGGAACCATCATCGTCGATGGCCGATGCAATGCTCATAGAATCCGAATATTCAATTCCATAACTATAAAGAGTGGGTGGATTGCCTGATTTTTGCTGATTCCAGAAGCGTTGGATTCTGTTAGTTTTTCCATCAGGACTATAAAAAGTTGGGTGGTCTGTTTGAAATCCGATATCAACGATTCCAACTACAACACCCTTGCCCGTATAGTTCTGCGACAATCCGTTGCTGATGCCATTTTCCGATTTGTCTACCCTGCTGTGAATTCTAGCGGTATCGTTTAATGGTTTGGGGCTGTTTAATCTTGAGGATACATCCAAATAAATCAAACCTGAATGTTCGATGATTTGATTCCAATTGTCAGCCGTAAATATCAAATGGGCAATTCGGTAATTGGTATTTTCTGGATCAATTAAACTGCTTACGATGAAATCGGAATTATCTAGTATAAACGTTTCATTTACAATTGCTTGCGCATGAAATTGATCATTAAACAGAGGAATAAGTTGTTTTCTTAACGACGCATCGGCAAAAATTTGGGCGGTTGGACTTAGGATTTGCATCGTTTTTGATCGAGGCAATAAAATGCTATTAAAGGCAGTTTGAGATTGGGCAGATACCTGAGTAAAAGAAAAAATATGGATAGCAATGAATAGAAATTTCATCTTGATTTTCTGCATGAAACAAAGGTAACGAGTTAGAATATAACTTTGCTGCATGGATTTATCGTGGTTGGAACGTACAGAACTCATCATTGGAAGAGAATCGCTTGAAAAATTGGCGAATAGCAAGGTATTAATCGTGGGATTGGGCGGTGTTGGCAGTTTTGCCGCAGAATTCATTGCCAGAGCTGGGATAGGGGAATTAACCATTATTGATGGCGATATTGTGGATGTAACAAACAAGAACCGACAGTTACCTGCGCTTACGAGTACAATCGGCATGAAAAAGGCGGATTTGATGGCGGCGAGGATTAAAGATATCAATCCAGATGTTTCACTTAAAGTGATTGATACATTTCAACGTCCAGAGCATACGAAAGAATTGGTATCATCTGAGAAATTCGATTATGTGATAGATTGTATCGACTCTATTACGCCTAAGGTCTATTTGATAAAAACATGCGTTGAACAAGGCCAACGGTTGATATCTAGCATGGGTGCGGGTGGTAAAATGGATGCCTCTTCGGTGATGGTGTCGGACATTAAGGATACCTATAATGACCCATTTGCGAGGTTGGTTAGAAAAAGATTACATAAGTATGGCATCTACACCGGTTTTAAATCTGTGTTTAATACGGAATTGGTGCACAGGGACTCAGTTAAGCTCACCGATGGAAGTAATTTTAAAAGGTCCTTTTATGGTACAATTTCCTATATGCCAGCCCTTTTTGGGTTAAGAATGGCGGCTGAGGTCATCGAAGACTTACGTTGACTTTTTGAGAATTGAAACGGCTGACATATATTTGGAAACATGATTATGAAAAAAACACTATTAACATTATCGGCTGCTGCTTTATTATTCATCACTGGATGTGATCCTGATTCAAAGTCAAATGGAAATGCTATCGACATCAGTGGAAAAACCAAACAAGAAGTATTTATGTTACATTCTTGGGAGTTGAGCTCTTGGTTAGACAGTTCATCTCAAGATCAAGTTGAGAATATTGAAGCTTGCTCGAAAGACGATTTTTATACTTTCAACACTACATCACAAGTTCAAGTGAATCGCAATACAGTTAAATGTGTTGCTGGTGAAGCAAATGATGTATTTCCTTGGAGCATGACTGCGCCCAATGATACAAAAGTTACATTGTTCACCTACACTTGGGATATTACATCAATGACGGGTGAGCAGATCGTATTACGTCGTAAATACTACTTTAATATCGGAGGAACTACCGTTGATATGTTCTCCAAGGTGGTATTGAAAAAGCACTAATGAATTGACTTTATACCTTCTTTGGCGAGTTCCAAAGCGGGGTTTATCGAAAGAGCGGTTTTGTATGATAGCAAAGCCGCTTTTTTATTGCCCATTTTTTCCTGATTGTAACCAATTAAACAATGTGCATTGGCATAGTTAGATTCTAGGTCCAGGGTTTTTTTACACCAGTCGATGGATTCCTCATAGTTATCAAAAAGCGACTGAATGACGGCAATATTGTAATGCGCTAAAATGTGATTCGGGTTTACTTTGATTGCCCTATCGTAATATTCTATAGCTACCGCGTATTTTTCCTTTTGCTGCATAACCAAAGCATACGTATAAAGCGCTTCATCGTTGAATTCGTTCATTCTGACTGCCTTGGATGCCCATTGCGCTGTCGTTGGGTCATTGCTCTGATATAGAAACAGCGTTTTTTGCATCACTGCATTAAAATTCTCTGGATTTTTTAAAAGTGCATTCTCAATGACTTTTTTCGCGGAAACTGTGTCTTTTTGCTCTTTAAAAGCGATCGACA
This sequence comes from Chryseobacterium gleum, assembly GCA_945870885.1. Taxonomy (GTDB): domain Bacteria; phylum Bacteroidota; class Bacteroidia; order NS11-12g; family UBA955; genus UBA955. Next base: position 37,079 of record CAMBTR010000001.1, on the reverse strand, counting down.
TCAACACGTAGGCATTGTCGGAAAAATCTGTTTGATTCGTTAATGGCTTCAGTAATTCGATGGATTTATCGTATTCCTGTCTTGCCAAATAGTATTTCGCCAACAAAAACGACGCTTCTGGGTAGTCGGATTTGATTTTTATGGCTTGTGTTAAATGCTCTTTGGTTTTGTTTGAGTTTGTTGAATCCATTGAAATTAAGGATTCTGCACATTTGTAATGATAGAGCGCTTGATTGGGATTAATTGAGATTGCCGTTTCAAAATCCAAGATTGCATCATTGTATTTCTTTTCGAAATAGAAGGTATTTGCCCTTTTGTAGTACAATTCGGCATCATCCGGATTGCTGTTAATTTTCAATGAAACAGCTCGAACTTCTTCCGAAAAAGTTGTGTCTGTTTCACTAATAAATCGGCCGGAATTTCGGTTGCTGTTGCAAGAAAGAACAGCGATTAGAACGATTGAAAAAACAATCTTCTTCATTTGTGCTCGGGACGGGAATCGAACCCGTACTCTCATTACTGAAAACAGGATTTTAAGTCCTGCGCGTCTACCTATTCCGCCACCCGAGCTGGACTGCAAAGATAGAAAATTACAGCCGATTATTTTGCAATTTCGAGAATAGAAAAGTTGATGATTTGCAACGCTTCCTCGATTTGACCCGCATTAATTGTCAAAGGAGGTGCAAATCGAATGGTGTGAGTATGTGTTTGTTTTGCTAGTAACCCATTTGATTTCATAGCGATACAAACATCATATGCGGTTTTACCGTTGCCAAATGGTTCAATATCTATCGCATTTAACAAGCCTTTTCCCCTTACTTTCTTTACGATGGGAGAATTGATTTCTTTCAGCCCTTTTCTAAAAAGTTCACCCATTTCTGAAGCATTTTGCGGTAAAGATTCATCCACCAATACTTTCAATGCTGCGGTTGCTACAGCACATGCCAAAGGATTTCCACCGAATGTTGATCCGTGCTGACCTGGATGAAGCACACCCATGACTTCATTTGATGCTAATACTGCACTAACCGGAAAGACTCCACCACCCAACGCCTTGCCTAAAATCAGAATATCTGGCTTTACATGAGCATGGTCGCAACAAAGCATCGCCCCTGTCCTGCCCAATCCAGTTTGTACCTCGTCGGCAATCCACAGCACGTTATATTTTGTACAAAGCGCACGAACTTGCTTCAAATAATCATCGCTCGGCATTATCACTCCTGCCTCACCTTGTATTGGCTCAACCATGAATGCCGCAACATTTGAATCTTGAAGCGCTTGCTCAAGCGCTTGGACATTGTTGTATTCTACGATTTCAAATCCTGGTACGAAAGGTCCAAAGTCGGCATAACTATCCTCATCTTGCGATGTAGAAATAGCTGCGATGGTTCTTCCCCAAAAATTCCCCGATGCAAAAATCACTTTGGCCTGATTTGAAGCAATCCCTTTAACCGTATAGCCCCATTTTCTGGCAAGTTTTACTGCGGTCTCCCCTCCTTCTACGCCTGTATTCATAGGCAATACACGATCATATCTCAGTAGGTTTGTGATGTATTGCTCAAACGGACCAAGTTGATCGTTATGGAAAGCCCTGCTAGTAAGAGTTAATTTTTTACTTTGAACGTTAAGTGCTTCAATGATTTTGGGGTGACAATGTCCTTGATTGACTGCGGAATAGGCAGACAAAAAATCGAAGTATCTTTTGTCCTCTACATCCCAAACAAATATCCCTTCACCCTTGTGTAAAACAACTGGCAATGGATGATAATTATGTGCTCCGTATTGATTCTCAAGGGCAATGAAATCAGCACTATTATTGATATTCATGATACGAAGGTAAGTAAGATTGCTCATTTGTCTTTGCCCCAAAACAATTGTATATTCGGATGTTTGTGAGGGGCCCACTTTTAATATATCAACAACGCGTTATATCTAATTCTATTAAGAATTTGATCTTGCTATTCTTTGTTATGTTAACGCATTCATCAATAAATGCGAAGGCAGGATCAATTGAGCTTGCGTATGGAAGAGTCCATTTAAATTTCAATAGCAGTGATTCGACCATCGTTCAAAACAAACCATTTATAGACTCAATTTTTAGAATTGCAGAACTTAACTATCACGAATTAGAGGGTTTGTTGGGTTATAAATCGAGTTTGCAATTCACCGCTACGATTTACAACGACATCAATGATTATCATGAAGCACTCAAGGTAAATGCCGTTTGGTTAGAGAGGATTTCTGTTACGGATAATTATTCTCAAGAGTACAATTATCCGATATATGCTAACTGCAACTACAATCTGATTCGATCACAATTTATTTATTCCCTTTCTCATTTTGTATTCCATGAGTTTTTATTGGGCATCAGTGTACGTCAAAAACTAAGTCAAACCGGATCCCATACCATTCCAAATTGGTTCTTACAAGGCTTGGGCGCCTATTTGGCATCTGGATGGAATGCGAATTCAGCGGATGAGTATGCATTTTATGAATGCAAGGGCGGATTTAAATCGCCAAATCAAATTGTGCCTATGGGTGCGCAAGTTTATGGTAAGAAAATCTGGCGTGATTTGTTTCAAACCTATGGAAAGTCAGTGGTTTCTACGATGATGTTTGTTCTCAAGTATACTGGGAATGCGGAGTCTGCTATTGAGTATGTAACTGGAAAGTCATTTGATGTTTGGAATAAGGAGAGAATGTTGGGTCAAAATCAACCATTGGGAACGCCTATTAATACCGAGATTGATTTGCCATTGAAGTATCGATCCATCCCCATCAAGAAGATTGTAAAGCACCATGAAAAACTCGCAATCCAATGGTTTACTCCCGGATTGGTAAAGGTTTCTATCTATAATTCGATTTCCAAAAAACTCGGTGATGTGATCAGTTATGAATACCCTGCCCTGCTCGATGAATTGAATTTTCAGCCAATACAATTGGTGGGGTTTCTCGTTACAGATAAATCGTCACAAAGCCTGCCCCACTCTGCAGTTGAATTGCTATCAATGGAGTTTGTAGTAAATCGCCATCGAACACTGGTTTTTATTGATAGCGCGGGTAAAAGAAGATACTCGGTAGATTTGGGACCTGAGAAATTACACCGTGTCCAATCCATTCTCTCGGTTGATGTTTCTCGTAACAATAGCAAACAAATCGATGTGAATAATTCAGAGACCCTTATTACCTATACCGCAATTGGAAGCCAATTGGGCGTGGATAAATTGATAACAGCCAAGTTTTTATTGAACGAAACAGCTTATGAGAAGAGAGAAATCCAAATAGAGAGATTGTTAATGGAACGTCTTGATATTGCCCATGAACAAAATGATTCAATTTATTACGCAATCGATATAAAGAAAATCGAAAAAGATCGTTGGATCATGCTTTTTGAACAGTTGATGGGTGAGGCTACAAAGACGCTCCGTGTGGATACATTGACAGAAAAACCTATCGTTCGTGGATTGGTGATTGAAGGCCAAGGACAATTGAGTTATGTCCAAAATGAGGGTGAGGTTTGGCGACTGCGCTTTTATCATTTTAAAGACAATTCTGATTACCGCTGGAAATCTGAAGTAAAAAACAGTTTCTATATGCAGTCTTCTGTAGATGGATTGGACAATATTATCGAATCGAGTTTTGGGAGTTCACTATCATTGGTTCGTCTATTGGACCCCGCAAAAGAGACTGTCAGGGAACTGGAACTATTAGCAAAAAATGATAGTATTGAAAATCGGAAGAAAAAAGATGTTCCAAACAGAATCTCAATGAATTTGGTAGAAGTTGATTCTCTTCATAGTACTTGGGAGTATTTGGTTGCTTTCCCTAAGCGAACATGGACATCAACGTTAAATAATGAAAAGACCCCACATTATTCGGGTAAATACGACAGTTCAAGGGGCAGGAATTCGTATTATTTAAATCAAGGCGGTCTGTATTTTGGCAATGCCGATTTTCCTCTGCCGTATCTGAATGAAATTAAGCAATATTTACTTTATAATCAGCCATTTACCCCTGAAATGCGATTCTATTTGATAGATAAGAATCACAATTATCGGATGTCGTTTGGCATCTTATCCAACTTAGCGTTGAATCGCTTGGGTCTCAGAATGCAGCAGACATTTAATTGGGGTAAATATCAAATTGACCAACAACTTCTTACGCGTAGTCGAACATTTTATTTGAACGAGATGTCATTAAAGAAAAATGCAACCAATTTTTTCAGCGTTTCGATTCGAAGGAATTGGATTTCGAATTTCAGTTTATCATCTGGTATTCAAATTATGGAAGACATGTATTTCGATAAGATAGTTAATCCCGGATTTTCGTCATTTAAGAATTATAGATTCAAAACAGCTGGACTTGTCTTTGGGCTTGATTGGAATAATCGACAGCGAGCAATGCGATTGGAAAATGCATGGCTCATTTCTTTAAAGTCCAGCATTAAAATCAATCAAGTGAGTACGGCGAACGCGATACCCAACAGAGTGTATGTCAATGGCAATAGTATGGGGACCTCGTATCTATTTAATTTGAATCTTAATATTGATAAACAATTGGTTAGAGGGGTTTACTTTAAGTCGAACATTATGGCAAATAAATCGGCAGGAAATGCATTAACCTTATTTTGGGTAGGCGGATCGGAAGGTTGGATTTCTAGAGATATGTGGCAAACGGATATCTCTACAGAATATTCAAATACGAAATATTTGTATCGGGCCAATGGCGGTTTTGTTCGAGGTTTTCTTTCGGGTGAACGCATTGGAACGGGCTCCCTTTCGATTCAAAATGAAATTCTGACGCAGCCATTTAAGCAGTTTGGTCAAAAAATCATCAAACAGCATTTTTACGAATCGTTGACTTTGTATGGATTTTTAGATATTGGTACTGCATTTATTGGCAATTCGCCAGCCAATCCGATGAATCCTTTTAATACTGTGGCTATAACAACTCCCAATTATTGGATGTCGATTACCTCAAAACGCAATCCTTATTTGGTTGGCACAGGGCTAGGAGTCAGTGCAAATGTACTCCGAACGCCAATACGCTATGAATTGGCTTTTGGTTTGAAAGAAGGCAAATTGATGCCTCCAATCCAACAAGTTTGTATGTCGTGGTTTTTTTAATTAAATACTCACGAAATGATGTGTTAAAATAGCCAATTTGTGTTTATTTTGCAGATCATATATACACCATGAGTTTTTTCAGTTTTCTAACCCAGGAACTTGCCATCGATTTAGGTACAGCGAACACACTTATCATACATAAGGACAAGGTTGTTGTTGACGAGCCTAGTATCATCGCAATTGAACGAAATACGGGCAACGTGATTGCCATTGGCAAAGATGCAATGCAGATGTTTGGAAAGGAAAATGAGGGTATCAAGACAATTAGGCCATTGAAAGATGGAGTAATTGCGGATTTCCAAGCAGCCGAGCATATGATTCGTGGAATGATCAAGATGATGAATCAGAAACAACGCTGGATTTCACCTCAGCTTAAAATGGTTATTTGTATTCCATCTGGTATCACTGAAGTTGAAAAACGTGCCGTAAAGGACAGTGCGGAGCGCAGTGGCGCAAAAGAAGTATATTTGATACACGAGCCCATGGCGGCGGCGGTTGGTATTGGGATCGATGTCACCCAGCCTCAAGGAAATATGATTGTTGATATCGGCGGTGGTACTACCGAAATTGCAATTATTGCTTTGGGTGGTATTGTTTGCGATGAAAGCATTCGCGTTGCAGGGGATGAATTCAACTTGGATATTTTGGAGTACATGCGCAGAGAACATAATTTGTTGATCGGTGAGCGTACTGCAGAAAAAATCAAAATTCATATTGGATCGGCATTACAAGAATTAGATACTCCACCTGAAGACTACGCTGTGTTTGGTAGAGATTTAATGACGGGAATTCCGAAACAGATTATCGTGAGTTATAGTGAGATAGCTAGGGCGTTGGATAAGAGCATCATGAAAGTGGAAGAAGCGGTTTTACGTGCTTTGGAGCAATCTCCACCAGAATTAAGCGCTGATATTTTGACAAATGGAATTTGGCTTACCGGAGGTGGTGCTTTGTTAAGAGGACTTGACAAGCGAATTGCAGCCAAGACGAAATTGAAAGTGCATATTGCGGAAGACCCTCTTCGTGCTGTTGTTCGTGGTACTGGTACTGCATTGAAGAACATCGGTCGTTTCAAGTTTTTAATGACAGCTTAATTTTAGTCCATCATGTTGGTGATATTCCGTTGGATACGGAATCAAGCATACCCCCTACTCTATGTTTTACTGCTGTTGAGTGCGGTTACACAGATTTTTAGGTATCATTTTTACCAGCACAGTATATATTTTGGTCATGCCCTGGGCATTCATCGAAGCATCGATGTTTGGAGATCCGGCATCACAAGTTATTTCAAATTACGAACTACAAATGAGCAGTTGGTTAAAGAAAATGGCTTACTACGAAATCAATTAAACTGGAATCTCACAAGCAATTCACCTAAGGGAGCATCCACCTATAAGGATACTTTCACAAATACCCTTATTAAGTACGAATATATTCCCGCCCGTGTAATTAGAAACTCAGTAAATGAGCAAAACAATTTTATCGTTCTAGATCGCGGTTACAAGGATGGTATCAAAAAGCACATGTCGGTTATATGCCCTATGGGAATTGTGGGAGTTGTTGTAGAATCAGCCGCTCATTACTCATTGGTGATGTCGGTATTGAATTCTAAATTTGAAATTACCCCCTATTTCTATAACCTAAAAATCAGCCAAGGTGTAATTGCCTGGGATGGTGATGATCCCAGTTATGTGGAATTGGAAGAAGTGAATCGATTTGTAAAACTGAAAAATGGCATGAAACTTTATACGAGTAACTATTCATTGTTGTTCCCTGCCGGCATTCCAATTGGTACAATTGAAAAATCCGAATCCAATTTGAAATCAAACTTTTATAGCATCAAAGTAAAATTGGCTACTGATTTTAGTCAGTTAGATGTCGTAACAGTCATAAAAAATATCCATCAAAACGAATTGGACGTATTGAACGAAATCATACCAACCCAGGAAGGAGGCGCCAATGATTGAAGTTGTTAGATTTATTGTAGGCGGACTTTTTTTTGCGCTGATTCAAACACTGATTTTCAAAGAAGTAAATCTTGCATGGTGGATTAAGCCAATGCCTTATGTCTACTTATTTTTGATATTACCTCTTTCTTCCAACCGGTTTGGTGTATTGATTGGGGCGTTTTTCTTTGGGTTAACGATTGACGCGTTTGGAGGCAGCTTGGGTATGCACACCGCAGCATGCGTAACTACCGTTTTTGTCAAGAATTATATTGATTTGTATTTCTTAGATGAAAATTCCATGCAATTACAGGGTATGAGGTATATACAAATCGACTATAAGGGCTGGCAATGGTACGGTATTTACTCTTTTGCGATTCTCTTCACTCACCATCTGGTATATTTCATTTTTGATTATTTTAGTTGGTCATCGCTATTTACAATACTTTTTGTTTCGGTCTGCAGTGCCATCGCTTCTTTGCTGTTTATACAAATGTTCCGTTTGCTCCTGGGTCATAAATAATAATCATGGAAAAAGGTAGTAAGCGTCAGATTGTTTATATCGGGTTAATCGCGTTCGTTTTTATTGTCTATTCCCTAAAGTTGGCGAGTATTCAATTGGGAGAAGTGCCATATAAAAAGATGGCAATCAATAACGCCCTTAATAAAATCACACTATACCCATCGCGAAGCAATATTTTTGATCGAAAAGGTAAGTTAATGGTATACAGTACGCAGATGTACGATTTATCGTCTTTCCCATATGAAATCAAGAAGCTAGATACTGGTTTACTTTGTTCGATCCTCGAAATCGACTTGCCCACAGTGAGACATTTGATATTAGATGCTAGAATTAGGGCCAAGAAACGACAGAAAAATAATGCTTTCAACAACAGTGCGCTCTTTTATGCCAATTTGAGTAATAAGCAATTCACTCTGTTGCGGGAGAATATTTACCGACTGCCAGGTTTTTATATTGAGTCGCGTACAGACCGACAGTTTGCAACTACATCGGCGCCCCATGCATTGGGATATTTGGGTGAAGCAGATGAATCTTTAATTGAGCTGGATGATTACAATCAACCGGGTGATTTGGTAGGTATTACTGGGATTGAGAGGTATTACGAAAAACAAATTAGGGGTATCAAAGGCGTTAAAACGGTTTGGCAGGATAGAACGTATACAGAACGAGGCGTTGTAAAAGACACGCAGTTTAATTATCCCTCCACTGCAGGGCCTGATGTGATTAGTTCACTGGATTTTGATTTGCAGGAGTACGGACGATTGTTGTTAAATGGAAAAAAAGGCAGTATTGTAGCGATTGAGCCGCGTACTGGAGAGGTCATAGCGTTCATTAATAATCCCGATTACGATCCAAATACGATGGTTGGTAGAGAGCGTGCAAAAACATTCAAATCTTTGTTGAGAGATGAGCAAAAACCTTTGTACAATCGTGCAGTAAAGGGCGTCTACCCCCCTGGTTCAACATTTAAAACAGTAATGGCGTTGATTGCAATGCAAGAAGGTGTTTTATCGCCGGAAACTACCCATGGTTGTGCTGGTGGATATCGACTAGGAAGCATTCGCGTAGGATGTCACCCGCATGGGGGACCACTAGACCTTCGCGGATCAATTAGAATCTCCTGCAACAGTTACTATTGTCAGGTTTTTAGAGACATTATCGACAATCCTAAATATGGCGATGTGAAATTGGGTTATGCTGCATTGGAAAAACACTTGCGATCATTTGGCTTGGGAAGTCAGCTCAATATTGATTTATTGGGCGAATCAAGAGGAAACATCCCATCGGTAGCCCAGTTAAACCGCCGACATGGTGATCGTTGGAAAAGTAGCACTGTAATTTCTTTGAGTATTGGCCAAGGGGAGATATTGCTAACGCCCTTGCAAATTTGCAATGTGGCCGCCATTATTGCCAATCGAGGTTGGTACTATGCGCCTCACTTGGTTAAAAAGATTAACGGATTCAAGGATACTTCGTGGGATCGAAAGTATAAAATCAAAAAATTCACAACGATAAACCCAACCTATTTTGCAACAATTATTGATGGTATGAGTGATGTCGCCAAGCCAGGCGGTACAGCAAATGGTACGGGCATCACAGATATTGAAATTTGTGCTAAAACGGGTACTGCTCAAAACCCTCACGGCAAGGATCACTCCATTTATATGGCATTTTCACCCAAGGACAACCCAAAGATAGCCATCGCTGTATTGGTTGAAAATGGCGGGTTTGGGGCGACTTGGGCCGCACCAATTGCGAATTTGATGATCGAAAAATACCTCAAACCAGGTGTGGAAACTTCAAAACCGGCAATGGAAGAGCGACTAAAAACCAGCGTAATTAAATAATCCGCTTTGAAATACTCACCACTCAACAACAATTCGCAAGAAAAAATAGATGGCCTATCTATTTTTCTGTTCATTGTTTTGGTGATTATTGGCTTTTTGAGCATCAGTTCCGCAACCTCGGATGTCAATCAGGAATTTTATTCCCTATCCCCAACCGCAATTAAACAGTTGATTTGGATAGGCGGGTCTATCGTTATCATTTTCACCATATTATATTCCAATGTTGTGGTAATTGATTACTTCACCTATGGATTCTATGCGGTCGCAATTTTATTGAATATAGCCGTATTATTTCTAGGTCGGGAGGTCTCAGGTGCTAAATCATGGTTTGGATTTGGTGGTATAGGAATACAACCGAGTGAATTCGCCAAAGTGGCAACAGCAATGGCACTTGCCAAATACTTAGGAACGTATGGAATTCGTTTTCAAGGCGCCAGAAATATCGCCATTTGCTTATTGATCTTCCTACTACCCATGGCGATAATTTTGATCCAAAACGATACAGGAAGTGCATTGGTTTTCTTATCCTTCTTTCTAGTCTTGTATCGCGAAGGATTACCTGGATTTATTTTGATTTCTGCGGTCTGGTTGATGTTTTTGGCAATTTGTAGAATTGTGAGTGAAGCAACAGGCATTTCAAGCTATTATGGCTACGGATTGCTTTTGGGATTGGGTAGTATCATGGTGTTTTTTGCAAGGAAAGACCGGGGTATTAGCGGTCTGATTACACTCATTGCCGTTGTATCTGCTGCATTTTATACCATTGTAGGAACAGTTTACTCGAGCATTTTACAACAATACCAACGTGACAGGATTGAACTTGTTCTTGGATTGAAATCCGATGACCGCGGATTGGGTTTCAATTTGCGTCAGTCTAAAATTGCCATTGGCGCTGGTGAAATGTGGGGCCGAGGCTATTTAAAAGGGACCCAAACCAAAATGGGATTCGTGCCCGAGCAGCATACAGATTTTATTTTTGATACCATTGGAGAAGAATGGGGTTTTGTTGGTGCAATAGTATTTCTGTTGATTTTTTGTGGCTTGTTGACACGAATTGTGATTTTGGCAGAACGTCAATCTACAACCTTTGGCAGGGTGTTCGGGTATTCATTGGCTTGTGTACTTTTCTTCCATCTGTCAATTAATATCGGAATGACAATTGGTCTGGTCCCCACAATTGGTATCCCTCTCCCGTTTATTTCTTTCGGCGGAAGTAGTTTGTGGGCATTTACCTTGTTTTTATTTACCTTTTTAAGGGTAGACCAGGTAAGGAAGTAAATCGATAAATCATTAATATTGCAGGTATAAATTATGAATAAGTTTCACTGGTGTGGCTTTTCGCTATGGGGTATCATGGCGATGTCTATGATGGTTTCCTGTGGGAAATCTTCAGATGAAAATTTAGATAAGCTTTTCGAAAAAATGGAATCTGATGTCACAGGCATTGATTTCGTGAATACGGTGCCTGAAAACGACACGTTGAACCAATTTATTTATCATTATCTATACAACGGAAACGGCGTAGCGATTGGCGATATAAATAACGACGGTCTAAACGATTTATATTTTACCGGCAATGAACAATCATCTCGCCTGTATTTAAATAAAGGGGATTTCAAGTTTGAAGACATCACAGAGAAAAGTGGTACTGGCACAAAGCAATGGATTAGCGGCGTAACAATGGTTGATGTCAACAATGATGGCTGGCTAGATATTTATGCTTGCTCATCGGGGCCATTAAAAGGCAAAGACTCAAAACGAAATCGACTCTTTTTGAATCAAAAAAACGAGACCTTCAAAGAAGTGAGCGCCGAATGGGGCGTGGATGATGCAGGAAATGCGACATGCGCGACATTCTTCGACTACGATAATGACGGGGATTTGGATTTCTACTTAGGAAACCACGCAGATCAGTTCTTTTCCAATATTAATACTCCATTTACGCGGACGCTTAATATGACAGAGTCAAGCCAACAACATTTTTATCGCAACGACGGGAATAAATTTACCGATGTTTCAGAAAAAGCAGGTGTTGTTAGAATGGGATATTGCCTTAGCGCTGCTGCCGCTGATTATAACAATGATGGATTAATGGATTTATATGTTTGTAATGATTACCATGTGCCAGATTGCTACTACATAAATAATGGTGATGGAACCTTTACGGATAAATTTGATGATTTCTTCAAACATTCCAGTACCAATTCAATGGGTTCGGATGTTGCTGATGTGAACAACGATGGCTGGAGCGATCTGATTACAGTGGATATGCTATCTGAAAGTCCAAGGCGCTACATGGGCTTGATGGGTCCCAAGGATTATGACTACACGATGGTCGGCATCAAAAACGGGTACAAGCACCAGTACATGAAAAATAACTTGCAAATGAATTTGGGTAATGGTCATTTTTCAGACCTCTCCTACCTGTATGGAGTTGCTAAGTCGGATTGGAGTTGGAGTCCTTTATTATCGGATTTTAACGATGATGGCTTTGTCGATTTATTCATTTCTAATGGATATTATAGAGATGTGACAAATTTGGATTTCATTTTATATCAGTCACGCTATGAGCAGCAACAGAAACAAGGTCTTAATCATGAGCAGTTACTCAAAAAACTGCCGTTTGAAAAAATCCAAAATTTCTTCTTCCTCAACAATGCAGGTCAAGGCTTTACAAATAGCGCATCGGACGTGGGTCTGGAAGATTTAAGTTCAAGCACAGGATCTGCAATTGGCGACCTAGATGGCGACGGCAGATTCGACCTAGTAGTTTGTAACCAAGGTGAAAAGCCTTTTATCTACAAGAATGTTAATACGAGTAACAATTACTTGAATGTTCAATGCCGCGGTGAAAAGAATCAAAACCACTTTGGCGTTGGTTGTCAGTTGATTGTTGAAGACAGCGCAGGAAAAATTCGCAAATTCGAAGTCCAGCCAAGCAAAGGGTATCAAAGTTCTTCGGAGCATATGGTTCACATTGGATTAGGCGCTCAAACGGAATTACAAAAACTTACAGTGGTTTGGCCCAATGGCAGTTCTCAGATTTTAACAGACATCAAAGCAAATCAAACGTTAACGGTCAAATCAGCGGATGCCAATACAAAGTTTAATTGGGTCAATTATAGCAATCAAGGCAAAGTGCAATACTTTGACGACAATGCATCCAAATGGAATTTCAATTTTGTTCATGCTGAGCAAGAAAATCCGGATTTCAAGCGTGAACCCTTACTGCCTCACCGATACACCACCTTGGGTCCAGGAATGGCTTCTGCTGATGTAAATGGCGATGGTACGATAGATGTTTTTATTGGTGCAGCCAGAGAAAGCAGCGGATCTTCTCTGTTGCTTCAAGATAATAGCCCTGAAGGAAAGTTGAGTACTGCAAGATCACAACCATGGAAAACTTTGGATGTCGATGTCATGGGTGCTGTCTTTTTTGATGCCGACGGCGACAATGATCAAGATTTGTATGTTGCAGTTGGCGGTTCAGAATTTAGTTGGCCATCCAATAAATATGAACATAAATTGTATTCCAATGATGGTAAAGGTAATTTCTCGGAGTCTAAGGGTGCTTTACCAAGCGTAGTTAGTAGCGCCAGCTCAGTGACTTCCTCCGATTTTGATGGCGACGGCGATTTAGATCTTTTTGTAGCAGGAAGAATTATGCCAGGCAATTGGCCAGCCTTAGGAGTTCGCAGTTACTTGCTTCAAAACAATGGAGGTAAATTCAAAGATGTAACAACAGCATTGGCCCCCGACTTAGAAAATGCAGGTATGATTTGTTCTGCGGTATTTTCAGATTACAATGGAGATGGCAAACCCGATTTAATTCTTGCTGGAGAATGGATGCCGTTGATATTTATGGAGAATACCGGTGGGAAGTTCATTAACAAGACAGGCGACGTAGGCGATATGTCGTTGTCGGGATGGATGAATAGTATTTTACCCGTAGACATCGATAACGATGGTGATTTAGACTATATCGTCGGGAACAAAGGAAACAACAGCTTTATCCAAGCCAAATCAGGCAGTCCTACCAAAGTATATTGGGCCGATTTTGATGGCAATGGAAGTCAAGATGTAACAATGAGCTATTCATACAATGGAGCCGACTACCCTATTTTCACAATGGATGAGATGGGGAAAGCCTATCCATTTTTCATCAATAAGAAATTCACTACCTACGGCGATTTTGCAGGCAAAACGATGGATGATATTTTTGGCACCGATGTTCTTAGGCAGAACCAATTAACTGTCAATTACTTCTCGAGTTTTGTCGCCATTAATAATGGAGGAAAATTCAGTATGGTCGAACTTCCTATGTGGGCTCAGGCAGGTCCGTTGTTTGGAATGACAGCGTTTGATGTTGACGGAAATGGATTTGACGATATCATATGCACAGGAAACAATTATAACACGCGTGTTCCTCACGGTAGAGACGATGCAATTCCATCCTTTGTGTTGATGAATAATGGTGGTAGTTTTGAGTATAAATCCGGAGCCCAATTGGGACTGTATAACCAAGGCGATGGAAAATCATTAATAACATTACCAACCAAGGGAAAAGCGGTTAGATTTATGATCGCCAATAACAATGGACCCGCCAAAGGTTTTGAACTTCAAGGATCTGGCAAAACGGCAGCCATTGAATTCGTAAAAGCACCTTCCCTCGCGTCTTATGCTAAAGTTACTGTAAACGGTTCTATCAAGATGGTAAACCTCAATCAAGGACAAGGATATTTATCATCACAAGCACCTGGAGTCTATAAAACCAAAGGGGTTTCGAAGATTGAATTCTATAACTCTAATGGCAAACGAATCTAATCGAGGTAATTATTCGATAAAATTGCATTCTTCAATGAATTTCATTATTTTTGCGTCCTAATTTTAAGAAAATGGCTGTTACTAAACTCAAAAGAAAAGAAGCAAAAAACAGAAGCAGAATGACCAAGCGCGTTGATAACATCAAACGTTTAAAAATGGTTACTAATATTGCTTCTCCTTACAAAGGCGTTTCAGGAATTATCTTGGAAGATCAAGAAAACCAATAAATGTCATTGTTTTAGATAGTTAAGGCACGCAACTTTGCGTGCCTTTTTTTATATATTTACATCTGATAGTCATGAAAAAAATCTACCATATTCTAACCATTGCCATCATTTTCCTAGCCATGTCTTGCGGAAAGCCCGCTGAAAAGGAAAATAAGATCATTCACAACGACATTCTGACGACTTGCAATCTAGCTATCCAAAATGCGATTGTAGTTGATCACGTAGCCGCTCCAGTGGGTTCTAGGCGTTATGTGTATGCTTCTATTGCTGCGTATGAGGCCCTTGTGCCCTTCTATTCTGAATATCAAAGCGCGGCGCCCATGATGAATGGACTAAAGTCGGCCCCATCCCCTGATACTTCAAAACGATATTGCCTGGATTTAGTGGCCTTGGCTGCACATACATATGTCAGTCAAAAATTGGTTTATAAAGAAGATAGTATCATCAACTTTAGAAAACGTATGCTCGATGAATATAAAACTCAGATGTCGAACTCGATGTATGAATCGTCCATCGCTTATGGTGATTCAGTAGGAAATCATATCGTTAAATGGTCAAAAAAGGATTCGTTTGCATATTATAGAGGACGTGAATTTTTCTTAACTCGTAATAAGCCAGGTTCTTGGGAGCCTACACCACCCGACTTCATGGAAGCCATCGAACCCAATTGGGGTAAAATTAGACCCGTATTGGTTAAGTCGGTCCGCGATTTCACTTGGGAACAACCCGAGCCCTTTTCAACCAATAAAAAGTCTCGTTTTTACCGTATTACTAAAGAGGTTTATGATACAGTGAATGCTAAAAATCCCGCCAACCTACAAACCGCTTTGTATTGGGACGATAATCCGAATGCATCCGTTCACTACGGCCACGCTACCATTAATATATTGAAGGTAAGTCCAGCCGGACATTGGCTGTCGATGTTTTCAACCGTAGCACGACAGAAGAATTACAGTTTGATTGAGACGGCAGATGGTATGATGCGTCTTTCATCAGCGATTTTTGATGCGTTTATCACTTGTTGGTATGTAAAATATCAAACCGACTATGTACGACCTATTTCGGCGGTACATCAATTGATTGATTCAAGTTGGGTTGCGCCAATTCAAACGCCAGGATTCCCGGAATACCCATCTGGTCATAGCGTTGTTTCGAGTGCTGCTGCAACGGTATTAACAGCGCAGTTTGGAGAGTATGAATTTACAGATAGCGCAGAGGCCGAGTTTGGACTAGGCGTTCGACGATTTAAGAATTTCAGAGAAGCGAGCAATCAAGCCTGTGTTTCACGACTGTATGGAGGAATTCACTTCGTAGATGCCATTAAACACGGAAAAACATTGGGTAACTCCGTAGGAGAATACCATGTAAATCACTTGAAGACGAGGAAGTAGTCGGATTACAAAGACTCCAATCGCTTGGTAATCAATGCGATTTTCTCTTGTGCGTCAGCCAATTTCTTCCGTTCCATGTCAACTACTTCTGCCTTTGCATTGGAAACGAATCTTTCATTACTAAGTTTTTTCAGTACCGATTCTGCAAAACCGATGTAATAAGTTAGGTCTTTATTGAGTTCCTCCTTTTCCTTTTCAGGGTCAATGGTTTGATCAAACTCACACCATACTTCGTAAATGCCTACCAAAATGGGTTGGCCAGTCGGCATACTTTCCGATGCGATTACGTTGATTCCTACGTTTGCCAATTTTTCAATTAAACTTGCATTGTCTGTTAGGACTATTGCGTTTTCATGGATCCACAACTGTATGCACTCCTTGGGCGATAAACCTTTGGCATTACGTAAATTTCTGACTTCAGACACTAATAACAATGGTTCCATCGGGAAAGACGGTAAACCTTCGTTGGCCGTTGGGTATTCGCTAATAACCAAGGGTTTTGCTGGATTGCCTTGATGGATCGCATGGTGTATTTCCTCAGAAATAAATGGCATATAAGGGTGCAACATCGCCATCAATTGACCGAAAATCGCTTGTGTTTCAAGCAGGGTGTTTTTTGATATAGGATCACCGAACGGCGGTTTCACGGCTTCCAAATACACTGCACAGAAATCATCCCAAATCAACTTATAGATATTCATAAGTACATCGGATAATTTAAATTCCGCAAAGAACTTTTCGTTCTCAATTAACACTTGTTGAATTCTACTATCAATAAAGACCTTCGCTTTGTTTGCGGCATCTGTACTTGGATGTTCCACCACTTCCCAACCCGTCATCAATCTATATGCGTTCCAAATTTTGTTACAGAAATTACGTCCTTGCTCTATCTGAGATTCATCAAATAAGATGTCGTTTCCAGCCGGTGCACACAACAACAATCCCATTCTAACTGCATCAGCACCGTACTTTTCGATTAACTCCAATGCATCTGGGCTATTACCAAGACTCTTGCTCATTTTCCGACGCTGCTTATCACGGATCAAGCCTGTGAAATACACGTTTTTGAAAGGCATTTTACCTTCAAACTCATACCCTGCCATGATCATTCTTGCTACCCAGAAAAACAGAATATCCGGACCGGTTACTAGATCATTCGTGGGATAGTAATAATCTAACTCTGCTTTATTTGCATCTTTTCCAATCCCATCAAACACGGAAATTGGCCATAACCAAGAGCTAAACCAAGTGTCTAATACATCTGGATCTTGATTAATTTCATTTGCGTTGACTTGAATGCCTTTTGCTGCAAATAATTCTACGGCGGATTCAACTGTTTTGGCGACAACAAATTCTCCAGAATTATTATACCAAGCTGGGATTCTATGCCCCCACCATAGTTGTCGTGAAATATTCCAATCCTTCACATTTTCCATCCAATGACGGTAGGTATTTTTCAATTTTGATGGATAGAATTTAATTTCATCGTTCATAACAGATGAAAGAACTTCTGGATTATTCTTCATGAACAATTGCATGTCCATAAACCACTGAGTACTTATTCTTGGCTCTACAACTGCATCTGTTCTTTCGCTATAACCCACATTGTGTGAATAGTTCTCTTGTTTAAAAAGGAGGCCTTCTTCTTTCAGTTTTTTCACCCACATTTTACGGGCAACGAATCGATCTTCACCCACAAATAATTCGCCGGCAGCGGAAATCGTTCCATCGGCATTCAAGGTATCAATGACAGGCAAATGAAATTTCAATCCAATATTGTAATCGTTAATATCATGCGCTGGGGTCACCTTTAAGACACCTGTACCAAATTCTATGTCGATATAATCATCTGCAATAATCGCAACTTCCCTACCAATTAGGGGCACCATAACTTTCTTCCCTATTAACCCTTGATATCTTTCATCATTCGGATTCACACAAACTGCCACGTCGCCTGCAATTGTTTCTGGCCTTGCGGTTGCAACCATCAATTCACCATCAAAGTCAACTCCTTTGTAAATCACTGTGAAAAGCTGATCCTGTGTATCCTTAAAAATCACCTCTTCATCACTCAAGGTAGTTTGTCCCGCTGGATCCCAATTGACCATTTTTGTACCGCGATAAATGAGTCCTTTGTTATATAAATCGATAAAAACTTCAATAACAGCATCGTACAACGAAGGCTCCATGGTGAAGCGTGTTCTATCCCAATCGCAACTTGCACCCAGTTTTTTTAATTGGTCTAAAATAATTCCACCGTATTTATCCTTCCATGCGTAGGCATGCGACAAGAATTCTTCCCTGGTTAAACTTGACTTAGGAATACCTTGTTCGGCGAGTAATTTAACAACTTTGGCTTCCGTAGCAATACTTGCATGGTCCGTTCCAGGCACCCAACAAGCATTTAATCCTTGCATGCGAGCTCTTCTAACCAATACATCTTGAATGGTATTGTTAAGCATATGTCCCATATGCAATATACCAGTTACGTTTGGCGGTGGGATTACAACTGTATACGCGGGTCTATGGTCTGGTGTAGAATTAAAAAACCTCTGATCTAACCAGTATTGATACCATTTATCTTCTATATCTACGGGATTGTATTTGGCAGAAATTTCCATTGTTTCAAAATTACGATTATTGAACTTCATTTGATTGAGTTATTATGCTGATGTACAAGAAAAAGGCCACTCGTTTGAGTGGCCTTTCCATATTGTTTTTGTTTAAAATTAAACTCCTACATCGTGGTGAACCGACTCTTCCAAGAATGGATGATTGACGGCAATCAATCCACGCTTAGTAAGTGCAGTGAATACCCACCACATAAATATACCACCTACTAGTAACAACATTCCGATTTCCATGAAACCAAATGTCATTCCTGTTCCAAACACACCTGGAGTAACCATCAACCAAACGTCATGATAGTGACCTATGATCATGATGCTACCAATGATAGCAAGGACGTATCTATTTCTCTTTGCAGAACGCATCAACAAACCAAGGAATGGAATACAGAAGCACATAAAGAAGTTACCCAAGAAATTGGCTTTGTAATCTTCAAAACGAATCTGGTAGTAAGCCATTTCCTCTGGGATTTGTGCATACCAAATCAACAGATACTGAGATAACCACAAGTAAGCCCAGAAAACAGTGAAGGCAAACATAAACTTACCCAAATCATGCATGTGCTCATTTGTAACGATGCCCAAGTAACCTTCTTTCTTCAAATAAGCAACGATAAAGGCCATGATGGTGATCATCGTTACCCAATGTGTTACGAAATTATAGAAACCGAAGATCGTTGAATACCAATGTGCATCAACCGACATGATAATTAACCAAGCCACAACAGAAATTGTAAACCCGAATAATACTGCAAAACCGGCACTGAAACTGATACTCTTTTTAAAGAAGCTAGCATCTCCCTTAGTTGCATTGTCTTCAGCGACAGACAGACTGCGAAGTTTACGCATCATGACATACCAAATAACAACCAATACTGTTGGGAAAATGAATAACATATTTGAATTCAAGAAACCAGATTTACCAACCAAAATTTTATCGTATCCCGCATCTCCAGGCTTCAAACCAAGGTGCTCATAGTGTACCCAATGATAGATTTCATTCTTTCCCATAAATAATGCGATCATTAAAATCACAAAAGCCACTGGGATAAATGTCATAATTGCCTCAGGTACGCGTTTGATAGACGACGACCAACCTGCATTTGCAACATATTGAATCGCATACCACATAACCGCGGTCAATGATATCATTAAGAAGAAATAACCAACGATAAGCATATTAGCCCAAATACGGGTTGATGCTGGTTTATCTTGATGATGGAAAACAACACGTGGTCCAAATTTTTCATTAGGAACGTTTCCATGTTCTTCTGCATGTGAAGCGGTTGCCTCGGCAGCATGTCCTTCATTATGAACGGTTGCTTCACTATGTGTTTCGTGGCTGGCTGCAGCGATAGTGGTTGAGTTATGATTTTCACTATGGTTATCCATAGTGGCGATACCAATTCCTGTAAGGATTAAACCCAAAACCATTAAAATGATTGAGAATCTTTTAGCCTTTGGTGAAAAAACAAATTGCTCTTGTTTTACTTCAATTTCATGATGTCCGTGTCCCATGCTTCTTCGCTTAATTAGTTTTAGCCATTGTTGAGTCGGTTGCTACTACTACTGATGCTGTAGAACCACCTTGAGAACTCAAGTATTTTACATATTTAATCACCTTCCAACGATCCTTTGGAGACAATACCGAAGCATGACTTCCCATATTGTTTTTACCATACGTTAAAGTGTGATAGATTTTTCCTTCAGGTAGAGTTTTAATATACTCATCACTATAACCTTTCCAAGTTGGCTTTAGAGTAGATACCTTTTTGAATACTTCACCATCATTGTTACCGGTGCTACCATGACAAGGTGTGCAATTAATGTTATACAAGTATTGACCTCTACCATCTTCCAAGGTAGCATCAGCAGGGGCTGTTAATGTAACAGAAGCCTCATAACCATCTCCTGTGTTTTCAAGATTATATTTATAATCCAATTTACCTATAGCTACAGTGCCCGCAACAGGCTCTCTCATATTCATTCCATAAGGATTTACAAGATTGCTATCGCCTTGACTGTATGCTTCATACCCTTTTGAATAGTACATATCCGGGGCGTATTCCGTGCCGGGATTGTTACCACGACTTACACAACCGCTCATCAATGCCGATGCAGCGATTGATCCGAACAAAATATATAGTTTGTTGTTCATGTTGATCTAATTAAATTACAGTTTGTACACCATTTTCAAATTCGCGCATTTCAACAGCACCACCCTTTTTCATCATATCCAAAATGGCTTTTTCATCCATTCCAGCTACAGTTTCAATGGCAACGATTAAACGATCGTCGGTCTGACGAATATCCAATGTTTCATTCTTGATGCCGTGAACCAGACGGTTTCTCCAAAAGAAGAAGAACGACATACCAAATGCTGTACATAATACAGTACCTTCAAACATTACTGGCGCCCAACTCGGTGTGAAACGTACCGGCTTGTTACCAATGTTCATGGGCCAATCATGTACGTACATGTACCAAATCATAGTTGTCATTAATGTGAATCCAGTGATTGCACAGAAAAATGCAATTCGTGCCAACTTACTTCTACGTGCTCCAATGATTCTGTCCAACCCGTGAACCGGATATGGAGTGTAGATATCGTGAATGTGAACGCCCGCATGCACCAATTCAGATGCGGTTGCAACCAACTGATCTTCGTCTTCCCAAACGCCGATCAACATCTTATTGCGATCACGTAAGCTTAATTTTTTATCTAAAATTCCCATGATGGTAATCTCTATAGTTGTTTATTATTCGCGATTGCGAAGGATTGATTTGATTTCAGACATGTTAATTACTGGCAAGAACTTCGCGAACAAGAAGAAGCATGTAAAGAAGATACCGAAAGTACCCAAGAACAAGCCAATTTCTGTTAATGAACCAGAATACATTACCCAACTTGATGGCAAATAATCACGGTGTAATGAAGTAACGATAATTACAAATCGCTCAAACCACATACCTACGTTCACAACAATACTCATGATGAAAATAAACCATGGCGTAGTACGAGCCCATTTGAACCAAAATACCTGAGGCGCAATCAAGTTACAACTCATCATACTCCAGTAAGCCCACCAATACGGTCCAAAAGCTCTGTTCGCAAAAGCATATTGCTCATAAACGTTACCAGAATACCATGCAATAAAGAATTCTGTTAAATATGCAATACCTACAATGGTTCCTGTTACCATGATGATTCTCGTCATCGCGTCCAAGTGACCAATCGTAATGTAATTCTCATAATTCATTACCTTTCTAGCAACAACCAACAAAGTAGCCACCATACCGAAACCAGAGAAAATCGCACCGGCAACAAAATATGGAGGGAAAATCGTTGTGTGCCAACCTGGTACCAAAGATGTTGCAAAGTCAGTTGATACAATTGTGTGAACCGACAATACCAATGGTGTACTTAAACCAGCCAAGATCAATGAAACCAACTCATAGCGAGCCCATGTACGTGTAGAACCTGTCCAACCCATCGAGAAGAAACCATACATCGTCTTTCCCAATTTTGATTTCACCTTGTCGCGGATTGTTGCGATATCAGGAATCAAACCAATATACCAAAACAACAACGATACACTAAAGTATGTCGAGATCGCAAATACATCCCATAGCAATGGAGAGTTGAAGTTAACCCACAAAGAACCAAATGCGTTTGGTAACGGTAAAGCCCAATAGCCTACCCAAACACGACCCATGTGGAATACTGGGAACATCGCAGCACAAATAACCGCAAAAATGGTCATTGCCTCAGCTGAACGGTTAATACTCATCCTCCATTTCTGACGGAAAAGCAAAAGAACTGCAGAAATCAAGGTTCCGGCGTGACCAATACCAACCCAGAATACGAAGTTGGTGATATCCCAACCCCACATTACTGATTTATTGATATTCCACACACCAATTCCTGTCCATAAGGTGTATAACAAACTCACACCAAAAATACCCAAGAAAATTAGCGACAATGTGAAGCCAATCTTCCATGAAGTTGTTGGATTGTTTAAAATAGGTCTTGCAATGTCGCGCGTTACGTCAGAAGCTGATTTGTCGCCAGTTACAAGTCTGTCTCTTAAAATTGAATCATGTATCATTCGAATATATTATGGGTGAATTAAATTGAATCGTTGTTACGAATTTTAGTCATATACTTCACTGAAGATTGTACGTTAAGCTCTTCCAAAACGCTAAATCCACGCTCGTTCTTATACAACTTGCTCACTTCGCTTTCTGGATTGTGCAAGTCACCAAATACGATGGCATTGCTTGGACATGCGCGCTGACAAGCGGTTTGAACAATAACCTCGTTTGGAGATTTCCCATCGCGTTTTGCTTTCAACTTACCTTCTTGAACACGCTGAACACAGAAAGAACATTTCTCCATTACACCACGAGTTCTAACGGTAACATCAGGGTTGATGACCATTTTACCCAATGGGTTGTTGAAGTGGAAATCGAAACGATCGTTGTCGTTGTATCTAAACCAGTTGAAACGACGTACTTTATAAGGACAGTTGTTACCGCAATACTTAGTACCGATACAACGATTGTATGTCATTTGGTTCAATCCCTCAGAAGAGTGTGTTGTTGCCAATACTGGACAAACTGTTTCGCAAGGTGCATTAGCACAGTGCTGACACATCATTGGTTGATGCAATACATTCACATTTTGCCAATGATCAAAGTTACCAGATGCATCTACTTTCGCGATTTCATCGTCTTTTGTCATTGCGCCCTCAGCTGATTCAAAGGCATAATAACGATCGATACGAATCCAATGCATTTCGCGACGTAAGCGAATTTCTTCACGTCCAACCACAGGAACGTTATTTTCAATTGAACAACTTACTACGCAAGATCCACAACCCGTACAAGAGTTAAGATCAATTGCCATAGCCCACAAGTGGTTAGGTGCTCCGTCTTTACGATACTCTGCCTTTTCCCAAATTGTATAAATATGAGTTTCAGGCATGTCGTTTCCAGCTTTAGCATTCTTTTTGAAAGCGCCTAAAGTAGATTCACGAACGATATCGCGACCTTCAATACTATGGTGGGTTTGAGTTTGAGCCAATTTGTAGTTTTCGTCACCCTTGGTAACATCTACGTTCTTAGCTACAAAGCTGCGATTTCCAGTGTTATTGGCGAACGCAAATGCGTTTACACCTACTGTATCAAAACCTTTTTCGATGCTTCCCCCTACTTTACCTGCTGCGGTACGACCATAACCCAAAGCCAATGCAACGGTTTCGTTGGCTTGACCTGGTTGAATCATTGCTG
The DNA here is from genome assembly GCA_945870885.1 of Chryseobacterium gleum. Taxonomy (GTDB): domain Bacteria; phylum Bacteroidota; class Bacteroidia; order NS11-12g; family UBA955; genus UBA955. The sequence goes on along the minus strand of CAMBTR010000001.1, from coordinate 13,276 downwards.
GCACGTTGTTGTAAGTAACATCGCCTACTTTAATATTTACTGTATCACCTTCTGCGATATCCAACTTCATTGCCAATGATTTAGGCAATGCAACGTAGTTATCCCAACATACTTTACTTACCGGATCTGGCATCTCTTGTAACCAAGGATTGTTTCCGTAAGCACCATCACGAACTCCTACTGGCTGATAAAGAACCATGTCGATTCCTGCAGCCTTAGAATTAGAAGATACAAACGAAGCCAAAGCCTCAACATTTCCTACATAAGATACGCTACCTTCTGAAACACTTGGAGCCAATATTCCTTTTTCCAACGCTGCATTGAATGCATCATCAGATCCCAACGTCGCAGCCCAACTATTTCTCATAAAATTGTAGAAAGGAGACGCTTGCAATTTTTGAGAGAAAATACCTTTAGATGCAAATGGATCTTTCTCCATTGCGATATTGGCATTAGCCCACGTCAACAATGTTACCTGTGCTTGACGTGTATTGAAAACATTAGAAATGGTAGGCTGTGTGAACTGATACAATCCTTTACGAGGCTCAGAATCATTCCAACTTTCTAAGTAGTGATTGTCTGGGCAAACATATTGACAAACAGAAGCAGTTTCGTCTTTGCTAGATGCAAATGAAACGGATACTTTCGCTTTCTTAATGGCTTCAGCCCAATCTTTACTGTGGTTGTAAACTGGGTTAACACCATAGAAAATCACAGCTGAAATAGAACCCGACTTCAAACCGGCCAAAACTTCGGCAGTTTTAACATCAGAACCTTGATATTGATTGCTGTGGTTAACCATATCAATGGTTGTTCCATAACTTCCCAATAACATATTGATACCATTTACGATTTGTTGAATTTCAGTATTGTTGCTTCCAGAGATCACCAATGCGGTTCCTTTGGCTTTCAATAAAGCATCGGCAGTTTTCTTGATAGAATTACCTGCCAATTCACCTTGTTGTGGAACTGGAATCTGACGAGCACCAGTACCCACAGCGATGTAGTTGTATAAAGTCGCTACATACAATGCTTCCTGAGAAGCACGCATTGGAAAACGGTGATCAGCATTTGTACCGGTCATACTCAATGTGCTTTCGAATTGAATGTGCTTAGACATTCCACCTTCTGCATTTGGCTGACGGTTGATTGTGTATCCTTTAGAGAATTCTACTGGAGAAATCCAAGTACCCAAGAAATCAGCACTAAAGCTCACAATTACCTTAGCGGTATCAAACTTGTAAGTTGGTAAAGCGCGCTTGCCGAAATCAGCTGCATTTGCATCCAATATTCCAGCATAAGAAACAGCATCATAAGAAACGTGTTCTGTAGTTGGGTATGCCCCTTTAAAAGCTTCAATGGCCTTCAAAGTACTTGGACTGTGCAGACTACCCGAAACCAAAGCGATCTTTCCGTTGGCAGCAACAATTGATTTCAATTTAGCAGAAACTTCACTATCCAAAGCGGCCCAATCTGTTTGCTCAGAACCATTTGATAATGGATTTGCCAAACGCTCATTGTCGTATAGTGACAAAATCGATGCTTGACCCACTGCACAAGTACCTCCCTGAGAAATTGGTGAATCCACTGAACCATCCACTTTAATCGGACGACCCTCACGAACTTTCACTTCAATTCCGCATGAAGTAGAACACGCACCACATGTAGATCTGTAATAGTTTGCAACACCTGGAATTATCTCCTCAGGCTTAACCAAATAAGGTACCGCGTTGCGAATGGGTGTTTTATTACAAGCGGCCAATGCAACAGCAGTTACACTAAAACCAAAATATTTCAAGAAATCACGGCGATTGGCTTGTAGTTCCATATCTCCCTCATTGAATACTTCATCCAATGGAAGATCATCATGAAACTCATTGCGCTGAGCGGCCAAGAATGATGGGTTCTTGGTTAACTCATCTTCACCTTTCCAATATTTAATATTATTTGACATAATTGATGATTCTTTCAGTTAAAATTAATAGTGACACTTAGAACATTCCAAACCGCCATTCATGGCAGGCGTTAATTTCACTTTTCCATCGGCAGAGAAATATTTGCTCTTACCCTGATTTGCAGCGATGTCTTTCTTCGCTTTATCATGCAAAGCTTTGTAATAGTTGTTGTTGGCTACATCTACTTGAGCATTTCTATGACAATCGATACACCATCCCATTTGCAAAGTATTCTTTTGTTGAACGACTTCCATTTTTTCGATGGCTCCGTGACAAGTCTGACATGTTTGCTTACCCACTTTTACGTGTTGTGCGTGGTTGAAATAGGCATGATCTGGCAAGTTGTGAATACGAACCCAACGAATTGGTTTAGGATTTGGACCGTATTGCTCACCCGCTTTGCCTTCAGGATTGTAATCCAAGGCAGCATAAATCTTTTTGATTTCAGGCGAAATCTCACCATTGTATTTGTCTGTCAATTGAACACCTTTGTGACAATTCATACAAGTATTCAAAGCAGGAATTGATGCCTGTTTGCTTTCTTCTACTGTAGAGTGACAATATTTACAATCCACTTTCAACTCTCCCGCATGCAATTTGTGAGAGAAAGCGATTGGTTGCTTAGGCGCATAACCTTTTTGAACCCCTACTTCTGTGATTGCAAAACCATAAGCATAGTATGCCCCAGTACCACCCAAAATAGCTACAGTGAACAATGTCAATACCACAGGGTTCATTTTACCCCACTTACCAGGAAGTATTTTTTCAAAAAACCCTTTCTTGGGAGCATTGTGATGTTCGAAATCTTCAGGGTGCTTTTCAGCAGCTACTCTTTTTAAGGTGTTTTGAATACGAGCAAGCACCAACAATACAACGCTAAATATTGCTACGAGCAATATCAAAATGTACATTGTAGTATTGTCATCCTTCTTTTCCCCACCGTCAACAACCACTGTAGCAGTTTTTATTGGAGCAGGAGCTGTTTTGATGTATTCTATAATGTCGTTAACATCAGCAGGAGTCAAGTTTTCAAAAATGTTCATCGCCGCCTGGCCATTGTCGTTATATAACGCAATCGCATCAGGGTCTTTATCAACCTTTCTAAATTTCTCGTTGTTCCTAACCCACTTCACCAACCATTCACTGGAGTGACGTGTTTCAACACCCCTAAGGGCGGGACCAACTAATTTCTTGTCTAAAGCGTGACAGCTACCGCAGTTGTTTGCATCGTAGAGCTTTTTACCATTTTCGGCACTTGGCTTGTCTTGCGCGTAAGAGGATACTGATAACGCCATAACGGCGGAAAGCATCCAAACTTTCATATTTCTAGCAATCATGTTTGGGAACATTGTCTTTTTTCGCGCTGCAAAGATAGAATAAGGTTACCCCGTTCTAAAACAAATTGTTAACAGAGTTTTCAATTTAAAATCAATCTAAACAAATTCGTCATACTGTTGAAATTCTATGTTTTACAAATTTGATTTTATACATAAATTAAGGATTTCCACATTGGAATATGACATTAGTCTACCATTCGAAACAGCGGTTTGGTCGAAAAACACTTTGACTAAAGTTTCTCTGGGATTTGATTTAACCAGTACATATAGTTTACATAACTTGCCAATGCGAGTTGGGTATAATTCTGGGAAGAATTACCAAAGGCTCCCGCTTGTGTCTTCCACAATTTTAGAATCAGCTCTCCCCCACTTTTTCCTGGGCCAATTGCCTGAACTGCCTTTCTTACATTTCCAGCACCCGCATTGTACACGTGCATTACCAACAATTGAAACCAAAGCTCGTCGTGGTTTGGCTCCAATCCAACACTAATTGCCATGCGCTCGGCATTTGGAATACAATAATCTTTCATCAGTTTCGCCGCTGCCATACTACTTTTTGCAAAATCATGCCTGTCATCTCTTGTTGATGAGACAACCAATCCATATTTTTTTGCAACAAACGGCATTAATTGATAATGACCTACCGCCCCTGAGATCGACCTAGCCTTTGGGTTATTTGGCGATTCGATGAGTAAAATAAATTGTGCATAGATTGGATTCACCCCGTATTCATCGAATATTATTTTTGCATCGTCAACCATTGGGCCCACTTTTTGAAAATCAAAAAACTCCTTTTTGCCTCGAACAAACTTCACCAATTCACAGGTTTCATAACCATTCTTATCTCTGTACCACTGTGCGGCTAAATCCAATTGATTTTTCTCAACCATTGAATCCAAATGCTCTGCCGAAATTACATCCAACATTCGTCTACTATCCTTATGCACAACAATGCACGAATCTTTAGTCAGAGAAATAACAGAACGCCAAAAGGTGATTTGTGGTTGTTGTTCAAAAAAAGTGAGTTGCGCTTTAGGAACGCCCACAATGTGAAATGAATCATTGGGATGGCTTAAATTAACGGGGGTATTGGTTTGATTGCAAGCGGCTAATTGAAGCCAACCCAAGCCTGTCCAACAGAGTATTATAGAGATTTTCAATTTTCGCATTTATTTTTTCGTTGTTGGGTTTTCTTGACAATGTTTTTCGAGCCATTTGGTTGCAGATTTTTCGCCCAACAGAAGACTGCGCTCCCAATCAGCGCAAGCCACTCCTATCTTCCCCATATTGTACCTAGCGATTCCTCTACCAAGATAAGCATAGGCGGGTGTGGAATTCTTGCTTTTTATGGATTTACTTAGCCAAACATCGGCATCGTTATATCGCTCCAATTGCAACAAACAATGACCATAATCAGCCATAAGATCGCCATCATTGGGCGACCCAGACAATAATATTTGATAAATGGATTCCGATTCATCAATCCGATTCAAATAAAAGAGTGCATCGGCTTTCAATTTTAATAAGTTCTGATTCTCAGGGTTCTGCTTCAACGATTCGTCAACCTGCATTAAACAGAGATCGAACTGACCCATTTGATAAGTGTTTTGAATCAAAGACTCGCTAATTAAGGCTTCGCTGGGACTGATTTGCTTTAATCCAAGTAGAATCTTTTGAAAATCCGCGTACTTTTTTGAGGCGTCAAAATGAATACTTAGGATGGGTAAATAATCTCTTAAAAACAAATCGCCCATAGTCCTATAAAGCCACAACATATCTTCATACACCGCTTCATACTCCTTTAATTTTAAGGAAATTTCTAAACGATATACCCTACCCAACGTATCCGATGGAGCCAAGCCCAAATAGTGATTGATGTCCCCAAATGCAAATTGATAATTTTCGGTACGCGAATATGCGATGTAGCGATACAGATACGTTTTAGGTCGTGCAGGATTGAGGTAAATCGCCTTATTGAAATCTACTACAGCAGAACTAAAGTCCGACATATGAATCCGAACGATCCCCCGTGTTAACCAAGCCATATCGTTTTCAGGCTTCGAATCAACGGCAAGGTTTAAATTAATTATGGCCTCATCGTATTGGCCTTTTTCGTCGGCTCTTACTCCATTCGACATCAATTGATCGAAGCTAAGTTGCGCATTACTGGCATTGATTCCAAAAATGGCTAGGGCTAACAAAAACTTGGCTTTAACTGATAACTTCATAATTTTAAAAGTATTCAAAAATCAATCCAATTTGTTGAATATTGGGATATGAATATCTACAAAATAGATGCTGTCTATAAACAAGGACGAACAAACCATTATTTTTGTAATTATAAGATCGCGATGTCAAAGACAACAGATTTCAATTCAAGAAAAAACAACCTATTCCTAGTTTTAGGGATGGTCTTTTTAACCAATGCCATTGTTGCAGAATTTATTGGTGCAAAGATCTTCTCATTGGAAAAATCTTTGGGTATTGAACCATTGGGATTAAACATATTTGGTGGTAAATTCAATTTCGATATGACCGCCGGTGTGATCTTATGGCCTTTTGTTTTTATTCTCACCGATATCATCAATGAATATTTTGGAAAAAAAGGTGTTCAAAAACTTTCGTGGATAGCCGCAAGTCTACTCGTCTATTCATTTCTAGCGGTGCGCGTAGCAATGTGGCTCGATGGGGCCGATTTTTGGAATATCAGCGGACAAACGCAAGGATTAAATGATATGCAGAATGCATTCAACGCCGTTTTTGGTCAGGGCTTAATGATAATCCTAGGCTCCTTGGTGGCATTCGTGATCGGTCAAATGGTTGATGCATTTATTTTCACCAAATTGAAAGATAAAACAGGCGATAAAATGATTTGGCTGAGAGCAACTGGAAGTACCGTTGTAAGTCAGTTTATTGATAGCTATGTTGTCTTAGTTATTGCCTTTTACCTGGGAGGCAAATACGATTTGATATGGGTGCTGCAAGTGGGAACACTAAATTACATCTATAAATTGGTGATGGCATTCATTCTATTGCCTCTGCTCTATTTTGTGCACGGCATTATCGATCGCTATTTGGGTATTAACCAAACATCAACATCAAACCGCTAAGAATCATTACGATTCCAGTAATCAATCCTGTACTATGTTCTAAACGATGCGAATTCCATCGTTCCAGGCTTTTAAAGCCAATCCACACGCCGCCCATCATACTGAGCCAGGTGGTAATCGCATAAACAAATACCAATGCCCAAATTACAGTCCAACCCATAGGGGCTAAAGTGACAAAATACCATTCGATTTCCATGCAAGGCGACAAAAACAATGCTAATAAAATTGTCCCCAATGCCCATCTACTTTCTGTTTCATTCGCTTTTTCTGGAAAATGAAAGTGGTGATGTTTGTGGTGCCTGTACAGAAAATAGATTCCAAGCAATATCATAATCACAGCGCCGAATGTTTCGAAAGGAATCCGGTGACCTATAATTGAAATTTCGTTAATACTAAAACCTCTACCATCTGTTTGATTAGGGTTTTCACGCAAACCAATCATAGTAATTTGAGCGATACTCAGACCAACCCCAACCGTTCCTAATGCGTGTGCAATTGCAGCAAGGCCGGTATATCTAAGTGTTATTGATTTACTCCATCCCATTTTCTTCGCCAAAGCCAAAAAAGGCAACCAATGACCGGGTATGAAACCGTGCAGTACGCTAATAATAAAAGCGGCTATGAGTTGTTCGGTCATTAGGATACAAAGTTAATTTATAAAAAAGAAAAGCCCCGCCGAAGCGAGGCTTTTCCTATGAGTTTTTAATTTTTTACAAAGAATTGGATTCTTCAATCCATTTGTTCCACTGATCAGCAGAAATTTTAGCATCTTCAGCGGTCATAGAAGTAATTTTATCTTCTGATAACGCTTTCAAATCGTCAACTGAGTTCACACCCAAAGCGTTCATCCTTTTTTCCATAGCTGGACCTACTCCAGACAATGACTTTAAGGTTGCAGCAGTGCTAACATCCGCCTTTGGTGCTTTTTCTTTTTTCTCAGCAGCAGCTTCCTCTTTTGCTTTGGTAGCAGCGGCTTCAACCTTCACGGCTTCTGCTTTGTCTGCCTTGTCTTTTGCAACACCTTTCTCTTGCTTCTCAAATTGAGCACGCAAAGCGGTTAATGCGTCCAACTCACCAAATGTAGACTTTTCTGAAGATTGATTCGTTTTCTTAACAACCTTAGCAACGTTCTTACGAGCCTTATCTTTAGAAGTATTATCTGCTTCTTTGATTGCGCGCTCTGCACCTTTCCAAATGTTGGTATGCGAAACAATGATACGTTTGGCATCTTTAGAGAATTCGATTACTTCAAATTCTAAAGTTTCGTCATCCGCCATTGTTTTGTTGTCGGCCTTTTTGATATGACGTGAAGGTGCAAATGCTTCAACTCCATATTGCAATTGAATGGTCGCGCCTTTGTCGTTAACAGACATAACGGTTCCTTCATGAATTGATCCAATTGAGAAGATGGTTTCAAAGGTTTCCCAAGGATTCTCTTCCAATTGCTTATGACCTAAGCTCAAACGGCGGTTGTCTTTATCCACTTCCAATACAATCACATCCAACTTATCACCTTTCTTAGTGAATTCACTTGGGTGCTTGATTTTCTTATTCCAGCTCAAATCAGATACGTGAACCAAACCATCAATACCTTCTTCCAATTCTAGGAATAGGCCATAAGATGTCAAGTTTTTAACAATACCTGAATGCTTGCTACCCAAAGAATACTTGCTTTCAATTTCGATCCAAGGATCTTGAGTCAATTGTTTGATTCCCAAACTCATCTTGTGCTCAGACCTATCCATCGACAACACCAAAGCGTTCACTTCGTCGCCCACCTTCAAATACTCTGAAGGATTGCGCAAATGTGAACTCCAGCTCATTTCACTTACGTGAACCAAACCTTCAACACCTGGCTTAATTTCAATGAATGCACCGTAATCAGCAACCGAAACAACTTTACCTGTTACATGAGTACCTTCTTCGATATCAGCAGTCAAATTATCCCATGGGTGGGATGTCAATTGCTTCAATCCTAAAGATATACGTTTCTTCAAATCATCATAATCCAAAATAACGACTTGGATACGATCATCTAATTTCAATACTTCTTCTGGGTGGTTAATACGTCCCCATGAAATATCAGTAATGTGCAACAAACCATCAATTCCACCTAAGTCAACAAATACACCGAAAGAGGTCATGTTTTTAACAACACCTTCCAATACTTGTCCTTTTTCCAACTTAGACAAAATCACAGATTTCTGTGCTTCAATATCATCTTCAATCAACGCCTTGTGAGAAACAACTACGTTTTTATAGATTTCATTAATCTTAACGATTTTGAAATCCATGTTTTTACCAACGTATTGGTCGTAATCACGCACTGGCTTTGTATCAATTTGAGATCCAGGTAAGAATGTATCAAAACTAAATACATCTACTACCAATCCACCTTTTGTTCTAGAGCGAACAAATCCAGTAACGATTGTGTCGTTGTTATGAGCTTCAACAATTTTCTCCCAAGCCGTTTCTTGCAATGCTTTTTTGCGGCTAAGAATCAACTGACCCAATTTGTCTTCAGCAATGTCAACAAATACTTCTACCGAATCGCCCAACGCCAATTCTGGCATGTCGCGGAATTCTGTACGTGGTACAAGTCCGTCACTTTTGAATCCAATGTTTACTACAACATCTTTTTCGTTCATTCCAACAACAACGCCTTTAACCACTTGTTTTTCAACAACGGGTTGGAAAGTTGAGTTGTAAGATACTTCTAAGCGCTTGCGCTCATCGTTCGAGTAAGTCTCGAATCCGGCATCGTCTGCACTCCAGTCAAAATCATCATGGGCAGTGGCAGCGGCGGCTGTTTTGGTGGGTTTAGCCGTTGAAACTTCTACGGTTTCGTCTGTGGCTTGTTCGTTTTTTTCGTTTGTCAAGAAATAGTTCCTCCTTTGATCGGGCGGCAAAAATATGTAATAAACCTCAAACTTGACAATATTTTCTGCCTTTTTGCGATAATTTCAAACTTTAAATAATTACTCTATTGCTTTTTGCAAATTCTGCAAACATTGAATTAATTTTTCTTGTAGGTTTGCTAAACGTATGGCAAAGCAAGTTTCTACGAATAACGCATCAAACAACACCCAGTCTTCACTACCCTTTTTACCCATTTCGTTGAATGATTTCATCGAGATGTGCAAGACAAATCAGGGACAAATCATCACATACACAGAGGAAAAACACACATTGGTGATTTACCCGGGGACTGTTGCACCTAAATCATCCGACATCAACCAAGGTTTGTCTTTAATTTCTTTAAAGAACAAAGGATATCTTATCGCTAAGCCTCAAGTAAAAAACAAGAGACTTACGGAGTCAGTATTTGGTCTTACCGCGGCTGATTATCAAAGCAAATTTATAATTATCACTTCTGATTGTCTTGTTCAAATAGCATCCGAAGTCAATCAGGTTGACTCAATGGCTGGATTGGTTTATTTGTGCAATAAAACCACAACGCTAGAACAATCTTTGGAATTGCCGGTTCAAGCCACGCCTATGTCGGCCTTGAGCATCCTAACCCAAAAATGGAAAATGGCGGGTAGTTATTTCATCACAGTCAATAGGAACATCCATCGTTGGGTGTTTTTGTTAATCTCCTTGTTTTCATTGGTTTTCATGACCCAAATGAGCAAAACCGCCAGTATTTCTGGGGATGAATTCACTCAATACACCTATTCCAAACTGATAGCCAATTATTATCTAGAATCAATTGGCGAGGCTATACCTATCGACACTAACGAACTAAAAGGTCAGCGCATGCCCACATTAGCGAAAGCATTCCCAACCATGGGCGCTGGAGTGGCAACCATTAAAGATCCCGATCGTGTGATGCACGTTTACGGTTCTAGCTTTGATACTTTCACCACAATTTTAGGGTATTATCTTGGGGTTGATGATCAAATGCAATTCCGTCATTGGTGGAATTCGATATTCGGATTTTTGTGTATTCTTTTTACCGCATTGGTTGTTCGTCGATTAACCCAAGGCAGTTGGGCGTTTGCATGGCTGTCGTTTTTGTTGATGCTTTTGATGCCTAGGTTCTTTGGAGAGGCGATGAATAACCCGAAGGATGTTCCTTTTGCGCTTGGTTATATCATGAGCTTATACTACGCCATCAGAATGTTCCAAAATTGGCCTCATTTCCGATGGAATGCTGCGTTGGGATTGGTTTTAAGTACAGCCTTGGGTATTAGCGTTCGTATTGGAGGTCTACTATCTGTTGCCTTCTTTATTATGTATGCCGGATTAAAATTCATAGAGCACATCGGTTTCAAACAATTCACATCGCTTAAATGGAAGGGGTTCGGAGCTCTGTTTATTGCGACTATCACCATTGGGCTCGGTAGTTATCTGTTAGGAATTTCACCATGGCCCTATGGTATTGACCAACCATTTACCAATCCATTGGAGGCGTTAAAAGAGTTTACAAACTATTCGGTTTCATTGCGACAGTTATTTGAAGGGAAGCTATACGACTCAGACATGCTGCCTTTGTATTACCTAAGGAAATACCTTTTGATTACTACGCCGATGGCCGTTATGTTCGGACTGGGTTGTTTTGCGCTGTTGGTCTATACGAATCGCAAGCGCTTCACGAATGAAATTTTCTTGATTTTGTTTGCCGCAATTTTCCCAATTGTTTATATATACATTCAAAAATCTCAAGTTTACGGAGGGATCCGACAAATTCTGTTCACCCTACCCTGTTTTGTCACTATTGCTGTGATTGGATATCAGTGGTTCGGCGATTTACTTTCTAGATTGAATAAGAAATTACAATTACTGCCCACTGTGATTGCACTTGCTTTACTTGCGATGCCAACCAAATTTATTTTGGCCAACCACCCCGTGAGCTACAGTTACTTCAACGAAATTTATGGCGGTACGGCAAAAGCTTATGGCGAATATGAGATGGACTATTACTTGGCTAGTTTGCGTCCAAGTGCAGAGTGGTTTCTAGAAAATGTAGCACGGAAACATCCTGAGAAGAAATACGAAGTTCTTACTTACGGAATGGATCATGTGAAGTATTACTGCAGAAACGACAAAAACGTACACGTTGGGTACTCAAGATTCGATGATCGAAGTTCAAAAGATTGGGACTATTGCATATTTTACAATGCCTATTTTGATAAATCGCGATTAAACTCAGGTGAATTCCCACCAAAAGGCACAGTTTATCAGCAAATGGTAGATGGTGTTCCAGCGGGATTGGTTATCGAACGCCCAAGTCACGACGACTTTAAAGGCATCAAAGCCATCGAAAAAGACACTGCTTACGCTCAGGCTGCCTCTTTGCTTGAAAATTACTTAAAGATCGATCCTGCGCGCTCTGAAGTGCGATTCTACCTATCCTCTGCTTACATTGGCATGGGCAATATCGAAAAGGCCATACTCGCAGTTAAAGAAGCACGGAAATATTACCCTGAATACAGTAGAGCGTGTTTTGCGCAATTCCAATATTTGATGAATGTTAAACGATACGATGAAGCCATCGAAGTGATTTCTCAATATCTTGAATCTCGTCCTCGCGATGGCGAAGGGTTCATCATGAAAGCCCAAGCACAAATGAGTAAGGGTGATATCGCAGCAGGAATCGAAACGTTAAAGAATGCAGTTGCTATGAATCCAATGGATTACAGGGTTTACGATTTAGGTTCACAAGCCTATCAAATGATGAAAGATGCTAGCAATTATAATATTTGGTTACAAGCATCGACATTGGGAAGTGCATCCAATCAAAACGACTTCCAAACCGCGGTTCAGGCCGTTATGATGATCTACGAAGAAATTACAGGAAAACCTTTGGATACAAAGAAATACGGTTTGGAGTAAGTCGCTTAGTCAAACCAATCCTCAGTGGCATTTATCGCCTTGAACTGACCTCTATCGTTTTGTTGTACTTGCGCTCTGCAGAAGTTAGCATCGTGCTCAAAAATGAGCCACACTTGCTCTGATTCTAGCCAAGGAAGTAGTGATTTCTTTTCCTCCATCGTTATCAAGGGTTGAATATCGTAGCCCATTACATAATTCACGGGAATATGTGCCGCTGCTGGAATCAAATCGGCCATGTACATCAATTTTGTTGCACCCCAATGAATAATTGGTGCGATCATACCAAAAGTGTGACCATTGAATACTTTTATTTCGATGCAATCCGCAATCATATCACCCTCGATAACGAAATTCAAAAGTCCCAGTTCTTTCAAAAGCAGAAAATTCTCAGGTAAGAAAGAAGCCCGTTCTCTGTCGTTGGGATTATTTGCATGATTCCAATGGGATTCTGTTAGATGGTAGATTGCATTGGGAAATTGAGGTATCAACGCATCATCTCGCTTGATTATCGCACCGCCACAGTGATCAAAGTGTAAATGCGTGAGCAAAACATCGGTAATTTGATCGGCCGAAATACCGTGGGACGAGAGAGAACCCATCAAACTATCCTCGCCATTTAAATCGTAATGCCCATAAAACTTTTCACTTTGCTTGTTACCGATGCCCGTATCGATCAATATTTTCCTGTCTTCAATTTCTACGAGCAAGCATCGCATCGACCAATTACAAAGATTATTCTCATTTGCCGGTACAAGTTTATTCCAGATCACTTTTGGGACAACGCCAAACATGGCACCGCCATCCAATTTGAAGTTTCCAGTATGAATTGGTAAAACCCTCATCAGAACTCGTGATAAACATCGGTTAGCGCTTCATACCCAGTTTCTGTAATCAGAATGGTATGTTCAAATTGCGCACTCAATTTCCCGTCAATCGTTCTGGCTGTCCAACCATCTTTCCTATCCACTTTCGCTCTAGCCTTACCCGCATTTATCATCGGCTCGATCGTAAAAATCATGCCTGGCTTGAGGATCGG